>JAEMGR010000010.1:0-300000 GCA_016458225.1 Myxococcaceae bacterium JPH2 | reverse complement strand
GGGACCACTTCAGCGGAGCGCACCCCGTGGCGACGAGGGTCTGCTTGTAATTGACGCCAGTCGTGGCGCTGGGAATCGTGGCATTGGAGATCTCAGGCTCGGGGCAGACCTTCAACGCATACGTGCGGGTGTCCTCGTCACCCGATGCATCTCTCACCGTCACGGTGAGCGAGTAGTCGCCGGCCTCCGTGCCTGAGCCCGTCAGTCGTCCTTCCGCGGTGTAGAAAGAGAAGCCAGGCGGCGGCGTCAGGAAGTAGCGCAGAGGCGGTGCGCCACCCGTCGCCGTGAGGAAGGCCTCGTAGTTGAGTCCCACCGTGGTGGAGGGGAGCTCGACCTCCGGGAGTTCGAGGCCACCATCGGTGGACCTCCGCCCGCCGGAGCAAGCGGACAGCAGGGTGAGGATGGCGACCATCCCCACCATTCGAGAGAGGCCCGCGCTGACGGGCATGGGGGACCCTGGTTGGGTCTGCGAGCACCAGCGCAATGGCTGCATTCCATGTTCGCGCGCCCCCGATGCTTGGGGGCGCTGCGTGAGTGATTCTTTGATGGAGGAGGGCCTGACTTGAGTCCTGCAAAGCATTCGTGTTCCCCGAAGCGTGAGTTCGCAGCCCTCGCCATGCGCAGCCGCACTGGGAGAGCGCCGCGTGGGTTGCCAGGAGCAGACTCCTGCAATCGCTGGGGGAGGGCCTCACGCCCGGTTCACACTTTCTTCATGGTTTACTCATTAATGCTTGATTTGCTGCTTTGTGGGTGGGTTGTGATTCCGACCCCGCGCTCAAGGTGCTTTCGACCCAGGCGCGCCAAGCGGGGACATCGTCGCCGAAGTCCTGGCGGGACAGGGCGCGCAGCACATCGAGCGCGGGCTTCCGTTCAACCAACTGCTTCGTGCCCGCCATCTCCAGGAGGAGGTCCCCTGTCTCCCGGAGGATCCGGTCGCGTGCCGAGGCGTCCTTGTGGACGAGGGCCGAGAGCAGTCCCGCGGCCTTGTTCCGGTCGGTGATGAGTGGTCCTTGGAGTCCGCGCAGGACCTTCTCGAGGGGCACCATCGGGTGGTCCGCTTTCTCCTGCAGCTCCCAGAGGACTCGCATCGCCGCGTTGCGCGGCGCTTCGTGCGGATCGCTCATCGCGGGTACCAAGGCTTCAGCCACTGCTTCGCGCGTGGGGCCATAGGCCAGCAGGTACGCGGCCGTCTCTCGCTTGCTCGGGTCCGTGTCCGTGCGAAGCATCAGGACGAGTGTCGCGAAGTGCTTCGGCACGCCCGCCAGGATGGGCTCCTCCAGCGTCATCAGCTCGGGGTGGCCAGGGCCGTAGAAGCAATGGAAGGCACGGCAGGGCTCCGTGACGTCGGATGAAATGGCGCCCGCTTTGACGAGCTGCCACATGCGTGTCGTGTACGCCGTCCAGGCGGCCAGCAGCCCAGCGGGATCGGCCACCGAGCCCGTGGGGGCTGCATCGTACTGAAGCCTCCACGCGTCCTCGCGGTCCACCACGTCCACGGTGACGCGCAGCGTTCGGTCCTTCTCGTAGGCCGTGACGGAGTTGCGCACCATCGCGAAGCCGTACTGCGCCAACAGCTGCTCCTTGCCCTTCGCCAAGATCTGGATGAACGCGTCGCCGTCCTTCGACGCCATGTCCAGCAGCGTGCCCTCGGCGGGCATCGCGCCGAGGTAGGGCGCCAGCAGCTCCGCCTGGGAATGGCGCCGCGAGCCGAAGGCTTCGATGCCGTCGAACCGATACGTCGTCGGCGATGAGGGTTGGTGCGGCTTCTCGATGGGCGTGTGCGTCTTCGCCGGGTGACTCGCACAACCCACGAGTATCAGCAGGGAAAGGATGCAGCTCAGGCGTCTTGGCATTCCGCTACGAGACCACTCCTCGTCGAGCGCGCGCAACCCTGTTCCCGGTGGCGCGGAGGTCAATGTCTGTCCAATGGGAGGGGCGCACCCCGCGCATGAAGGTTTCGCCTTACACGATGGTGGGAGTGATTCCGCCATCGACACGGATGGCCGCGCCGTTCGTGGCGGCGGAGAGCGGGCTTGCCACATAGGCAACCATCGCCGCGACCTCTTCCGGCTCAATCATTCGCTGGATCAGCGAGGTGGGGCGTTCCTTGGCGAAATAGGCGCGTTCAATCTCCGCGTCGGGTGCATCCGGGTCGTCCGATACGCTCTTGAGGAACGCGACGATGCCCTCCGACCGAGTGGTGCCGGGCAGGACGGAGTTGACCGTCACCCGGGTGCCCTTGGTGGCTGACGCGAGTCCACGGGAGATGGCGAGCTGCGCCGTCTTGGTCATCCCGTAGTGGATCATGTCGGGCGGCACGATGAGCGCCGAGTCGCTGGCGATGAAGATGATGCGGCCCCAGTTTCGCTGGAGCATGACGGGGAAGTACGCGCGAGCGAGCCTGGCGCCGGACAGGACGTTGACCTCGAAGAACCGACGCCAATCGTCGTCGGAAATCTCGGTGAAGGGCTTGGATTCGTAGATGCCCAGGTTGTTGACGAGGATGTCGACGGCGGGCACCGCGGCGAACAGCGCGGCGGCGCCAGCCGCGGTCGAAGGATCCGCGAGCACCCCTCTGGCGCCTGTCTGCGCCGCGGCGGCATCCAGCTTCTGCTGATTCCGACCGCAGATCACCACCTGGGCGCCCTCGGTGACCAGTCGCCGCGCGATGGCAAGGCCGATGCCCGCGGTGGCGCCCGTGACGAGCGCCAGCTTCCCTTTGAGCTGCAGGTCCATGTTCGAGCCTCCTGTGTGCTGCGTCGGCACGTACACGGGTTGCCGGTTGGCCACGAGGGCTTCGTTCGGGGGGGAGTTCACTCGGAAACCTCGACGTGCCCCATGGACGGACGCCCTCCGCGCGGCGCTCCCGTCCGCTGCCAGTCGCGGAGTCCACAATAGGCGGCCCCGCACCGGGTCGTTTGAATTCCTAGGTGGGGCAGGATAGCGCAGGTTGGCGCAATGGATCGGGCGTGCGCCACGGAGGATCCATGCGTTCACGATGGGCTTCGATCCTGTTTCTGGGGATGTCTGTCATTGGCGCGGGATGTGCCCACGGTGGGCGTTCCGAGACGGTCCAGGATTCCCAGCCCCGCTATGAACACGTCTTCCAGAAGCCACTGGCGGAAGCCCTGGGGGAGACGCGCAAGCTGCTTCAGGAGCACGGCTTCGTCTTCGAGAACACCCAGGATGAGACCCAGTTGCTCACCACCTGGAAGCCTCCAGCGCAGAAGGGCTCGGGCAACGTTCAGTTCTCGCGATACCTGGTGACGGGCTTGCGCGTGGCGCCTCGGCAGTCCGTGGTCCGCATCTTCCGGATGTCCACGGTCCAGATGGGGAACGACGTGGAGCATCAGGAGCAGTGGTGGAAGATGCTGCGGGAGCGGGCGGAACAGAACGCGGTCCTTCGCTCCAGGGGGCCCACGCGTCTCTCCGCGGGCCCCGACAACCCCGAAGGCGAGCAGCGCGGCGTTCAGGTGGGCCAGCGAGATCTGGAGCTGGAGAAGGCGCTCACGCTTCGGCTGGAGTCCGCACCGTCCCTGGAGTTGGTGGGCGGCGACATCGTCGACGAGCCGCGACTCACGCCCGTGCGCGAAGCGGACTTCTACGTGGCGCGCTGGAAGGAGCGCGAGTCTCTCCAGGGGAAGTGCGGCGAGCGGGTGCGCGGGCTCGAGCCGCTCATCTCCCCGACGCTCACGCTCTTGATTGGTGAGCAGCTCGGCTCGAACGAGATGCCCCAGTCCGTGGGAGACATCCTCTGTCAGCTCGCCGAGACGGGCCTGCCCGTCGTCCTGGGGCTGTCCATTCCCGCGACCGAGCAGGCGCGTCTGGATGCCTACCTCGCTTCGCCGGGTGCCCCGGCCAATCAGGACAGTCTGCTGGCCGGACGCTTCTGGCAGAGGCCCTATCAAGACGGGCGGAGCAGCCGCGCCTCTGCTAGCCAAGGGCTCGGCGCCAACGGTTCTGGAGATGGGCTTCGCGCAAGGCACGCGATGGGGTTGCGACTTGAACCCGGAGGGGCGCCTCGTCTGTGGCGTCGTGGGCGCGACGCCCATGGACAGGCTCCGCTCCATGCCAGGGCAGAGCGCCTATATCCAGCTCGACGAGAAGACTTCGGACGACGGTGCTCGGGGTGTCTTGTTCGTGGGCACGCTGACGCCCTCACTGCCGGCCATCCTGGGGCCTCACGTCCAGAGTGCTCCGTCCATCTCGCTGCCTTCCTCCACGAACGCCTCGGACACCTGGAAGCCTGGGATGTGGTGACGCGCACCCGGCGGTTTCGTTGAGAGAGGTGCCGGGGCGGCCTCGGTCGCCCCGTTGCACCTCCGAAACCGAGGGGCGTGCCGCGCGGATCCGATGGCGGGTTCACAGTGGCGCCTGTGCGCGCCGCAATTCCGCTCATGGGGTTCTTCTTCAATGTCTCTCAAAACCCCTGCGGCGTGGTGCGCCGCGGCAAGGATGCGCGAACTGAGCTGGAAATGATGAGTCATTGTGTCTGGTGATGGGATGTTGGAGGTCTGTGATTGCGTCCTCTCCATGGGGTAGGAACGGGCTGGGTTGGGGATTTTTGTCAAGGATTGGGTGACAGGGCGTTCTGATTTTGGCATTGTTGCTGGGCGACTTTGTATGCGTGGAATCTTCAGGGATTCCTCGGCGGGGGGCCGATGCATCAGGAAGTCATTCGCGAATCCATGAGCTGAGTTCACGGACGTGCTTGCTGCACCGGTGCGCGAGGCCTTGGTGCGCGCGCCGCTAGGCCCTGTCTGCGTTCGAGCCGCGGTCCGGGCATTCAGAACCCATTGCATTGGGAGGGCGACTCTATGCCGGCTGCTGTCAGCTATCCGGGCGTCTACGTCGAGGAGATTCCAAGTGGGGTTCGCACCATCTCGGGTGTGCCCACGTCCATCACCGCCTTCGTAGGGCGCACGCGGCGAGGCGCCACCAACGACCCGGTGATCGTCAATGGCTATGGCGACTTCGAGCGTGTCTTCGGAGGACTGTGGTTGGGCAGCCCGCTGACCTTCGCGGTGCGCGACTACTTCCTCAATGGTGGCGGGCAGGCCATCGTCGTGCGGCTGCAGAAGGACGCCAAGGCCGCCACCTTCCTGTTGGGCACGGCACCGTTCATCGCGGCGAGCGAGGGGACGTGGGGCAACAACCTGCGCGTGGTGGTGGACTACAACACCGCGAAGAGCGGGACCCAGAGCGAGGACGACAAGCTCTTCAACCTCACGCTCAACGACGTGGGCACCAACGCGACGGAGACGTTCCTCAACCTCTCCATCGACTCGACGAGTCCTCGCTACTACCCCAACGTGCTGGCGCAGAACTCCGACCTCTTGCATGTGGACCTGGCGGCGCTGCCGTCTCCGGCGCCTCGGCCTCCGGCCTCGACCGTGACGGACAACAAGCCCGTCCCCTCCACGCCGACGACGCAGGGAGATGACGGCGCGGTGCTCACCCGGGCCGAGTTCACCTCGGGCACCGGGCTTCAGGCGGACAAGAAGGGCCTGTACGCGCTGGAGAAGGCAGACATCTTCAACCTGCTGTGCATTCCGCCGCATGGGTTCGCGGACGACGGCGACATCGAGTCGGCGCTGGCGGTGGATGCGGCGACGTACTCGCAGGCCCGTCGCGCCATCTTCGTCGCGGACCCTCCTCGCGCGTGGAACACCGTGGCCAAGGCGGTGGCGGGCTTCAATGGCAGCTCACTGCGCAGCAAGAACGCCGCCATGTACTTTCCCTGGTTGGTGGAGGCCAACCCCTTGCGGGAGGATCAGCTCGAGTCCTTCGCGCCGTGCGGCGCCGTGGCTGGGGTGATTGCCCGGACGGACACCGCGCGCGGCATCTGGAAGGCGCCCGCGGGCCTGGACGCGCAGCTGGCGGGGGTCTCCAAGCTGAGCGTGCCGTTGACCGACCTGGAGAATGGCCAGCTCAATCCGCTCGGGCTCAACTGTCTGCGCTCGCTCCCGGCCGCCGGGCGCGTGGTGTGGGGCTCGCGCACCACGCGCGGCAATGACTTGCTGGCGGACGAGTGGAAGTACCTGCCGGTGCGGCGCCTCGCGCTCTACATCGAGGAGAGCCTGTACCGGGGCATCCAGTGGGTGGTGTTCGAGCCCAACGACGAGCCGCTCTGGGCGCAGATCCGCCTCAACGTGGGCGCGTTCATGCAGAGCCTCTTCCGACAGGGGGCCTTCCAGGGGGCGTCCCCGCGCGCGGCGTACTTCGTCAAGTGCGACAAGGAGACGACCACGCAGGACGACATCAACCGGGGCGTCGTCAACATCATCGTGGGCTTCGCGCCGCTCAAGCCGGCCGAGTTCGTGGTGCTCAAGCTGCAGCAGATGGCTGGTCAGAGCGAGGCGTAAGGAGACTCCCCATGGCCCAGTTCAGCGTCAATGCGCAGCGGTTCGATCCGTACAAGAACTTCAAGTTCCGCGTGAAGTGGGACGGCAAGTACGTGGCGGGCGTGAGCAAGGTGAGCGCGCTCAAGCGGACCACGGAGGTCGTCAAGCACCGCGAGGGCGGCGATCCGAGCAGCAGTCGCAAGTCGCCCGGCCGCACCGAGTACGAGGCCATCACCCTGGAGCGCGGCGTCACGCACGACCGCGAGTTCGAGCAGTGGGCGAACAAGGTGTGGAACTACGGCTCCGGACTCGGCGCGGAGGTGTCCCTCAAGGACTTCCGCAAGGAGCTCATCATCGAGGTCTACAACGAGGCCGGGCAGCTCGCGATCTCCTACCGCGTGTTCCGCGCGTGGGTGTCGGAGTTCCAGGCGCTGCCGGACCTGGATGCGAACGCGAACGCCGTCGCCATCCAGCACCTCAAGCTGGAGAACGAAGGCTGGGAGCGCGACTACGAGGTGGGTGAGCCCACCGAGCCGAGCTTCCTGGAGCCCCCCAACTCCTGACCGGGTGACGCGCGATGCGCTCGCTGTCGGCGCCAGAGCTCCTCGGCGCTTGGGAGGCAGGTCATCCGCATGCGGGACCGGGGCGCGCGCTCGCGCTGTTGTGCGCGGCGTTCCCGGACGCGACGCCCGAGGCGTTGGCGGAGCTGTCCGTGGGCGAGCGGGACGCGCTCCTGCTCGCGGTGCGCGAGGGGACCTTCGGTGCGCAGCTGGTGGGGCGGGTGTCGTGTCCCGCGTGCGGCGAGCGGGTGGAGCTGACGCTCTCGGTGAGCGCGCTGCGGGTGGCACCGCCGGAGGTCGTTCCGGAAGTGCTGGAGGTGGCGCGAGGGGAATACGTGGTGCGGTTCCGGCTGCCTGACAGTCGGGACCTCGCGAGCCTGTCCGGACTGGATGCGGGCGGGGCGCGCAGGCGGCTGCTGGCGCGGTGTGTGTCGGAGGCGATCCGGGAGGGCCACGCGGTGAGCGTTTCGGAGCTGCCAGCGGAGGTGGAGGTCGCGGTGGCGGACGCCATGGAGCGCGCGGATCCGCAGGCGCGCGTGGAGCTGGCCGTGGCGTGTCCCGCGTGTCGACACGCGTGGACACCGATGTTCGACATCGGTGAGTTCCTGTGGCGGGAGGTCGAGGCGTGGGCGCAGCGCGCGCTCCATGAGGTGCACGTGCTGGCTCGCGCCTATGGCTGGTCCGAGGAGCGCATCCTCGCGATGAGTCCATGGAAGCGGCAGCGCTACCTGGAGATGGTGGCGCGATGAGCGACTACTTGAGCCATCTGGTGAGCCGGCAGCTGCAACCCGAGTCCGGGGTCGGGCCACGCATCGCCTCGATGTTCGCGCCCGCAGAGCTGATGCCAGAGGCGGAGGGCGGGGCCGTTGCGTCCGAAGGGGAGCCCGCTGGCGCGCCCATGCCTGGGGCGATCCGACAGGCCCCGTGGCTCCAGGTGACTCGGGCGCTGTCGTCGCCGGATGCGCTGCCCGCGCACGCCGCGCCGACGCTGTCCGCTCCAGTGCCGCCGCGTGCCGAGCCGAGTCGTGCGGGCGCTCCGATGCGCGGAGCCTCCACGGTGGTCGTGGATCCAGGCGGTGAGGGAAGTCCGCTCGTTGCTGTTGGAGCCGTGACAGGTCGCGGTGACGTCGCGCCTCGCCCTCAAGGGAGTGGCGAGGTCGCGAGGCCCGAGCCCTTGGAGCGCGAAGTCGCGCTGCCCGTCCCCAACGTTGTCGCGGCTCCGCAGCCGAGTGCAGTGGGCCACCGTTCGGAGACGTTCCTGCCCAGAAATCCCGCACGGCGCGTTGAGCCACGCGGGCCGCAGCCGGCTCCCGAGGAAGGCGTCGGGGCGCGAGCGCGGGAGAACGTCGACGTGCGCGACGTCGCCGCGGAGGCGCGGGAGGTCGCCGCGGGGACGCATGTCGCGTCGCGGACCCGCGCCCCGTTGTCCGCGCGGACGATGAGCGGCGAGCAGCCCACGTCCGGAGCGCGGCGGGTGTCGCGTGCGCTCGCAGAGGATGGGCTGGTGGCAAGGCCGCTCACGCGAGAGGGGGAGTCCGCTCTCCCTGGGTCCTTGTCGCGGGGGCGCGAGCGGGTCCTGGAGGGAGGGGAGGGCGCACCAGCGCCCGTGGTGCAGGTGACCATCGGTCGCATCGAGGTGCGGGCCGCGGCGCCGGCGGCCTCGCCGAAGCCGCCTCCTTCGCGTGGGACGCCGTCGCTGTCCCTTGATGAGTACCTGCGCCGCCGCAACGGAGGTGGGCGATGAGCAACCCCCTCTCCATCGCGGCGGTCACCGCCACACTGCGAGCCCTCCTGTTCAATCGGCTCCACGGCGACACACCCGACCTCGCGGTCACGACCGTGCCTCCGGATCGAGCGCGCGACAAGGACGCGTCGACCCATCAGCTCAACCTCTTCCTCTTCCAGGTGAACCCGAACCCGGCGCTGCGCAACATGGAGCTGCCTGCTCCAGGCCGCGCGGGTGAGGGTGGGATTCCGCCGCTCGCGCTTCGCCTTGGCTACCTGCTCACGGCCTACGGACCAGGCGACGATGACGTCGGAAGTCACTCGTTGCTGGGGCGCGCGATGCTGGTGCTGTACGACCACGCGGTGCTGGGCCCCGAGGAGATCCGCACGGCGCTCCCGGGCAATGACCTCTACCAGCAGGTGGAGCGCGTCCGCCTCACGTTGGATCCGATGCCGCTGGATGACGTCTCCAAGATGTGGACGGCGTTCCAGACTCAGTACCGCATCTCCGTCGCGTACCAGGTCTCCGCCGTGCTCATCGAGAGCGCGCGTCCGCGCCGGTCGCCGCTTCCGGTGCTGAGCCCCGTGATCACCACGCACCCGGAGATGACCCCGCCGTTCCCGGTGCTGGAGTCCGTTCAGCCCGTGGATCCATTCACGGGGGCGCGGCTCGGCGAGACGGTGACGCTGCTGGGGGCGAACCTCGCGGGGGACTCGGTGGCGGTGCGCTTTCATCACCCGCGCTGGACGGCGCCGGTGGATCTGTCCGCATCGGTGGCGTCCGACGCTCGGATCACCGTGGTCATTCCGAACGACCCGGTCGCATGGCCCGCCGGCATGTACTCGGTGGCCGTGGTCATCCAGCGGCCCGGGATGCCTCCGCGCGTCACCTATCCGCTGGCCATGGCCCTGGCGCCACGAGTCAGCGCGCTCAGTGTGTCCGCCCGGGCACCGGATGATTCCGTCACGGTGACCGCGACCTTCGCTCCCCAGGCGCGCGAAGCGCAGCGCGTGTCCTTGCTGCTGGGCGATCGCGAGGTGGCGGCACCCGCGCGAGGCGGCCCCGTGGGGACGATTGCCTTCACCGTGCCGTCCGCGCCCTCGGGCATGCACTACGCGCGCGTGCGGGTGGATGGGGTGGAGTCGCTGGTCGTGGATCGCAGCGTGACGCCGCCCGTGTTCGATGCCGCTCAGCAGGTGGTTCTCCCATGAGCGGACCGTCGGCGGAGCGCTCGTGGCAGGAGGCGAACCAACGCACGCTCTCGGCGGCGCTGAGCGTGGTGCGCGCACACCTGCTGGTCCATGCGCGAGCCACGGGGGCGGAAGTTCCAGCAGGGGTCGATGACCTGCCAGCCGCCCGGGCCGCGCTCGCCGAGGCCCAAGCGGCGATGCCGGCGCCCTCCGCGCTCGATGTCCTCGTGGCGGCGTTCGGTCTGTCGCCCTTCGAGCGCGACATCCTGTTGTGCAGCGCGGGCCTGGAGCTGGGCGCGGGGGTGGGCGCGGCGTGCGGGGCGGCGCAGGGAGAGGCGCGGCGACCGTGGTTCACGCTGGGCCTGGCGCTCCGGGCGCTGCCGGACGCGCACTGGAGCGCGCTGACGCCCGTGGCCCCGCTGCGTCGGTGGGAACTCGTGACGCTCGCGCCCGGTGACGGGCTCACCAGCTCGCCGGTGCGCGTCGATGAGCGCGTGCTGCACTACCTCGCGGGGCTCTCGTATCTGGACCGACGGCTCCGCGATCTCGTGTCGCCCGTGGCTCCCGCCCTGTCGTTGCCGCCCTCTCATGCCGCGCTGGTGGAGCGCATCCGCGTGGCCTGCGAGCGGAGTCCGCAGGGCGGCGGGGTGGTGCAGCTGAGCAGCACGGATCCCGACTGCGCCCAGGTGGTGGCCTCCGCCGCCTGTTCGGCGCTCGGGCTCCGACTGCACTCGCTGCGCGCATCCAATCTGCCCCTCTCCGTGGAGGACCGCGCGACGCTGGGCCGCGTGTGGGAGCGCGAGGCCGTGCTCTCCGGCAGTGGCCTGCTCGTGGAGTGCGACGAGGCGGCGGGAGCGGAGGGGCTGCGTGCCGCGGCGTCCTTCATCGAGCGCTCGCTTGGACTCGTCTTCGTCACCAGCGCTGAGCCGCTGCGGCTGCGCGGACGGACCGTGCTGCACCTGGAGGTCGGCAGGCCCACGCGTGACGAGCAGGGGGCGCTGTGGCGCGAGGCGCTCGGGCCTTCCGCTGCTCTCGTGAATGGCGCGGTGGAGGGCGTCGTCTCCCAGTTCGACCTCTCGATGCGGGCCATCCGGGCGGCCAGCGCGGAAGTGCGAGGCGGGACCCAGGCTTCCTCCTCGGCGTCGCTCTGGGCCGCATGTCGGCTCCAGGCCCGGCCTCGGTTGGCGGAGCTGGCGCAACGCCTGGAGCCTTCGGCGGGCTGGGATGCGCTCGTCCTGCCTGAGTCCCAGAAGGCGCTGCTGCGCCAGGTGGCCGCCTGCGTTCGTCAGCGCGTGAAGGTGTACGAGACGTGGGGCTTCGCCGAGCAGGGCGCGCGCGGATTGGGCATCAGCGCGCTGTTCTCCGGGGCCAGCGGAACCGGCAAGACGATGGCGGCCGAGGTGCTCGCGCGAGAGCTGGGGCTCGATCTGTTCCGCATCGACCTGTCGCAGGTGGTCAGCAAGTACATCGGCGAGACGGAGAAGAACCTGCGCCGCGTGTTCGAGGCCGCGCAGGAGGGCGGGGCCATCCTCTTGTTCGACGAGGCGGACGCGCTCTTCGGCAAGCGCACCGAGGTGAAGGACAGCCACGACCGCTACGCCAACATCGAGGTCAGCTACCTCCTGCAGCAGATGGAGGCGTACCGGGGACTGGCCATCCTCACCACGAACATGAAGGACGCGCTCGACACCGCGTTCCTCCGGCGCTTGCGCTTCGTGGTGCCGTTCCCGTTCCCGGATGCCACGCAGCGCGCGGAGATCTGGCGTCGCATGTTCCCGCCCTCCACGCCCACCGAGGCGCTGGAGGTGACGCGGCTGGCGAAGCTGAGCGTCACGGGCGGGAACATCCGGACCATCGCGCTCAACGCCGCGTTCCTGGCGGCGGACGCCGGCGAGCCCGTGCGCATGGCGCACCTCCAGCGCGCGGTGCGCGCCGAGTTCAGCAAGCTGGACAAGCCCTTGGCCGAGGCCGAGGTGGCGGGGTGGACATGAGGCCGCAACGCATCGCGCTGCACATCGACGAGCTGGTACTCCAGGGCGTCCCCGCCGCGCATCGTCACCGCGTCGCGGAGGCCCTGCGCGAGGAGCTGTCTCGCCTCCTGGGCGAGCAAGGCCTGCCCGCGCACGTGGACGCGTCCGCGCTGGCCTCCCGATTGGCGCGAGGGCCGCTCACCGTGACGCCAGGCGCCTCGCCCGAGGCGATGGGCACGAGCGTGGCGCGCGCCCTGTACTCGGGCTTGAACGCGGAGGGGCGGCGACGATGAGCACCTTCCCGCGGACCCCGCGCACGCAGCGCGGCGCCATCATCGGCATGGATCCGATGAACCCGGTCTCCAGCGTCGTGGTGTTCCAGTACAACCCGGACACGATGACGCGGACGCTGCAACCCCAGATGGCGGGGGACAGCGGCGATCGCACCGAGGCCCAGCGGCTCAAGGGCCCCCCGCTGGAGACCATCAAGCTGGACGTGGAGATCGACGCCACGGATCAGCTCGCGTCGGCCCAGCCCATCGCGACGACGATGGGCATCTACCCGCAGCTCTCCGCGCTGGAGATGCTCGTCTATCCGAAGACGGCGCAGGTGCTGCTCAACGCCGGGCTGATGCAGGCGGGCGTGCTGGAGGTGCTGCCCAACGTGTCGTCCATGACGCTGTTCGTCTGGGGCCCGAAGCGCGTGGTGCCGGTGCGCCTCACCGAGTTCTCCATCACCGAGGAGGCCTACGACCCGGCCCTCAATCCCATCCGGGCCAAGGTGTCCCTGGCGCTGCGGGTGCTCACCTACAACGACTTGCCCTTGGGGCACCCGGGCTACGCCCTCTTCTTCTCTCACCAGGTCATCAAGGAGGCCATGGCCGTGGTTGGCAGCGTGTCGGGTGCTGCCAGCGCGCTGCCGAGGTGACTCGCGCATGTTCGATCCCACCAGTCGCTACGCCGTGCTGGAGACCGTGACCCTGACGCTGCCGGACGGGCGCGTGGCTGCGTACAAGCGCCGCCGCTTCCTTCCCTCGGGGCAGGAGATGCGCCTGCTCGCGGAGATCACCGTCACGGAGGGAGATCGTCTGGACCTGTTGACCGCGCGCACGCTCGGCGACCCGGAGCAGTTCTGGCGCGTCTGCGATGCGAATGACGTGCTCAACCCTTTCGACGTGATGGAGGAGCCGGGGGCGGTGGTGCGCATCGCCATGCCGGAACTCTGAGCGACCATGAGTCTCCTGGGCGTCAACCTCCTGATGATGGTGGGACCGGTGGTGCCGGTGCCCGCGCCGCAGCCGCTCATCGAGGCGGTGCAGCGCGTGGAGGTCACCCACACCGACCAGGGGCGCTCGGGCTTTCAGATCACCTTCGGCGTGGGCCGCGCGGGGCCGCTGTCGCTGCTGGACTTCGGGCTGCTGTCCAACCCGCTGTTGCAGCCCTTCAATCGCGTCGTCCTGGTGGTGACGTTCAACGTCGTGCCCCAGGTGCTGTTTGACGGCGTCATCACGCATCGACAGCTCACGCCCTCGGAGCAGCCCGGCGCGTCCACGCTCACCATCACGGGCGAGGACCTGAGCACCATGATGGACCTGGAGCAGTCGGTCCACGAGAACCCGGCGCAGGTGGAGCCGCTCATCGTCGCGCAGCTCATCCTGCGCTACGCGAAGTACCAGATGCTGCCCCGGGTGCTACCGCCGCCCGCGATCGATCCGCCGCTGCCCATCATCCGCACGCCGGTCTACCGCGGCACGGACTACGCGTACCTCCAGGAGATGGCTCGCCGGTTCGGGTACGTCTTCTATGTGGAGCCAGGGCCCGCGCCGTTGATGAACACGGCGTACTGGGGCCCGCCCCTTCGCGCCGGAGTTCCGCAGCCCGCCCTGTCCGTCAACATGGGCGCGCAGACCAACGTGGACTCCATCAGCTTCCAGTACAACGCGCTGGCACCCACGACGGTGTCTGGCAATGCCCTGGTGTTTGGGAAGGCCATCCCCGTGCAGACGTTCATCAGCACGCGCCTGCCTCCGCTCGCCGCGCTGCCCGCGCTGCTGGTCCACCAGCCCCACGTGCGCAAGACGCTGCTCGAAGTGCCTGATGCCATGTCCTACGTGCAGGCGTACGCGAAGGCCCAGTCCATGACGGACGAGTCCACGGACACGGTGCTCACGGCCTCGGGGGAGCTCAATGCCTCGCGCTACGGCAACCTGTTGCGCCCCCGTGGCCTCGTGGGCGTGCGCGGGGTGGGGTGGATGCACGACGGCTTCTACTACGTGAAGAGCGTCACGCACTCGCTTCAGCTCGGTGAATACAAACAGCGCTTCACCCTCACGCGCGAGGGGCTTGGAGCGCTCACTCCAGTGGTGCCGCCATGAGCACGTACTTCGGGAAGTACCGCGGCGAGGTGGTCAATAACATCGACCCGCTGATGCAGGGCCGCGTCCAGGTGAGCGTGCCCACCGTGCTGGGGTCCAGCCGATTGTCGTGGGCCATGCCGTGCGTGCCCTACGCCGGCAAGGGCGTGGGCTTCTTCGCCATTCCCCCCGTCGGCGCCAAGGTCTGGGTGGAGTTCGAGCGCGGCGATCCGAACTACGCCATCTGGGCAGGGTGCTTCTGGGGCGAGGGCGAGGCGCCAGCTCAACCCGCCGTGCCACAGATGAAGATGTGGAAGACGGATGGCATCACCCTGACGTTGAGCGACTTGCCGGGCGGTGGAGGCTTCACCCTCGAGGTGAGCCCTCCCGTCGTGACCATGCCGCTCAAGGCCGTCTTCAACTCGCAGGGCATCGAGCTGTCGCAAGGAGGGGCGACGAAGGTCGTGCTCGCCGCCACGGGCATCGAGCTGTCGTTCGCCCCGGCCAACGTGAAGCTCGGCCCCACGGGCGTCAACGTCAACAACGGTGCGCTCGAGGTGATGTGACGCCATGCCGGGATTCCTCCTCCATGTCGGCGCCACGGTGATGTGTCCGCACTCGGGGCAGGTGCAGGTCTCTCCGGGCAACCCACGGGTGAAGGTGGCGGGTCAGCCGCTGGCCACGATGGCGGACCAGTACCTGGTGTCCGGTTGTCCGATGCAGCCTCCGCCCAACGGGCCCAGCCCATGCATTCGCGTGCAGTGGCTCGTGCCGGCGACGCGCGTCCGCGCGAGCGGGCAGCCGGTCATCCTCCAGTCCAGCACGGGCATGACCTTCACCGCCCTGCAGACGCCCGCGGGCCCGCCCCAGGTCGTGATGACCCAAGTCCGAGTGAAGGGGACCTGACATGCAGATCGCCTTCCCATTCCGCATCGACGGGCGAGGCCGTACGGCCGACGCGGACCTGGACGCTCATGTGCGGCAGCTCATCGAGCAGGTGTTGTTCACCTCGCCCGGCGAGCGCGTGAATCGGCCCACGTTCGGTACGGGCCTGGGGCAGCTCGTCTTCGCGCCGAACAGTGAAGAGCTGGCCACCGCGACCCAGTTCCTGGTGCAGGGCGCGCTTCAGCAGTGGCTGGGGGACCTCATTCAAGTCGAAGCCGTGGAGGTGCTCGGCGTCGAGAGCACGTTGCAGGTGACGGTGCGGTACGTGGTGCGCCGCACGCAGCAGCGGCAGGTGGCGCAGCTTTCCCGGGGGACATGACATGGGTGAGCGCTACGTCTGCAAGAGCGAGCGGCGGCGTCAGCTCGTCGCGGCACCGAACTCCGGGTTCAACGGCATTGATTACCTGGAGGTGCTGGACGCCGAGGCGGTGGTGCTGGGCGTGCCTCGGCAGAAGACCCTCTGGGTGCACTTCTTCAAGCCACTGCCGGACACCCTCACGCCCGAGAACGTCGCCATCGAAGGCGGGGTGCGCCTGCGCGACGTCGACGTGGAGTGGGTGTATCGCCTGGACCGCATTCCGGCGGAGGTCGATGACGGCGCCTGGAGCACGGCATCGACTCGCTCCGATGCGAAGGAATGGCTGGTGGTGCGCACGGACTCCGTGGGCGACTTCTCCACCTACGCCTTCGTGCTGCGGCGCTCGGTGGATGACACCGTGCCTCCCGCGGGCTTCGACGTGCTGCTGTCCCGCGTGGATTTCTCCTTCAAGGTCGAGTGCCCCAGCGAGTTCGACTGCGCGCCGCCGTCCATGGGCGCTCCCGTCGTGGGCGCGGACCCCCAGATTGATTACCTCACGCGCGACTTCGCCAGCTTCCGGCGGCTGATGCTGGACCGCCTGTCGCAGGTGTCGCCGCAGTGGAAGGAGCGCAACGCGGCGGACCTGGGCGTGGCCCTCGTGGAGGTGATGGCCTACGCGGCCGATCACCTCAGCTACTACCAGGACGCGGCGGCCACCGAGGCGTACCTCGGTACCGCACGCAAGCGCACCTCGGTCCGGCGGCATGCGCGGTTGCTCGACTACCCGATGCACGACGGCTGCAACGCTCGGGCTTGGGTGGCGGTGGAGGTGTCGGAGGGCGCGGACGGCTTCGTGCTGGAGGGCCCCACGGAGCTGACTCCGGGGACCCTGTTCCTCACCACCACGGCGCCTGGACCTCGTGTGCTCAACGCGTCCGAACTCGACGTGGCGGTGAGCGAAGGCGCCGAGTGTTTCGAGTCCCTGCACGACCTGCGACTCGTCTGGAAGCACGGCGAGATGTGCTTCTACACCTGGGGCGAGGACAAGTGCTGTCTGCCCGAGGGGGCGACCTCCGCGTCGCTGCTCAACGAGGACGACGCGCTGAAGAAGCTGGCGGTCGGACAGGTGCTCTTGATGGAGGAGGTGCGTGGCGCCGTCACGGGTCATCCGGAGGACGCCGACCCCACGCGGCGTCACGCGGTGCGGCTGACGCGCGTGGCCTTCACCGAAGATCCATTGCTCGGCAAGCACGTGGTGGACATCGAATGGGGCGCGGAGGACGCGCTGCCCTTCGAGCTGTGCCTGTGGGACGTGGAGGCTCCTGCCGCCCTGCCGAAGCGGAAGGACTTCACGGGCGGCGGCGAGACCCCTCCGCCCGCGGAGAAGCTGCCGGTGAGCGTGGCGCGCGGCAACGTGGTGCTGGTGGACCATGGGCGGACCTTGCGCGCAGAGCCGCTCGCCGCGGTGCCCGAGGAGGGCCGCTATCGGCCTCGGCTGTCGCGAGGACCGCTGACCCAAGCGCGGCGGGCCGAGGGGGGACGGCGCGCGGTGGATCCGAAGGCGTCCGCCGCTGCGGCCATGGGCGCGAACCTGGAGGGCGAGGCGCAGACCGAGGCCTTCGCGCGGGTGCTGCCCGCCCTGTGGCTCCAGGAGCGTGAAGGCCAGCGCGTGTGGTCGCCGCAGCGCACGTTGCTCAACAGCGGGCGCTTCAGCCGGGAGGTGGTGGCGGAGGTGGAGGAGGACGGCCGCGCGCAACTGCGCTTCGGCGACAACGTCCTGGGCGAGCGGCCCTCGGCCTCGGACACCTTGCTGGCCACGTACCGCATCGGCAACGGCACCGCGGGCAACGTGGGCGCCGAGTCCATCTCCCGCCTCTATCACCCGACGGGTGGAGACTGGCGAGACGCCGTCATGCGCGTGCGCAACCCGTTGCCCGCCACGGGCGGCGTGGAGCCGGAGTCCCTCGCGCAGGTGCGCATCAACGCGCCCCAGGCCTTCCGCGTGCAGCAGCGTGCGGTGACGGAGGTGGACTACGCCGAGGTGACGCAGCGCCATCCCGAGGTGCAGCGCGCGGTGGGGAGCCTGCGCTGGACGGGGAGCTGGCACACCATGTTCGTCACCGTGGACCGCAAGGGCGGTCGGCCCGTGGACGCGGCGTTCTCCGAGACGCTCGCCGCCTTCTTGGAGCGCTTCCGACTGGCGGGCTACGACTTACACATCGAGGGGCCCATCTTCGTGCCGCTCGACATCGTGATGACGGTGTGCGTGCAGCCCGGGTTCCTCGCCAGCAACGTGAAGGCGGCCCTGCTCGAAGCCTTCAGCAACCGAGACCTGCCGGCCTCGCGGCGAGGCTTCTTCCATCCCGACAACTTCAGCTTCGGCCAGCCCGTCTACCTGAGCCGCATCGTCGCCACTGCCATGGCGGTGCCGGGCGTCGCGTGGGTGGACACCGAGGAAGGGGAGGGCCTTCCCAATCGCTTTCGTCGCTGGGGACAGGTGTCTCGTGACGAGTGGAAGGTCGGCTTCATCTCCATGGAGCGCTTGGAGATCGCCCGCCTCGACAACGACCCGAGCCAACCCGAGAACGGGAAGATCGACTTCCAGATGCAGGGGGGCCTGTGAGCACACCCGGGACGCAAGGCGGAACGGACTGCGACGCGTGCGCGGACACGGGCGACCAGGAGCCCGCGCCGCTGTTCAATCGACCGGGACAGCCGGCGCTCGCGTATCGCCTGGGGACACACGCCAGCTTCCTTCAGCGGATGGCGGCTCGGCTGTCGCGCGAGTTCGTCACGACGGAAGAGGGACAGGTCGGCCCGCGTCCGCTCGCGTCGCTGACCACGCGCAGCCCGGAGGATCCGGCCATCGCGTTGCTGGATGCGTGGGCCACCTCGGCGGACGTGCTGACCTTCTATCAAGAGCGCATCGCCAACGAGGGGTTCCTGCGCACCGCGACCGAGCGACGCTCGGTGCTCGAGCTGGCGCGCGAGATTGGCTACGAGCTGAGGCCCGGCGTCGCCGCGAGCACCGCGCTGGTGTTCACGGTGGAGACCGCGCCCGGCTCACCTCCGAGCGTCCAGGTGCCGATCGGCGTCCAGGTGCTCAGCATCCCCGGCCAGGATGAGCGCCCTCAGACCTTCGAGACCATCGAGGCGCTGGACGCGCGGGCCGTCTGGAACGAGCTGCGCCCGGCGCGCACGACGCCCCAGGTGTTCAATTCACAGACGCAGCGGCTGTATCTCCAGGGACTCCAGACGGGGCTCCAAGTCGGAGACCTGCTGCTGCTCGTGGGCCCCGAGCGCGAGAAGTTCCCCGGAAGCGAGCGCTGGGACTTGCGTGTCGTCCAGCGCATCACGTTGGCGCCAAACTCGGAGGAACCCGGGCGCAGTCACACCGTGGTGGATTGGGCGACCACGCTGGGCAGCGAGGTGCCGAAGATGGCGCCCTCATCCACGCCGCGTGTCTTCGTGCTGCGCTCGCGCGCCAGCCTCTTTGGCTACAACGCCATCGACTTCATGATGTTGCCGCTGGAGATCCGGAAGCTCTACCAGGAAGAGGGCAAGCCGCTCCCGACCGAGTGGCCCGACTTCAAGATTCGGACGACCGACGACCGCGAGTTCGATCTGGATCGCGAGTACCCCTCGCTGATTCCTGGGAGCTGGGTCGTCCTGCAGAAGTCGAGCTACACGGAGCTGTATCGCATCCAGGTGGCGAAGCCGTATGCCCGCGTCGACTTCGGTCTCACGGGTCGAGTGACGCGGCTTCAGGTGGATGCGAAGGAGCACCTGAGCTGGTTCCCGCTGCGAGGCACCTCGGTGCTCGCGCAGAGCGAGGAGCTGCCCATCGCGGAGGCGCCGCTCGACACTCCGGTCGAGGGACTCACCGTGCTGTTGGATCGCCTGGTGCCGGGGTTGCTGCCGGGGCACGTCCTGATCGTGGAAGGCCCCTTGACCGAGGACCCGACGGGCTCGCTCGTCCGAGAGCGTGTCGTCCTCGCGCGGGCGACCGCGCAGGGTGGTGCGACGCTCTTGGAGCTTCAGCGCCCCCTGGTCCACTCGTATGTGCGTGAGGCGGTGCGCTTCTACGGCAACGTGGCGGCGGCCACGCATGGCGAGACGGTCATCGAGGTGCTCGGCAGCGGAGATGGTTCGCGAAAGAACCAGCGCTTCGCACTGAAGAAGCCACCGCTGACCTACGTGGCGGCGTCCACCGCCACGGGAGGCGCGAGCACGCTGGAGGTGCGCGTCAACGGAGTGCGCTGGGAGCAGGTGCCCACGTTGTTTGGCCAGGGCCCGCGCAGCCAGGTGTACATGGTGCGCCACGAGGACGACGGCTCGGTCGTCCTCACCTTCGGAGATGGCGTGTCCGGAGCGCGCCTGCCGCCCGGCCCAGAGAATGTCGTGGCGACGTACCGCTCCGGTATCGGCCCGGAGGCAGAGGTGGATTCAGGGCAGCTCGCACTCCTGCGTGTGCGGCCACTCGGCATCCGGACCGTGACGAATCCGCAGCCCGCCACGGGCGCGGCGGCCCCTGAGTCCCGCGACGACGCTCGTGCTCACGCGCCTTCCTCCGTGCTCACCCTGGAGCGCGTGGTGTCCCTCCAGGACTACGAGGACTTCGCCTCCACGTTCGCCGGCATCGGCAAGGCCCAGGCCATGGACCTCACGAATGGCGAGCGCATCCTCGTGCACCTCACCGTCGCGTCGAGTCAGGGCGAGGCCATCGGTACCAGTACCGCGCTGTACACGAGCCTCGTCGCCGCGCTGACCCAGGTGCACGACCCCGTGCGGGAGTTCGTCGTGGCGTCGTTCGAGCGCCTCGCGTTCCGACTGAAGGCAACGCTGCGCGTGGACGCGCCTCGCTATGTGCCCGAGGACGTGGTGGCCCGCGCGGAGGCGGCGCTGTCCTTGGCGTTCTCCTTCGAGACACGACGCTTTGGTCAGGCCGTCAGTGCCGCGGAGGTGACCCGGGTGCTCCAGGAAGTGGAGGGCGTCGTCATGGTCGACCTGGATGCGCTCTACCTCGGTGACACGCCGGCCTTGAGCTCCCTGCTGAAGGCTCGCGTGGCGCGGTGGGAAGGCGCGCAGATGAAGCCGGCCCAGCTCCTGCTGCTCGACGACGTGTCTGGCAGTCTGGAGGTGAAGCCGTGAGTCAGGTGTCTCAGGATCGGCTCTATCGCCTGTTGCCCGCGGTCTACCGGAGCCGGGATGCGCTCCAGGGTGAGCCCCTTCGCGCGCTGCTCGGCATCATCGAACGCGAGCTGTTGGCCATCGAAGAGGACATCGGCCAACTCCACGACGACTGGTTCATCGAGACGTGTCGCGAGTGGGTGGTGCC
Source organism: Myxococcaceae bacterium JPH2 (assembly GCA_016458225.1). Taxonomy (NCBI): domain Bacteria; kingdom Pseudomonadati; phylum Myxococcota; class Myxococcia; order Myxococcales; family Myxococcaceae; species Myxococcaceae bacterium JPH2. Next base: position 279,275 of record JAEMGR010000010.1, on the reverse strand, counting down.
GTACATCGGCGACCTGCTCGGCGTTCGCGACCTCATCCCGGTGGACCCCACGCTCATCAGTCAGCGTGCGTATGTGGCGAACACCCTCGCGTACCGGCGTCGCAAGGGCACTGCGGCCATGTTGGAGCAGCTTGCCCGGGACGTGACGGGGTGGCCGTCGCACGTGGTGGAGTTCTTCCAGCACGTCGGCACCACGCAGTTCGTCAACCACGTGCGGCCCCACGCGCTGCGCACGCCAGACCTGCGGGACGCCAACGCGCTGGAGTGGGTGAGCACGCCCTTCGAGCAGGCGCTGCGCACCGCGGACGTGCGGCGCATCTCCCCGCGGCGCGGCAAGCACAACCTGGCGAACGTGGGGGTCTTCCTCTGGCGCCTGGAGGCATATCCCGTGGTGGGTGCACCGGCCGCGCTCGTGCGCGTGCACTCGGAGCCCCATGTGGATGGGCCCGGCTTCTTTCGCTTCAACGTGCTGGGCTGCGACACGCCCCTGTTCAATCCGCCGCAATCCGAGACGGCCATCACGTCCCTGGCGGCGGAGAGCAACGTGCCTGGCAGGCTACGGCGCAGGCCGCTGTATGCCGAGCTGGAGGCCCGTCGCGCGGCGCTGGCTCGGGGTGAGGCCCCCGACGAGCTGTACTTCGGCGCGGCGCCCGTCTTCACGCTGTTCTGGGCGAACGACCCCGCGAACCCTACGCCCGTGGAGCCCGAGAAGCTGCTGCTGTGTGACCTGTCCACGTGGCACCGCCCGCCGAGTCACCTCACGTACCCGGATGCGGACGGTCACGACGTGCACCTCCCCATCCTCGCCGGGGTGGATCCGGTCACGGGGCGCATCGCGTTCGCGAAGGGCAAGGCTCCGGAGCGCCTGCATGTGTCGTACGCGTATGGCTTCAGCAGCGAGGTGGGGGGCGGCTTCTATGACCGACGGGACACCCTGCCCGAGCCCGAGCTGCGCGCGGTCTACCGCGCCTCCTATGACGGGCCCTTGTTCACGTTGGGCGATGCGCTCGCCGCGTGGCGGGATGATCTGGACGCGGGGCGCGGCGAGGCGCGCGATGCCCTCATCGAGCTGCAAGACAGCGGAGTCGAGGACTTCGCTCAGCTCCACGTGCCCGCGGGCGTGAAGCTGGAGCTGCGAGGCGCGAACCTCCAGCGGCCCGTGCTCGACCTCCCCGATGACCCCTGCGTGCTGCGGCTGGATGCAGGGGCGTCCCTGGTGCTCAACGGCTTCCTCGTGAAGGGCGAGCGGCTGCAGGTCATCGCTGGCGATGATGCGGCGCTCACGCTTCGGCACTGCACGCTGGTGCCGGGCCACGTGCTGCGCCCGGATGGCTCCCCGCGGAGACCGAATGCTCCCAGCCTCGAGGTCCGCGGGGCGAGCGTTGGCTCATGCGCGGTGACGCTGACCCGTTGCATCACCGGACGCATCGTCGCGGGCCGCGCCACGCGATTGCGCGTGGAGGACTCCATCGTGGATGGCCTGGCGGGACCGGCCCTGGTCGGTCTGCCCGTGGCCCATCCGGATGACCTGAGTGGGTGGCCTCCGCCGCCACCGGTCTCCACCGACTCGGGCGCGACGGGCTCGCTCATCGTGGTGGCCAGCACCGTGCTGGGCAGCGTGGAGGCCACAGTCCTGGAACTCGCGAGCGACAGCCTCTTCACCGGACTGGTGAACGTGGTGCAGCGCCAGAAGGGCTGCATGCGCTTCAGCCATGTGCCCGCGGGCTCGCACGTGCCCACGAGCTTTCGCTGTCAGCCCGAGTACGCAGAGAACGCTGCGACCGACGTGAAGGCCGAGGAGGAGCGGCGCGTGTGGCCCGTCTTCACCTCGCTGCGGTACGGCGACCCCGGCTACTGCCAGCTCCTCGTGGACGCCGACGACGGCATCCGTCGGGGCGCCAGCGACGAAGGCGAGATGGGCGTGTTCCACCACCTGCAACAACCCCAGCGCGAGGCCAACTTGCGCGCGAGCTTGACCGACTACCTGCGCTTCGGACTCGAGGCGGGGATCTTCTTCGTGACCTGAGGAGACGCCATGAAGGGCGATTTCAGCCGGAACACCTTCCGGCCCGCGAAGCACTACTCCAGCGTGCGCATGCAGCAGGGCCGGGTGCAGCTCGACGCAGACTGGAACGAGCAGCTCGACATCCAAGCGCATCTCGACGAGACGACGAAGACGGACGTCATCGGTCGCGCCGGCGGACCTCTGGAGGAGGGCACGCCCATCTCCGAGACCGGCTTCGCCCTCTTCGTCCAGGACAGCCTGCCGTGGGTGCGCGGCGGGCGTTACTACGTGGAGGGCATCCTCTGCGAGAACGAGTCCGATGCCTCGGTCGTTGCCCAGGAGGACCTGCCGGACGTCACGCTGCCCGATGAGCCCGGCGCGTATCTCTTCTATCTGGACGTGTGGCAACGACACCTGACGGCGCTGGAGGCCCCGGCCATCCGCGAGGTGGCGCTCGGTGGCCCGGACACGGCCACGCGCACGCGCACCGTCTGGCAGGTGAAGTGGCTGCGCGTCTCAGGAGAGGACGCGCTGCGGCCTTGCGAGGTCTTCGGCACCGACGAATGGACTCCGTCGTCGCTGCGCAGCACGGGGCGGATGGCCGCGCGTGCTCAGCCGGAGGAGGGCAGCGCGGATCCGTGCGTGGTCCCCGCCGCCGCGGGATATCGCCGGCTGGAGAACCAGCTCTATCGCGTGGAGGTGCACGACGCGGGTTCGGCCAATGGCACGGCGACCTTCAAGTGGTCGCGCGACAACGGCGTGCTGGTCAGTGGGGTGAAGTCCATCAACCCCAACCTTCGCCACGTCATCGTCGATGCGCCGGGCAAGGACGCCTACCGCCGGTTCATGCCCAACCAGTGGATCGAACTCACGGACGAAGGGCGCGTGCTGCGCGGCGAGCCCGGGGTGCTGTTGCAGATCGAGAGCGTCACGGGCTCGCAGTTGGTCGTGACGGAGTGGCCCGCGGGAGCGCCGACCACGGGCACGTTGACGGTTCGAGCCTGGGACACGGTGGCGGCGCATGGCGTGGTTCCCGTGACGACGGGCGCGATGCCGGGCACGCCACCCCTGGCCCAGGACTGGATTGCGCTGGAGAGCGGCATCCAGGTCGCGTTCCGGCCGGGCACCTACCGCACGGGCGACTACTGGCTCATCCCCGCGCGCACCGTCACCGGTGACGTGGAGTGGCCACTCGACGACTCGCGGGCACCTGCCTTCGAGCACCGGCAGGGAATCGTGCACCACTACTGCGCGCTCGCCATGTTCGAGCGCCAGGCCGGAGATGGTGGCTGGTCCCTGATGCACGACTGCCGTCGCCTCTTTCCGCCGCTCACGCAGCTCAAGTCGTTGGCCTACGCGGGTGGAGATGGGCAAGAGGCGATGCCGGGGCGTTGGCTCGCGCGTCCGCTGCGCGCAGGGGTGTTCAACGGTGAAGTCCCCATCGAGGGCGCGAGGGTGCGCTTCTCGGTGCTCGTGGGAGATGCCAACGGGGTCATCGACACATCACCCGGTGCGGGCACCGCCCAGGCGACGATGGTGGTCACGACCGACGCGAATGGCATCGCGGAGGTGTACTGGCGGCCCGACGACACGGATTGGACCACGGACGCCATCCACTACAGCCAGCGCGTGGAGGCGCGGCTGTTGGATCAGGACGGCAGCGAGACCCACGGCCCCATCCACTACGGCGCCAGCCTGAGTGTCGCGAGCGAGGTGGCCTATCACCACGGCTGTCCCAACCTGAGCGAAGCGACGACGGTTCAGGAGGCCATCGACACGCTCTGCAACCAGTTGGAGCTGTCGTACGAGGGCGGAGACGGACAGGAGGTCCTCCCGGGCGCCGCGTTGGATCAGCCGCTGCGCGTGGGCGTCGCGCGCCATCAGCGCCCCGAGCCCGGGCAGACCGTGCGCTTCACGACGACCTCGGGCCAGTTGTCACTCGATGGCGTCACGTATGCGGGGCAGGAGGTCGTGGCCACCACGGGAAGCGATGGTGACCTGCTGGGCATCGCGCAGGTGTACTGGCGGCCCGACGGCGGCCCCGAGGCACTCATCACGCAGCAGGTCCACGCCCGCTTGGAGCTGGCGGGGACGCCTGTGCACCTGCCCTTGGTGTTCACCGCTCGGCTGAGCGTGGCGTCGCGCGTGGGGTACACCGCGGGCTGCTCGAACCTGACGGATGCGGTGACGGTGCAGGAGGCGCTCGACACGCTCTGCAACCAACTGGAGCTGTCGTACGTGGGCGGCGACGCGCAGGAGGCCATGCCCGGTCAGATGCTGTTGCTGCCCTTGCGCGTGGGGGTGGCGCGGCACCAACAGCCGGTGGGCGATGCCACGGTGCGCTTCACGACCCAGAATGGCGAGCTGTCGCTCAACCGGGAGTCGGGTTGGAGCCAGGACGTGGTGGCCACGACCGGGACCGTCGATCCGCGTTTGGGGATCGCCCAGGTCTACTGGCGCCCGGACGGCGGCCCCGATGCGCGAACCACGCAGGAGGCCGTCGCGCGACTGGAGGTGGATGGGGAGGGGGTCCACTTGCCGGTGCGCTTCTCCGCGCATCTGAATCGCGCCGTGGCGGTGGCCTACGAGCCCAGCGGCTGCACCACGTTGCGCAATGTCGCCACCGTGCAGGAGGCGCTGGACACGCTCTGCCGCGCGCGCTCGCTCGGGTACGTGGGCGGGGATGGGCAGCAAGGGGCGCGCGGACAGTTCCTCCCGTCGCCGCTGGAAGTCTCGGTGGTGACGGGGGAGACGCCCCTGGTGGGCGCGATGGTGCGCTTCCGCATCGTCGACGGCATTGGCGGAGACGCGATTCTTCGCCGCGTGGATGATCCGCGCGTCAGTGGCGTGGTGGTGGATGTCCCCACGGATGGGCAGGGCATCGCCCACGTGAGCTGGAAGCTGGATGGACAGACGGCCACGCAGCGCGTGGAGGCCGTGCTGTTGGAGACCACGGGCGGGACCACGGCCGTGCCTCCGCTGCACTTCACGGCGGGCTTCGCCGAGGTACCCGGTGAGCCCGCGCTGCGAGTCGTGGACCTCAGCTGGGGCAATCCGCAGATGGGGACGCTGGCCAACAACGGCGGCTACACCTACTGGTTGGATGGCCTCCTCCCCGGCATCCGCCTCACCTGCAATGACTTGCTGCAAGAGTTCGAGTCACTGCCCCCGTTTGTCGTCACGATGCAGGTGGAAGTGCCGTTCCCCATCACCTCGCAAGACACGAGCTACTTCCGGGGCCTCTGGACCAACTACGGGCTGGGAAGCATGCCCGCTGTCATCGGCTACCAGCCCTTCACGCTCATCGGGAACGTGAGGACCCAGGGCAACACCATCACGTGGGCTCCGCCTCGGGTGACGGCGGATTGGCTCGCGGTGCTGACGGGCCAGGCCTGGTACAACGGCGTCCGCATGCGCCTCACCGTGAAGGGCGGCTTCATCCGCTCTCGCGACGGCAGCCGCGTCCTGGACGGAGAAGTCTTGTCTCGCTCCAACGCGGAGCCGTGGGCCATCGCGCTGCCGAACTCGGGGGACGGTCGGCGCGGCGGTGACTTCGAGCTGTTCTTCTACCTGTTCCCGGTCATCATCGGCCTCGTTCCCATCACGAGCGGCACGGGCGGGGTGACCTCGCATCTGCCTGTCGCGGGCGGACCCCTCACGGCTCTCACCGCGTCGCCCGGCACTCGGTCCGCACTCGGTGGAGTGCCTGAGGCGGTCGCGAAGCCTCGTGTGTTCACGGGGCTCGAACAGTCCTGGGGCATGGTGCGTGATTCACGCCGAGCCGAGTTGCTCGTCGCGGACACCGCCGCCCAGGCGCTCGTTCGCTTCGACCTGAAGGCGGACGCGGGCGCGAAGCCCGTGGAGCGGATTGATACGGGGCTGGATACGCCGACCGGCCTGGCGCTGAGTCCGGAGCGCGATGAGGTGTTCGTTGCGAACAGTGGCGACGACTCCATCGCGGTCTTCGCACGAGACGCGAAGGGAGGATTGATTCCGAGTCGCACCCTGTCGGGCCGCAAGACCGGCTTGTCCGGGCCCGTGGGCCTCGCCCTGGATACGGCCCGGGGGACGCTGATTGTCGCGGGGGCGGGGAAGAACCCGCTGGGGAACACGACGGGCGCGCGCTCCGCCAAGACGACCTCCGTGTCTGTGTTTGACGTGGACGCGAGCGGGGACGTGGCGCCGCGGCAACGGTGGACAGGTGAGCAGCTTGAGCTGACCAAGGCCGTGGGATTGACGGTGGATTCGCAGCGGCGGGAACTCTTCGTCGCGGACGCGGGCGCGGATGCCATCGCGGTCTACTCGCTCGATGCGCTCCTGGCGGAAGGCGAGGCCGTGGCGCCGCTGCGAGTCCTGCACGGCAAGCGGACCGCGTTGGGGCAACCGGTGAGCGTGTCACTCGATGCGCGAGGCGAGGAGCTCTGGGTGGCCAACGCTCGGACCGGCGTGGTGACCATCTACCCACGGGACGCGCGAGGTGACGTGGCGCCCGCGCGCACCGTCGAGGTCCCCGCCGAGCAGCGGAAGGGACTGCGAGGCGTCCTGGCGTAGCGGGTTCACGGGGGAAGGAGGCGCTGGCGTGGCGGCTCGGGCGAGGACGAAGGCAACGGCGAAGCCCGCGGCCCCCACTCCGAGGGCCCGAGCATCGTCACGCCCCAAGGTGTCCACGGCAGCGCTCGCCCAACAGGCGAGGCCCGCGCTGGAGTCCGCGGGCCATGCCTTGGAGCCGGGCACGCGAGCGCTCATGGAGGCGCGCTTCGGTCACGACTTCGGACAGGTCCGAGTCCACACGGACGGGAAGGCCGCCGAGGCAGCCAAGGCGCTTCACTCGCTGGCCTTCACGCATGGGCAGGACATCGTCTTCGCGGAGGGGCAATACCAGCCACAGACGTTGTCTGGACAAAGGCTGCTCGCGCACGAGCTGGCCCACACGGTCCAGCAGCGCGGGGCTCCACGACGTCTGGACGACGCGCGTGAGGTGAGCCATCCAGGAGCGACCCTGGAGCGCGAGGCCGAAGCTGTCTCGGCCCGGGTCGCGAACGGCGCGACGGTGGATCCGTCCGCGCTGACCGTGGGGGCGATAGGCGCCCGTGGCGTGATTGCTCGGCGTGTCGCGCCTACGGCGGTAGGGGAGTCCGAGCAGGTGATGCTCGACTCCACGCGAGTCATCGACACGCTGGTTCGCACCATCCTGCTCAGCTTGCAGGTGGATCCATCGGACAGCTCCGAGCGGGTGCGAAGGCAACTCGAGCCGCTCCCCGCGACGGTGCGGGACGCGGTCGTCGCGAAGCTTCGAGTCCATGTCGCGCTATCTCGACTTGAAGCCCTCTTGCCGATGGAGCCAGCCTCCAGCGAGGCGACTGCGAGTGAGGAGTACAGGTCGGCCCAGGCGGAGGGGCTTGCCCGGGGCAACGAGCCGAGCGAGCCGCGCACGACGGAAGAGGCAGCGCGAGAAGCGTGGCCCTCACCTGGGGCTGAGAGCACGGCGTCTCCACCTCCCGCGGTGACCGAGGCGCTTCAAGCCCAGCAACCACCCGCCGAGGTCGCCTGGGCACGAGCACGAGGTGTGGATCCTGGCGCCACGGATTCAACGGGTGCGAGCATCACTGCCGAGGGCGGCGAGTCCACGCGCACAGACTCCGGGCTGCCAGCACAGGAGTCGGGAACCCAAACAACACGCGCTGGATCCGAGGCCGATTCGCGCGGAGGAACTCAGACCGAGACCTCGTCGCGGAACCGAAGCAGGCTGCCGACGGCCCGTAGCGAACCGCAAGGCGGCGCCGCCACGCCATCGGGCGCGCGAGACGCAGCGACCGGTTCGACGCAGGCCTCGCCACTGTCTTCGTTTGCGACTGGCATCGCATCCGTTCTCGGCTTCGCGCCCACCTCGCCCCTCGCGACGTCTCCAGGTGCTGCGGTGTCGGGGGGTACACCTGTTCCGACAGCGTCGCCGTCTTCCGCGAGTGGAGCAGGCGCGACCCCTGAGGCTTCGAGGGGTGGCGCCTCTTCTGCTTCGACCGTGTCTGCATCCGCGCTGAATGGCGCACGTGCGGCGCGTGAGCGTTCGGCTCTGGCGACGACCGCTTCGAGCCGTGGGGAGCGGGCGAGTGCGAGAAGTGAAGCTTCGATACGCGGCCCCGCGATCGAAGGGGCCGTGGCTTCATCCTCCGCCGATGAGCGCGCGGGCGCTGGCAGTGCAGGATCGCCATCGGAAGCCTTGGCTGGGGCATCGCTTGTCAGCCGCGACAGTTCGGGTGCGGGCTCGATGTCGGGGGCGATGCCCGCTCAGAGCGAGGCTCCGGCTCGGGTCGACGCGTCGGGTGTTGCACCCACCTCATCCGCGCCCACGGCGCAGGCAGGCAGTCCGGCGGCAGCAGGCGCTGCTGAACCCGCGTCGGTGGAGTCCGCGGGCTCCTCGGGGGCGGGAGGCGTGGCGGGCCCGGCAATGGGGGCAGATGCCACGACTTCAGGCGCAGGCGCCTCGTCGGCTGTCGGTGGTTCGGCGGAGATGGGGGCCTCGAAGAGCGGCGCGGGAGGTCCCGCGAGCGATGTCGCAAGCGACGGTGCCTCTGCGAGCGCAGGAGGACCGGAGGGTGATGCCACTGCATCGGCGACAGATGCCGGTGCTCAAGCCGAAGAATCAGGCACGAGCGCCGAAGCGACTCCGGATGCAAGCCGCGACGAGTCCGCCCAAGAAGGCGCTGCTCCCGAGGCTTCAACGAATGAGGCCCGCGCTGAGGCAGCCGATCCAGTCACCGCTGACGCGGATGCAGAGCCCGTTGAGCCTGAAGCCGTCGCTGCTGCTGAAGAGGAGGGCGCGGTTGCGCAGGTGCTACCTGAACCTGTGCCGGATGCCCTCCCATCCGGCTCTCCACCAGAAGTGCAACCTGGGCCTTCGCTCCAGGAACTCGCCACGTCCGGACCCTTGGGGCCGCCAGCCGAGTCCGTTGGCGAACCTGCCGACGACACGGCCACGGAGCCCGCCACTTCCGAGGCACCGTCGCCCGCGCCTGCGGACAGCACTGGCGATGCAAGTGCTCGCGAGGTCGCGACGTCTCTCGGTGCAGCTCCCGAGGAACTCGAAGCCCTTCCGGAGTCGAGCAACAACACCGTGCCCGAGGCGGAGGCACCGGCTCCAGCGTCTGTCTCCGAGCCCGACGAATCGAGCGCGCCCGCCCCATCCCCGTCGGACTCGGTCGCCGTGGGGGCGAGTGGGGCGACCACGTCGTCCCCGCAGCGGGATGCAGGTGAGCTGGCGGAGATGTCCGGGGCCGAAGACCTGGGCGGCGGTGAGCAGGTTGCCGCCTCGGGTGGAGGCGGCGGTGGAGGTGGCAGCGCGGTCCAAGAGCCGCCCGCTCCAGATGTTCCCGATGTGTCCCAAGCGGATCCGATCTCGGCGATGGGCGCGGTCGGGCATCTGCCCGCGGTTCAACTCGCAGCGGCCCTGGGCGGCGTCCGTGCCTCGGCCTCTCGACGTGTGCAATCGCAGCGAGACGACCTCGCCGCGAGTCCGCCTTCCCTGGCTCGGCCCTCGGGTGCTCCAACGGCAGGAGAGCGCCGAGAGAGGCCCGCTCCAGCGACAGCTGCGTTCCAGCGCCGCGTCGAGCGCGCACCGGAGGGCCGGTCCGTCCCGGTGGCCCAGCCCACGCCGCTCCCCCAAGCGCCAGTCTTGCCGACAGCCGCGGTCGCGGCGCCTCGCATCACGGGCACTGCCGAGGTCTCCGCGGCAGAGGTCCAGCAGGTGGCGAGCGCCGTGCGCGACCTGCCCACTCGGGACGCGGCGCTGGAGGTCTCCGTCGGGTCGGCACCGACGCTCAACTTGGAGGGCAACGCGGATCCGTCCCTCATGCGCGAGCAGCGCGCTCGGCTCGAAGTCGGGACGCAAGAAGCCCTGGCTCAGGGGCAACATGACGTGGTCCAGCCCATGGGCGAGGACTCGGTCCTCCCCGAGGTTCCGGAAGAGACGCTGCGCGCGCGCCCCGCATCGGGTGGTGGTGCGAGTGGGCCACGGTCAGGCGCGAGTGCGAGCAGCGCGGCGGGTGGGCCAGCGACCGCGAGCGGAGGCGGGGACGACGTCGCGCTGTCCGTCATCGCGGAGCAGGAGCGCGGCGAAGAGATACGCGCCAGTGTGACGCAGGCCCGCGCGGACCTGGGGGCACGGGTTCGCGAGCACGGAGAACAATCCTCAGCGGAGCGCGCTCGTTCGCAGGAGTCGATCGACCAGCTCGTCGACGAGAACACGGGGGCCCAGAGCGCGGAGCGCTCGCGTGTGCGCGGCGAAGTCCAGGCCCGGCGCGAGGAGTGGCGTCGCGAGCAGGGCGAAGCCGTGGCGGAAGGACGGGATGCCGCGAGCGAGGTCGGAGCGCAGGGTGCGAGAGATCTGGAGCGCGAGCGCACCGACGCGGAGGATGTCGCCGCGGGCCACGTGCGTCAGGGCAACGCCGAAGTCGCGGATGCGCGCGAGGAAGCGGAGCAGAACGCTGCCCGTGAGCGTCGAGAGGCCGAGCACGAGTCGGATGGAATCTTCGGATGGATTGGTTCGCGAGTCCGAGCCTTCTTCGACCGCGTCAAGCGAGCCATTCAGGAAGGCTTCGAGCGCGCGCGGCGGCTCGTGCGTGCCGCCATTCAGCGCGCGCGACAGCTCGCGATGGAGGCCATCGAGCGAGGTCGCCGCGCCATCGTGGGCGTCATTCGCTGGGCGGGCGATCGACTGCTGGAGATTGGCGACCGGCTGCTCGCGGCCTTCCCTCGCCTGCGTGAGCGCTTCCATCGACTCATCGAAGAGGGCGTGGCCCGTGCCGAGGCCACCGTCAATCGGCTGGCCGACGCGTTGAAGGAGGGCGTGCAGCGCGCACTGGATCTCCTGGGCTCGGCCCTGGATTCGCTGCTGGGGCTGTTGGAGCAGGGGCTGCTCGCCGCGGTGGATGCGGTGAACCAAGCGGTGCAGGGGGCCTTGAACGCCGCGCGCGCCATCGCGCAAGCGCTCGGGATGTTCGCGCAGCTCATTCGCGACATCGCGGCCAATCCGGGGCAGTGGCTGCGCAATCTCGGCGCGGCGGTGGTGGACGGTATTCGCAACCACCTGGTGAATGCGTTCCGGCAGGCCATCCGCCAGTGGTTCAACGACACGGTCGAGGGACTGCTGGGCCTGGGCTCGACCCTCCTGAACCTGCTGCGCAACGGAGGCATCTCGTTCCAGCGGATCGCGCAGATGGCGTGGGAGGGGCTGCGCTCGGTCATCCCGATGATGCTGGTTCAACTGCTCATCGAGCGACTGGTGTCGATGATCGTCCCGGCCGCGGGAGCGGTGCTCGCCATCATCCAGGGGCTGCAGGCGGCCTGGGGGACGATCAGCCGCATCATCCAGGCGTTCCAACAGTTCTTTGCGTTCCTGCGCGCGGTGAAGGATGGGAATGCGGGCCCGCAGTTCGCGCAGGCCCTGGCCTCCGCGGCCATCGTGGTCATCCAGTTCGTGGCCTTCTTCCTCCTTCGCCGACTGGTGCGGCCCGCCGCGCGAATCGGCCAGCGGCTGCGTGCGATGGCCCAGCGCATCGGCCGGATGTTGCAGCGCGCAGCCCGCGCCGTGGTGAGAGGCGTGCGGACCGCGGGGCGGGCCGTCATGCGCGGTGTGCGCGCGGTCGGCCGTGTCGTGGCGCGAGGAGCAAGGACTGTCCAGCGTGCCGTCGCGCGAGGCGCGAGGGCTGTGCGGCAGCGGCTCATGCGGACTCGCTTGGGGCGCTTGATGCGTCGCGGGTGGCGAGGCGTTCGCCAACGCGTGCAGCGCGCACGCGAGCGGATCCGACAGTGGCGCGAGCGCCGAAGGGCGCAGCAGCCGACGCCCCAGCAGCGGTTGGATCGGGCGGTGACGGCATTGCGTCCGAGGGTGGAGGCGCTGATCCGTCGCGGCGTGTCCCGACTGCGCATGCGTGCGCAGCTCGCTGCCTGGCGCGTCTGGTATCGGCTGACCGCGTTGGAGGCGCGGCTGTCGGGCCACGCGCTCCACATTCGCGCTCGGGTCAATCCCGAGGCGGAGCTGGCCGAGGGCTACACCTATCCGATCGACACGCTCCTGCGGATCCTCCGCGAGGTCGCCGATGAGTTCTTCCGACTGCACCTCGGGCGCAGGACCCAGGCGGACCGGGCCGCTCATGACGCGGACCTCGCGCGAATGCAGACGTCCGCACAGCAAGCGCAGGCGTACCAGCCCGGTCCCAACCGCGCATCGACGGGCGTCTTCCAGCCCACGCGTCCGCTGGATGACCTGCGACTCGCGACCGAGATGAACCGGCGTCGCGGCCCACAGCGCTCGCATGATGTCTTCCACGGAGAGAGCGGGGGGCCGACCGCGCAGACGCGTCAGCGCGCGGGAGGGGGTCGGTTCATGGAGTCCGTCGACGCGACGACCGGCTCGGCGGGAGGAGGGCTCGACTACGACCAGATTGTTGAGAACCTGACCGGTGCGGGAATCCGGCCGGATGAGGTCGCCAATGTTCTGCGAGACATGCGGATGGGACGGCGGCTGGATGCATCCGTCCAAGGACAGGTGAACACCCTGGCTCAGCTGCGGAACCTCATGTTCAACGTCGAGGTCCAGCGCGACCGGCGCAACCTGGTCTTCTCGGCCATGACGGAGGGCCTGCTTGCGTCAGGGGATATCAGCGTGGAGGAGGCCTTCAGTCGCACGCCGGGACGTGGACTCCACCCGGCGACGATGCAGAACGCCTCGGCCGGCTTCAGCCGACCCGGGACACTCTCTCCCTTCCTGGTCAACGCGCATGGGGGAAACCGAGAGCAAGCCCGAGTCACCACGGATGCCGCGCGCGCGGAGAATCACCGACGACAGATTGCGTTGCTCCAGCGCTGGTTCCAGGCGCAAGTCGCGGCGGGCAATGAGCCCGTGGCGCACGACACGGAGTCCCTGCGGCGGTTCATCCTCGCCTGGGTGGAACACAACTATCAGGTTGCGTAGGGTCGCGCGGAGGAGCGCGGCGTCCGGGAGCGAGCATGAAGTTCGAGGCCTATCTGGAGGAAGTCCTTCCTGCCGACACGACGTTCGAGCAGGTGAAGCAGGTTCTCGACGGCCGAGGGTGGACGTGGGTCCAGCGCATCCCGGCCGCGGAAGGACAGTTTCTGGAAGAGATCTGGCTCGTCGATGGAAACCGGGGCGCGGTGCGCTACATCCGCGACCACTTCCTGGACGTCTCCATCCTTCGCGCGGAGAGCAATGTCGACCTGATGGTGGGGGGGATCCTGAACGAGTTGGAGCCCCTGCTTCACACCTTCAGGCTCCTCACGCTGATGAAGATGGGCGACGCCGCGGACCCCCGGGAGCGTGCGTTCGCCCTGTGCGGGATGGCGGCGATTGGGGAGAGGTTCTACGCGGGCATCTTCAATGCGCTGAAGTCCGCGGCCGGCGATCCGGATCCGCGGTTCCGCGAACTCGCGGTGCGGTGCATCTCCCGCTACCCGTGGTTCCAGTTCATCAAGGTGCTCCAGGAGGTGTCGGCGCGTGAGACGGTGCCGGAGCTGCGGGAGTCCCAGCTCGCGCTGATTGACGGCATCCGTCAGCACGGCAAGCGTGGCATCTGAGCGGAGCCTCGCCGCGGGCGGGGCAGGGGGCCAAAAAGAAAACCCCGAAATCACTCAGAGAGTGACTTCGGGGTCTGTGGCCAGGGTCAGACTTGAACTGACTACCTGCGGATTATGAGACCGCCGCTCTAACCAGGTGAGCTACCTGGCCGTGAAGCGACGCCCGTATAGCGGGACGAGCGCGTGGCTGCAAGTGCTTCGGAACGGAGATGGCACCCTCGCGCGTCGAAATCCACCGGCGTGGGCCACGGATGTTGCGCCCGGCGGGGGCAGTGGCCTCTCCGGCACCGAACGGTTCACGTGTTCATGGGCGGCACTCCAGGCCGGACTGGAGGGCCCTCAGGGTGTGGGCGGCGACACCTGGCCCCGGGGGCAGGGGGCCACCCTTGCTCCCCTCCGTCGCGCTGATCCATACCCGTCCCAGGAGGCGTCCCCCGCATGAGTGATTCCGAGCCCCTGGCCTGGATTGCCTTGGTCGAAGAGGAAGAGCGCCTCGCGCTGGCCCGCTCGTGGCCCTCCTCTCGCGACGGCGGCGTCCAGTTCGTCGTGGACGAGACCGTGCTCCGGCTCGACCACGACGAGCGGCTGGCGCTCTACCGGGACCTCTCCGAGAAGATGCTCGCGGTCTTCCGCGCGCTGGTGCCCCCCGGAGGTTGGCTCTACGCGCTGGATCCGCACCACCCCTGCTATCGCTTCTTCCCCCATGTCCCCTTCGAGGCCGGCGCCACGGTGGAGCAGATGACCGGCCTCTACTCGCGGGAGCACTTCGCGCTCGCCGAGCGGGGAATCCATCCGCCCCCGCTCGAGCCCCGCTGGGCCATGGAGGTCCATCCCGCGGGGGACCCGGAGCACGCGTTCGCCTCGCCGGACTTCCAGTTCGTCTTCGCGGCCCGCTACCGCGTGGGCAACCTGGATGGCGGCGAGGCCCCGGGCCGAGGCCCGCTCGAATCCGAGACCTACGAGCTGCTCGGGCGCCCCTTGGTGGAGGCCGTGGAGCGAGACCTCCCGGAGCTCTTCCGCCGCGCCCGCCGGCACGACGGAGACACCTGAGGCGTTCCCTGGGCCATCAGTCCCAGACGAACAGCCACTTCACGCCCTTCACGAGCCCATAGAACAGCCACCCGACCGGGCCCGGCTGCACGGGTCGGCTGAACTCCACGTTCACCGAGGCCAGCGCCACGCGGCCGTCCATGGCCTCCAGCTGCGCCTTCATGGACTCGTACTCGGCGGTGACGCGCTCCAGCTCCTTCTCCACCTTCACCGCGTCGTCCACGGACGCCGCGCGCTGGAGCAGCTCCAAGTAGCGCTCACGCACCCGCGTGAGGTTGTCGAACCGGACCTGCAGGTCCTTGCGCGCGTCCGTCACGTCCTCGGCCGTCACCGTGCGCCGGGACACCTCGCCCAGCGTCGAGACCGCCCCCAGGAAGGCATCCAGCCGCTCCGCGGGGATCCTCAGCCGCGCGCCCTGGGTGGAGACCTGCTCGGCATAGCCGCCGTGCGCCTTGGCCAGCGCCACCGCGAGGGGCGGCCCCGCGGCCGGATCCTTGCGCTCGACCTCCAGCGACGACCAGCGCGCGATCGCACGCCCCGCGCCCGGACCGCCCAACAGGTCCGGAGATGGCGTGAGCGCCCGTTCATGAACAGGCGCGCTCGCGCAGGCGATGCACAGGGACACCAGGAGGAGGGAAGCGAAGCGCACGGAAGTCCTTTTTAGAAGGTCCCCAACAGGGAACTCCAGGGTGGACGCACCGGCGCCGCGCGCGGTTCCTCGCGGGGGAGATTTTCTGGGGGAAGACGGGCGGAGGCCCGGAGGCCTCAGGACGCCCGGGTCACGGCGCCGGGAGACTCTTGGGTGTCTCCCTCGTAGTAGATGCTGGCGCTGCCCTTGCCATACACAACGAGCACCCGATCGCTCTGCTCGAGGAGGCCGGAGGCCTTCTCGGTGGCCTTGCGGACCAGGGTGTTGAACTGCGTGTCCATCGGCGCCGAGCGATGTTTGTTGCCGGCTCGGACAGTTACGACTGGCATGCGGGGTCCAGCTCCTTGAGCCCCCCGGCGGGTGGTTCCGTGAACGACCGGCCCCGGCCCATCCGTAGGTGACCCCCCAGTCATAGCCAACCGAACTGTTGGTTGACAAGCACCCCGTGGCGTGGGGGAAAGGGCGTTCATGCTCCGCAACCTCCGTGTTTTGCTGGTTTTTTCGCTTGCTCTGAGTTCGGTGGCGATGGCCCAGGAAGAGGCGTCCGCGTCGAAGTTGGAGACGCATCAGTCGCCCACGCCGTTCTGGTTGCCCCGCAACGTCTTCATTGGGACCACCTTCCGGAATGGCGCGGTGACGCCCCAGCTGCGCCTCCAGTGGGAGCCGACGCTGTTCCAGGATCGGCACGACGCCTGGGTGGCCATCTTGGAGGGCGGCGTGGCCTGGGCCGCCTCCCTGCCGGACACGGCGGTGGAGGGCTACGACGTGCCGGTGTCGTCGTACTACGAGCACACCGTGCAGGCGGGCTTCGGCTACCGCAACCACCGCGATTCGGGCGGCCTGCACTGGGGCTTCCAGGTGTCCGGCGGCCCCGTCTTCTACGGCGCCCACTTCACCAACGTGCCCGCCGACAAGCGCGTGGCCGGCATCGTCTCCGGGCGCGTCCAGGTGGGATACCAGTGGGATGCGGTGGGACTCGGGGTGGCGGTGGGCTACTCCGAGCCGTTCATGCTGAAGCGCCGAAGTGTTGCCCGGGACTTCGTAGGCGGCCCGATGGTCGGATTTTTCGCGGATTGGCGCTAGCGCGAGGAGTAGACTCGGCCCATCCCCATGGCCGAGCTGCTCAGCGCCCACGTCTCCCGGTACCTGCGCAACCGGGGCGAGTTTGAACGCGGCCTGCCGCCTGGGGTGCTCGTGTTCCTGCCGGCGCCCGTGGAGGGCCCGCAGGAAGAGGCCGAGGAGTACCGGCTGCGCACCGTGACGAACGCGGGGCCTCCCACGCTGGGCTGGGACGGCCCCGTGGTGTTCCCCCTGGTCAAATCGCAGGGCAACGCGTTCGGCCGGGGCATCACCGTGGGCCGCACCGGCAACAACGACGTCGTCCTGGATGACGGCAGTGTCTCCCGATTTCACGCGTGGTTTGCGTGGGATGCGGGGAAGTCCTGCTTCCTCCTGACCGACGCGGGCTCGAAGAACGGCTCGTGGGTGGCGGGGGGCCGGCTCACGGCGCGCAAGGCGACGGTGCTGGAGGACGGGACCCGGCTGCGCTTCGGCCAGGTGGAGGTGTCCTTCTATCTGGCGAGCGGATTCACGCGGTTGCTGATGGCGCGACTCAAGTCCTGAGTCTTGCCACGTCTTCCGCAGCCTGCGTAACGTGCGCAGTCACCCCTCAGGCATAACGGGAGCGTTCGCGGTGGCCTTGACCACAGAAGCCTTCGGGCTGACCGATGTTGGCCGGAAACGGCAACACAACGAAGACGCCATGTTGGTCGATGTGCCGCTCGGCCTCTACATGGTGGCCGACGGCATGGGGGGCCACGCGGCCGGCGAGGTGGCGAGCGCGCGCGCGACGGAAGTCGTCAAGCAGCACGTCTCGGCCAACCGGCACCTGCTCAAGGATTTGGCGAGCAACCCCACGGCGGACAGTCGCTCGGCGGCGGCGGCGCTGGTGGAAGTCGCCGTGCAGCGCGCGTGCGCGGACATCTACCGCACGGCGATGACGGACTCGACCAAGCGCGGCATGGGCACGACGTTCGTGTGCCTCGCGGTGGGCGGCAACAAGGGCGTCATCGGGCACGTGGGCGACAGCCGCGTGTACCTGGTGCGCCACGGCCAGTGCCACCGGCTGACCGAGGACCACACGCTCGTGGCCGCGCAGCTCAAGGCCGGCACCATCACCAAGGAGCAGGCCGCCACCTCGCAGTACCGCAACGTCATCACGCGCGCGGTGGGCATCCAGGAGTCGGTCCAGGTCGACACGCTCATCGTGGACCTGATGCCCGGCGACGTCTTCATCCTCTGCTCGGACGGCCTGCACGGCTACATCGAGGACGAGGAGATCCTCCCGCTGGTCGCCGGCCTGCCGCCGGTGGACCTCCCGCGTCGCCTCATCGACATGGCGAACGAGCGGGGCGGCAAGGACAACATCACCGCCGTCGTCGTGAAGGTCGCCGGAGACAGCGCGACGCTCGCCAGCGAGGAGACGAGCGAGGCGCAGTCGCGCATGGAGGCGCTGCGCAAGATTCCGCTGTTCCGCCACCTCACCTACAAAGAGCAGACGGCGGTCCTGTCCATCGCCACCACGCGCACGTACCCGGCGGGCCGCGAGATTGTCGTGGAGGGCCAGCCCGGCGAGGAGCTGTTCGTCGTCATCCGCGGCCGCGTGGCCATCGAGAAGAACGGCGTGGAGATCGCCGAGCTGCGCGCCGGAGGACACTTCGGCGAGATGGGCCTCATCGACAACGCGCCGCGCTCGGCCACGGTGCGCGCCACCGAGCCCACGCGCACGATGGTCATCGCCCGCTCGGACTTGATGGGGCTCATGAAGCGCGAGTCCATCCTCGCGGTGAAGATGCTCTGGAGCTTCGTCCAGGTGCTGAGCGACCGGCTGCGCGCCACGAACTCCGAGCTGAGCGAGGCGCGGCAGGAGCTGGCCGTGGCCCAGGCCATCCAGCCCTTCGCCGAGGAATAGCCCCGCGCCCCCGTCCGGGAGACGACGGTCCGGAATTTCCTGGAGGAATCGGGGGTTTCCGGGCCGGCCGCGAGGTAAGGTCCCGGGCCGCGTGCGCATGCGCAAATGGGTCTTCATAGGCGGGGTGGCCGTCGCGCTGGTCGCCGCCCTGGCCGCGACCTTCTGGCCCCGCGTGGCCCCCGCCGCTCGTCGTGGCGAGGTGCCTGGGTCAGTCTCGCCCCGCTCGCTCCCTGACTTCGCTGCCGTCCAGGTGACTTCCGGCGAGGGCGAGGGGTTGGCGCTCACGGGGCGCGTGCTGGACTCGGCGGGCAAGCCCGTGGCGGGCGCGGACGTGTCGCTGGCCGCCTCCGCCGAGCGGACCCTGGTGGACGTGCGCTGCGATGAGTGTGGCCAGGCGCTGCTGGCGTGCACGGCCCACGAGTCCACGCTCCACACGCTGGAGTTCTTCGAGCAGCAGCGCGGCTTCCTCACGGCGCGGGCCACGGCTCGCTCGGACGCGGAGGGGCGCTTCCGCTTCGAGCATCTGGTCGGGGTGTCGTTCTCTGTCTGGGCGCGGGCACCCGGGTTGGGCGTGGCCTTGCGAGACAGGGCGGCGCCCGGTGAGCCGGTGGACCTGTTCCTGCCGCCGCTGCGCGCCATCTCCGGGCTTGTGGTGGATGACGCGGGTCGGCCTGTCGCTGGCGCCCGGGTGCGCGCGGTGTCTCGCAAGGTGCCGCTGCCCTTCGAGGTGAGCGCTGGCGCGGATGGGGCGTTCTCGCTGAGTGGCCTGGGCGAGGGGCCGTTCTATGTGCTCGCCACCGCGGCGGGGTTCCAGCCCACGGCCGAGTCGCAGGTGGAGGCGGGGCCTCAGGCGCTGCGGCTCGTGCTGGCGCCTTCCCGGACGCTGGAGGTGCGGGTCACCCGGAAGGGACAGCCCGCGCCGGCGCGGGTGCGGATTCGCGGCGACCACCTGTCGCGCGAGCAGCGCACGGAGGGGCCTCCGCTCCAGTTCACGGGGCTGTATCCGGACGAGGTCGTCGTGACGGCGGAGGCGCCCGGGTTGGGCTCGGCGCCGCGCACGGTGACGCTTTCCGAGCGCGTCACCCAGGTCACCCTGGAGCTGGAGGAGGCGGGGCGGCTGCTCGTCACGGTGGTGGACGAAGAGGGGCAGCCCGTGCCGAAGCCGGAGCTGTTCCTCCGCACGGTGCGGAACGAGTTGCTGCGGAGGGACCGCCTGGAGACCGGGGCGCTCGCGGACCTGGGGCCGCTGGCCTACGGCGACTACGTGGTGAACGTGCGCGCGGAGGGCTTCAAGGACAACCAGGTCCCCGCGCGCGTGGCCAAGGGCGAGACGTCACTTGAAGTGGAGATGTCGCGGGCCACCACCATCAGCGGCCAGGTCCTCGACGAATACGGGCGCCCCGCGGCCAACGTCTCCGTGCTGGTGAACCCCACGGGGGACGCGGTGCTGGCGGATGCGGACGGGCGCTTCATCGCGCAGGTGCCGATGCCCGGCCTCTACGAGCTGCACGCGCACCACTCGGAGTGGGGCGGCGGGAAGGTGAAGGTCACCGCGCCCGCCTCGGGGGTGGAGCTGTCGCTGGAGCCGCACGCCGCGCTGGAGGTCACGGTGTCCAGCGGGGGCCGCCGGGTGGAGGGGGCGGACGTGATGATGTGGGTGGAGCAGGACGGCATCTTCCGCAGCGACCGCTCCTCGGGCTCGGACGGCGTGGTGCCCATGCGCGGCCTTCCGGCGGCGACGTACTGGTTGGTGGTGTCGCATCCGGAGTACGTCCCCTCGGATCGGCAGCAGGTGACGGTGGTGGAGGGGCAGACGGCCAAGCTCGCGGTGGAGCTGGACGCGGGGGCGCCGCTGCGAGGCGACGTGGTGGACGAGCAGGGCGCGCCTGTCGCCGAGGCGATGCTGGGCCTCATCCCGCGCGGTGCCGAGCCGGCGCAGTCCGACGCGCGCGGCCACTTTGAGTTCCGCTCGCTCAAGGCGGATCGCGCCTACCGCATCGAGGTGCATCACCCTCGCTATGACATGGTGGATCGGCCCGAGGGGCGTCCCGGTGGCCCGCCTGTGCGCGTGACGCTGCGCCGCCGCGATGTCTTTCGCGGGCGGGTGGTGGGGAGCGATGGCCAGCCCGTTCGGCGCTTCCGCGTGGACGAGAACGACGTGGCCAGTGAGGACGGCCGCTTCGAGCTGCCGTTGCCCCGGGCCGGGGACCGCGTCATCGCCGCGGTGGAGGCCGCGGGCTACGAGCCGACCATGGTGGACCTGCCCGCGCGCGAGGACTTGGGTGACGTCGTCCTGGAGAAGGCGCAGACCGTCTCGGGGCGGGTGCGAGACGAGAGCGGAACGGCCGTGGCGGACGCGGTGGTGACGTGCGATGTGTGCGACGAGTCCGTGCTCTCGGGCCCGGATGGGCGCTTCACGCTCACGAGCCCTCCCTATGTCTCGCAGTTCACCGTGTCCGCGCGGAAGGGGCGGTTGAGCGGGACGCAGGCCGCGCCTCGGGGTGGCTCGGCGCCGATCGAGGTCGCCCTGCGCCCGGCCACGCACCTGACGGGGCGCGTGTTCCTGTCGAACGGGCAGCCCGCCGCGGGCATCCAGGTGGACGGCATGAACGCGGACCGGAGCGAGTCGGTGTCCCTCATCACCGGCGCGGACGGGCGCTACAGCGCGGACATCGAGCCGGGCAACTACCGCTTCGCGGTGGGGGACCCGAGCGCCCGGGAGTCACCGGAGCAGCCGGCGCTGGTGGTGCAGGTGGCCGGCTCGGACATGCGCCTGGACCTGGGGCCCGTGCCCGGGAGCGCCAGCCTCACCCTCGTGCTCGCGCCCGCGCACGGCAAGGCCCTCTGGGTGGTGGCGGGCGAGGTCCCCGGGGTCGGAAATCCCCCCTTGGAGCTGCTGCGCTCGCGCTGGGCCCAGCTCATCTACCAGCCGCTGGCCGAGCGCGTGGTCGTCCAGGGCCTCCCCCCCGGGCGCTACACCGTGGTGTGGGGCAACTTCCACACGGAGAGCCCCGGAAAGGGCCCCGTGGTGCGCGTGGTCGAGGTGCCGGCGCGCGGCGAGGTGTCCCTGCTGGAGTAACGGAGCCTCGGCTCGGTTGCGAGCCGACGGGGCGGCGCGTAAGGAATGGCCCATGGACGCATCGGCACTGAAGGGCCGCCGGGTGGTCGTGGGCGTGGGGGGCGGGATCGCGGCGTACAAGGCATGTGAGCTGGTGCGGGAGCTGGGCCGTGCGGGCGCGGAGGTGCGCGTGGCCATGACCGAGGCCGCCCGCCAGTTCGTCACCCCGCTGACCTTCCAGGCGCTCTCCGGGCACCCCGTGCTCACGGACTACTTCGACCCCGCGCAGGAAGGGAACTTCGGACACCTGGACCTGGCCCGCTGGGCCGAGGCCTACGTCGTCGCCCCCGCCACCGCGGATCTGCTGGCGCGCCTGCGCGCGGGCCTGGGCAACGACGCGGTGACGACCTCGCTGCTCGCCTTCCGAGGCCCCGTCGTGGTGGCCCCCGCCATGAACGTGGCGATGTGGGACAACGAGCGAACCCAGGAGAACGTGGCCGTCCTGCTCGCGAGTCCCCGGTTCACCGCGGTCGGGCCCGGGGCCGGGATGCTGGCCTGTGGCGACGTGGGGGCAGGGCGCCTCGCCGAAGTGCGGGACATCGTCGAGGCGGTGGCCTCGCGGCTGGGGACAGGGCCGCTCCATGGGCGGCACGTCCTCGTGTCGGCCGGGCCCACGCGCGAGTACCTGGACCCCGTCCGCTTCATCTCCAATCCCTCCACCGGGAAGATGGGCCTGGCGCTGGCGCACGAGGCCCGGGCCCTGGGGGCCCGCGTGACGGTGGTCCTGGGGCCCGTGGGCGCGGTGGACCGCACCGGGTTGGACGTCGTCGACGTGGTGAGCGCGGAGGACATGGCGCGCGAGGTCCTCGCACGGGTGGAGTCCGTGGATGCCTTCATCTCCACCGCGGCCGTGAGTGACTGGCGCCCCGAGACGCGGGCGCCCCAGAAGGTGAAGAAGGGGGAGACCCCGGAGACGCTGCGGCTCGTGCGCACCCCGGACGTGCTGCTGGAGGCGTCGCGTCGGGTGGCGGCCGCCGCGCGGCGGCCCCTGCTGGTGGGCTTCGCGGCCGAGACCGAGCACGTGCTGAAGCATGCGCGCGAGAAGCTCGAGCGCAAGGGCCTGGACGCCATCGTCGCCAACGACGTGTCGGCGCCCGGCGCGGGATTTGGCACCGAGACGAACCGCGTCACGCTGCTGACTCGCGCGGGTGCCGAGCAGGTCTTCGAGGGCACCAAGCGCGACGTCGCGCGGAGCCTCCTGTCCGCGCTCTTTGTGGCGCGAGCGGCCCCCGTGGGCTAAGCGTGGGGGCACCTTCAGAGCGGTGCCTCCTTGCCTCCCGGGGCCTGCTCCGCTACCGATCCACCCCACCGTGAACGACGAGACGCTCGAATCCGCGCAGGAGCTGGCCGACGTGCTTCAGGACGTGCGCCGCCACCTGCTCTGGCAGGAGGAGACCGGCGGGCGAGCGCTCCTGGTCGACGCCCAGGTGGCCGCGGAGCTTCGGCAACAGCAACGGGCCGCCTCGTCGATGCGCGCCATGCTGCCCCGCGCGAAGCCCGCCGAGGCCGCGCCCGCGCGCCCCGTGGCCGCATCAGAGCCTCCCCGCACGGCGCCCTCCGCGCCGCCGTTGGCCGAGGCTCCGCGCGCCGCGCCTCCCGCTCCGATCGCGTCTCCGGCGACGCCGCGCGCTCCAGCCCGGGCTTCCGCGGCCTCGGGGATGCTCGTCGACGTGCCTTCGCAGCCAGCCCGGGCGGCGTCAGGTCTGCCGGGCGTGGTGGAGGGCGAGCGGCCCACGTTGGATCAGATTCGCCGCGAGCTGGGCGACTGCAAGCGCTGCAAGCTGTGCAGTGGGCGCAAGAATATCGTGTTCGGCTCGGGCAACCCGCGCGCGGAGCTTGTCTTCGTGGGCGAGGGTCCGGGCGAGAACGAGGACCTCCAGGGCGTGCCGTTCGTGGGCGCGGCGGGTGAGCTGCTCACGAAGATGATCGAGGCGATGGGCTTCCGCCGCGACGACGTCTACATCTGCAACGTCGTGAAGTGCCGGCCGCCGGGCAACCGCAATCCCGAGCCGGATGAGATCGCCGCGTGCGAGCCCTTCCTGCGCTCGCAGCTCCTGGCGCTCCAGCCCAAGGTCATCGTGGCGCTCGGCAAGTTCGCGGCGCAGACGCTGCTGCGCGATTCCACGCCCATCACCCGGATGCGGGGGACGTGGCGCATGTATGAGGGCGTGCAGCTCATGCCCACCTTCCACCCGGCCTACCTGCTGCGCAACGCGGCGGAGAAGCGCAACGCGTGGGCGGACCTGCAACAGGTGATGAAGCTCTTCGGAAAGCTTCCGGGCTCTCGCGCGTGAGCGAGGGTCCCCGGAGGGGGAGACACGGATGAAGGGAACACTCGAGAGCCGCGAGCTGCAGTCGGTCGCGCTGGAGTCCAACCCGCTGGGCGACCCCTCCCGGCGCCGGCTGACCGTGTACCTGCCGCCGGGCTACAGCGAGGACGAGCGCCGCTACCCCGTCGTCTACTTCCTCCACGCATTCGGCAATGGGGCGGGGTCCTGGACCAACGCCTCGGGCTTCGCGCCTTCCGTGCCGGAGCGGCTGGACGCGCTCATCGCGTCCGGTGAGGTGCCTCCCGCCATCGCGGTGTTCCCCGACGGGTGGACCTCGCTGGGCGGCAGCCAGTGGATGAACAGCGAGGCGCTGGGGCGCTATCGCGACTACGTGGCCAAGGACGTGGTGGGCTTCGTGGACCGCACCTGGCGCACGCTGCCCAAGGCCGCCGCGCGCGCGGTGGTGGGGCACAGCTCGGGTGGCTATGGCGCGCTGATGATGGGCCGCTACCACCCGGAGCTGTTCTCGCACCTGGGCGCGCACGCGGCGGATGCGTACTTCGAATATTGCTACCTGCCGGACCTGCCCAAGGCCGCCGCTGCGCTGCTGAAGGCGGGCGGCGTGGAGGCCTGGTTCGCGGACTTCAAGAAGCGCGTGCGCGAGACGAAGGCGCGGGGCGAGGACTTCCCCGTGGTGAACATCCTGGCCATGGCCGCCGCGTACTCTCCGAAGAAGGGCGAGCCGCTCAATCTGGAATTGCCCTTCGACGTGCAGACGGCGCGGCTGCGCTCGGACGTGTGGAACCGTTGGCTCGTGCACGATCCCGTGCGCTTCGTTCCCAAGTTCCTGGATGCCTTCCGCAAGCTGAAGACGGTGTTCCTCGACTGCGGCACCCGCGACGAGTTCAACCTGCGCTGGGGCACGCGGATGATGGCCGAGGACCTCAAGGGCGCCGGCGTGGAGCTGGTGCACGAGGAGTTCGAGGATGGCCACACGGGAGTGTCGTACCGGTTCGAGCGCTCGCTGGCGGTGGTGATGCCGCGGCTGGCTCGGGAATGAGGGAGAAGGGGACCATGAGCATCGACGTGTATGGACTGGCCCGCGTCGTCGGGGAGAAGGGCGTGCTGCCGCAGCGCGCGCGCAAGCTGGATGCCTCGCTGCCGTGCCGCGAGTCAGAGCTGCTCATCGATGTGGAGAGCCTCAACATCGACGCGGCGTCCTTCAAGCAGATCAAGGACGAGGTGGGCGGGGACACGGGCCGCATCGCCGCGCGCATCCAGGACATCGTCCGCGAGCGCGGCAAGATGCAGAACCCCGTCACGGGCTCGGGCGGCATGCTCATTGGCCGCGTGAAGGAGCTGGGCGCCAAGCACCGCGCGCGCGGCGTGCTCCAGGTGGGCGATCGCATCGCCACGCTGGTGAGCCTCACGCTCACGCCGCTCGTCATCGACGAGGTGAAGGCGGTGCACCCCGAGATCGACCGGCTGGACATCCGCGGCCACGCGCTGCTGTTCGCCAGCGGCATCTACGCGAAGCTGCCCTCGGACCTCCCGGACACGCTCGCCCTGGCGGCGCTCGACGTGTGCGGCGCTCCCGCGCTGGTGGCGCGGCACGTGCGCCCGGGCATGACGGTGGCGGTGCTGGGCGCGGGCAAGAGCGGCGCCCTCTGTCTGGCCCAGGCGCGGCGCAACCTGGAGAGCCGCGGGCGCCTGCTGGCCCTGGACATCTCCCAGAAGGCGCTCGACGCGCTGTCCGCCATCGGCCTGTGTGACTCCGCCCTGAAGGTGGACGCCACGCAGGGGGTGGACGTGATGGAGGCGGTGAGTCAGGCCACGGGCGGTCAGCTCTGCGACCTGGTGGTCAACTGCGCCAGCGTGGGCAACACGGAGATGGCCACCATCCTCTCCGTCAAGGATGGCGGCACCGCGATCTTCTTCTCCATGGCCACCAGCTTCACCGCGGCGGCCCTGGGCGCCGAGGGCGTGGGCAAGGACGTCACCATGCTCGTGGGCAATGGCTACGTCCCCGGCCACGCCAGCCTCACGCTGGAGCTCTTGCGCACCGAGCCCGCGCTGCGCCAGCTCTTCGAGACGCGCTACGTCTGAGCGCGTCCCGCGCGCTCACTGCGCCAGGAACGACGTGTAGACCGCCTGGAGCAGCGGGTCTTGCTGCCCGGCGGGCGCGTTGGGCAGGTGGCCCTGGTTGATGGTCCAGATGATGGTCCCTCCCAGGGCCTGCTCGCGCGCCCACCGCCCCTTGGCGGACACCGAGCGGGGATCCTCGAACGACACGTAGTTGCAGTGCTGGGGCCCCGCCGCGGAGGGGAAGCTCAGGTAGCTGGCCTGGGCCGCCTCGTCCCAGCGCAGCGCATCCGGCGTGTAGTACCAGGTCATGATGTTGGCGTAGCTCATGGCGTTGTCGCTCTGCTGCTCCAACACCGTGCGGTCATCGAGCGGCGTGCCCGGCGCCGTCACGCCGCGCCAGCACGAGCCGAAGAAGCCGATGCCCATGCCCAGCCGGCCCCGAGGCACGCCCGCGTCCAGATAGGCGAGCACGGAGCTGGAGACGGACGTGGGGTGGTGCGAGTCCTCTCCGAGCAGGGCGCTCGAGTGCCAGCTCTGCCAGCCGCCCCAGTTGCCGCTCATGACGTAGGACATGACGTTCATCTGGTCCACGCGCGCGGCCAGCTCACGCGCGAAGGCCTTGTCCGCGTCGCCCATCTTGAAGTTGGCGTTCACCCAGCCCACCGGCACGGTGATGAGGATGTCGGGGCGCGCGGCGCGCAGATCATCCAGCAGCGCGAGCAGGAGCTGTCCATCGTTCCCCTGCGGCGGCAGGTTGATGGGCTCCCAGTCCACGTCGACGCCGTCGAAGCCCAGCTCGGTCATCGTCGTGAGGATGTTGCGCACGAAGTACGCGCGGCTCGCGGGCGACGCGGCGCCCACGAAGCCGTCATGCTCACCCATGCCGCCGAGCATCATGATGGCCTTGCGGCCCGCCTTGTGGGCGCGGTCCGTCAGCTTGCGCGCCATGACCGGGCCTTCCGTCGCGCTCACGTCGAAGTCCGTGATGAGGAACCCATCCGCGCGGGGACGCACGCGGCCCACCGCGAGGTGCGTGAGCAGCGAGAGGTCCACGGTCTCCACCGGATACAGGCCGCGCTGATAGCCCACGTAGTAGCCCATCACCCAGTTCGCCGGCAGGCCGCCCGAGCGCGGACGCACCTCGCCGGAGCGAATGGTGGGGCCCTCGCCCGAGGCGTTCAGCGCGACGACCTCGAACGCGTAGTTGGTGTCGTTGCTCAGGCCCGTCACCACCGCGCTCGACGAGGGCGCGTTCACCGTCACCGACGCGCCGCCCGGGTTCGCGGTGATGCGGTAGCTCTGGAGCGCCTGTCCGCCGAAGCTCGCTGGCGGCAGCCAGCTCACGAAGGCCTGCCCGTTGCCCGCCGTCGCGCGCACCGCCCGAGGCTGGCCCGGGATGGTGGGCGACGGAATGGCCATGCCCGCCTGCGGCGTGACGAACACCGTCTCGACGGACGCCTCGCTCTCGCCGAACTCGTTCACGGCGCTGACGTGAAAGACATAGGGCTGCCCGTTGTTGAGGCCGCGCACGGTGGCTTGCACGTCCGGCGCGGACACGAGCGCGCCGCCACAGTCCGGATTGCACCGCACCACGTAGTAGAGGAGCGGTCCGCCGCCATCGGAGGCAGGTGCCTTCCACGTCAGCAACGCCAGCGCATCTCCCGCCTGGGCCGTCACCGCGGTCGGTGCGCCAGGCGGTCCATCCTCGGGTCCGGTGTGGCCTCCATTGGCCGGCCCGCATGCGGTCAACATCAACCCCAACACTCCGCCCATCCAGCTGCACCACGGATTCGCGACTTGCTTCTTCACTAGAATACCTCCAGCGATACTGGAATATGTGGACAGAAGTGTATGTCGAGTCAAGCGTGGAGGTTGACGGCTTGTACGTGGGTTGCGTGGAAAACGCTGAAGGCGTCTTCCATGCCTCCAATGCCGTTCCTGCGGCGAAAACCCGACAGGTTGAGTGGGTCCTGCAAGCACTCGCGCGTCCTCTTCCGGCTGGCGCCATCGCCTGTTGGGGATGGGCTTCGGAGCGCGTGATGCGGCCTCGCGAGGAGGTGATGACGGCCGCGGACGCTACGCCAGCTCATCTGCGCGCGGCGATGCATCTCACGTGACGACTGCGTTTCGCGCCGCTTCGCAGGGGAGGTCGGATCCGACGCCACGCGAGGTGCGTGAGAGCCATTGACCCGGGTCGCGCGCGCCACCGGTGCGCAGGAGGCGGCGCGCTGTCCAGAAGTCATGGCGCGAGTCTGCATGGGCGGTCCGACGCCGAACCGCCGGGCTGATCCGCATGCGCGATGGAGCCGAAGCCATGCGAGGCGACACGCCACCCAACTGGCGCTCCGCTCGGGCGGAGGCCTGCCCTGGCGGGCGCGGGCGGGCAGGCGGGACGCGTTGGAGACAGGTGCTTACGTTTGCGGCGCGACTCGCAACCCCAGGGACTCTCCATGACCGTGCAGACGACCCCCACACTCGCCGCCTCGGCGTTGGATCAACTCTTTCGCGACGCGCGCACGCACTTCGTCTGGCACGACGTGCCCGTGGAGGACTCAGTGTTGCGCGAGCTTTACGCGCTGGCCCGCCTGGCTCCCACGGCGGCGAACGCCCAGCCGCTGCGCATCGTCTTCGTGAAGAGTCCCGAGGCGAAGGCGCGGCTGAAGCCCGCGCTGTCACCCGGGAACCTGGACAAGACGATGACGGCGCCCGTCACCGCCATCCTCGCCTACGACACCGAGTTCTACGAGAAGCTCCCGAAGCTCTTCCCCGCGCGAGACATGCGCACGGGCTTCGCGAACATGCCGCCCGCGGCTCGCGCGCAGACGGCCGTGGTGAACGCCTCGCTCCAGGCCGGCTACCTCATCATGGCCGCGCGCGCGCTGGGGCTCGACTGTGGACCCATGGCCGGGTTCGACACGGGGAAGGTCGACGCCACGTTCTTCCCCGATGGGAAGTGGAAGACCGTCCTCCTGCTCAACCTGGGGCACGGCGACGCGACGAAGCTCTTCCCGCGCAACCCGCGGCTCGACTTCGACGAGGCGTGCCGCATCGAGTAGCGCCTCGGGCTCACCTCGCGGCGGTGGGGGCATCCGGCGCGGGCGCCACGGGAGACTCGGGCGCTTGGGTCCGCGACCAGTCCTCCGCGCTGCGTCCACTGGCATCGCGGACAGACGTGGACGCGCCGTTCCCTCGCAGTTGGCGGGCCACGTCGTCGCGGCCGAAGAGCACGGCGAACATCAACGCTGTCTGACCCAGGCGGTTGGTCTGATCCACCGCGCACGGTTGTTCTTGAAGCACCGCGACGATGTCCGCGTGGCCCTTGAACGCGGCGCCCATGAGCGCGGTGTTGCCGCGATTGTCGCCCGCGCAAGCATCCGCGCCGCCGGCGATGAGCGCGCGCACCGTGTCCACATGGCCGTGATAGGCCGCGAGGATGAGCGGAGAGAAGCCGCGCGAGTCACGTGCGTCCACGGGCGTCCCCGCCTTCACGAGCCCCGTCACCACCTCGGTGTCGCCCTCCCGCGCGGCGGCCAGCAGGTAGCGCTCCGCCTCGCTCGTCGCGAGCAATCGACCCTCGCGGGGCGGCGCCCGCAGGGACCACCAGGCCGCGACGAGCACCAGCCCCACCACACCCATGAGTCCCACGACGGCGAGCAACAGTCTGCGAACCATGACGACCTCCAGGTGTCCTCGCGCGGACCGATGAGGCGCGCGAGGGCAGGGCGGAACGAAAAGGAAACCCCTCGACGCTGCGTGCGCCGAGGGCCGGCAGCGCTCGACCTATCGCGCGGCGAGGGTGGCGCGGGCGTCGTCCAGCGTCACGCCCACGGCCTTGGCCAGCCGCGTGCCGTAGTCGGCGTTCGCGCTGTAGAAGAAACCGACCATGCGCGCCTTCACCTTCGCGTCGCGCACCTGCCCCAGGTCCGCGGCGAGGTTCTTCACGAGGCGCTCCTTCTCCGGGGCGCTGAGCGCCGCGTAGAAGTCACCCGCCTGCGAGAAGTTGTCCGCCTTGTCGATGGGCCGCTGCTGGGTGCTGCCCGTCAGGGGCGCATCGGACAGGAGGTACGCCGGGGCATCGGCCGTCTCGCGCGTGATGCTCGGCTCGTAGTTGACGTCCGACTTCGTGTGGCCCGCGTTGAGCGCTCCGCCCTGGTTGTTGTTGTGGACGGGAGCCTGGGCGCGGTTGATGGGCAATGACAGGTAGTTGGCGCCGATGCGGTAGCGCTGCGTGTCCGCGTAGGCGAAGAGCCGGCCTTGCAGCAGGCGGTCCTCGGAGGGCTCGATGCCTGGAGGCACGACGCCCGGCGAGAAGGCGGCCTGCTCCGTCTCCTCGAAGAAGTTGTCCGGCATGGCGTTGAGCGTGAACTTGCCGAGCTTCACGGAGGGCACCTTGGCCTCGGGCCAGACCTTGGTGGCGTCGAGCGGGTCGAACGTGAACGCATCCAGGTCCTTCGGATCCAACACCTGCGCGCTCAGCTCCCACACGGGGAACTTGCCCTGTTGGACGGAGGTGTAGAGGTCCTGCGTGGCGTGCTGGAAGTCCTGGCTCGCGACGCGCGCGGCGTCCTCGGCGGTGAGGCTCCGCACGCCTTGCTGCGACTTCCAATTGAACTTCACGTAGCGGACCTCGCCCTTCGCGTTGACGAACTTGAAGGCGTGGACGCCGTGGCCGTTCATCTGGCGGTAGTTCGCCGGGATGCCCAGGTCCGAGTAGACCTGCGTGAGCATGTGCGTCGACTCGGGCACGTGCGAGAAGAAGTCGAAGAAGCGATTGGGGTCCTGTCGGTTGGTGACGGGTGACGGCTTGAGGCTGTGCACCATGTCCGGGAACTTGATGGCGTCGCGGATGAAGAAGACGGGCAGGTTGTTGCCCACCAGGTCCCAGTTGCCCTCGTCCGTGTAGAACTTGAGCGCGAAGCCTCGCGGGTCGCGCAGCGTCTCGGGCGAGCCCGTCGGATGGATGACGGTGGAGAAGCGCACGAACATCGGTGTCTTCTTGCCCTTGGCTGAGAAGAGAGACGCGCGCGTCAGCTGCGAGAAGTCACCGTAGCTCTCGAACGTGCCGTGCGCGCCCACGCCGCGCGCGTGCACCACGCGCTCGGGGATGCGCTCGCGATCGAACCGCGCGAGCTTCTCGATGAGGTGGAAGTCCTCCAGCAGCACGCCGCCGCGCGGGCCCGCCGTCTTGGAGCTCTGGTTGGTGCCCGCAGGCGCCCCCGAGTCGGTGGTGAGGGGAGGCGGCGTGCCGGCCGCCAGGGTCGGAGTGCCAGCGAACAGGGCCGCGAGGACCAACGAATGGACTTTCATGCGGGGGCTCCAGTGGGGAAGAGGGCGTTGCGCCCGACCCCTTGAGCAGCCCGCGTGCCGTCCGCCTGGGTTCAATGAATCCGAGAGCTTGGATGTGAGCCGTGGCATCTCGCCACCGTCCCCTCGGTGCGTGAACCGGGATTTCGGTGGTTGGCGTCACCGGGATTCCGGTGTGGTGGCGTCAGTGCCAAGGGAGGCGCACGCCCGGCCCGGGTTCCGGGGCGCGCGGGTTCACGGCGCGGTGCGGCGAGCGTGCGAGCCTTGGAAACTGAGGACCTTGGAGGGGGTTGCGTGCCGGGTTTCTTGAGCACTTCCGACCCTTTGGCGGGTATGGTGCCGCGCATGCCAGGCCCGTTCATCGACGACGCGCAGATAGCTCATGCGCGCACGCTGGCGGAGGAGATCGTCAACCCGACGTTCGACCTCATCCGCCACAACACCACTGTTTCTATCGAGCGCACCGTTCTTCGGTTCTTCGGCATCTCGGGTGCCGGGGCGCGCGGGGTGCCGCTCGCCAACCTGATGGTCGACAAGCTGAAGGCCGCCGGGGTGCTCAACAAGGGGGCCGCCTATTGGTACGGCCGGGCCCTCCAACTGGGGGCGAAGAGTCCGCTGGAGGCCGTGGAACGCCTCACCGCGCTGCCCACCGAGAAGCTCGCCGCGCTGTCTCCGGAGATGGAGCAGAACCTGCGCGCGGAGGTTCGCGCCGAGGCCCGCGCCGCCATGGAGGACATGCGCGCGCGCATCAGCCAGCGAGACGACCTGCGCAAGCAGTTCCCCATGTCTCCGGCGCCGCACAAGTACGTCATCGTCGCCACCGGCAACATCTACGACGACGTGGATCAGGCGCGCGCGGCGGCCCAGGCGGGCGCGGACGTCATCGCGGTCATCCGCTCCACCGCGCAGTCGCTGCTGGACTACGTGCCCCACGGCGCGACCACCGAGGGCTACGGCGGCACCTACGCCACCCAGGAGAACTTCCGCGTCATGCGCGAGGCCCTGGATGACGAGAGCCGCAAGCTCAAGCGCTACATCCAGCTGACCAACTACTCGTCCGGCCTCTGCATGTCGGAGATCGCCTTCTGCGCGGCCTACGAGAAGCTGGACATGCTCCTCAACGACGCGATGTACGGAATCCTCTTCCGCGACATCAACATGCGTCGGACGTTCATCGACCAGTACTTCAGCCGCCGCATCTGCGCGCTCGCCGGCATCATCATCAACACCGGCGAGGACAACTACATCACCACGGCCGACGCCTACGACGCGGCCCACACGGTCATCGCCAGCCAGTTCATCAACGAGTCCTTCGCCAAGCGCGCGGGCCTCAAGGACTGGCAGCTCGGCATCGGCCACTCGTACGAGATTGATCCGTACCGCGACGACACGCTCCTCCTGGAGCTGTCGCAGGCCATGCTGGTGCGCCGCTGCTTCCCCGACGCGCCGCTGAAGTACATGCCGCCCACCAAGCACAAGGAGACGGACATCTTCTTCAGCCACGCGTACGACGTGATGGCGGACCTGGTGGCCATCTGGACGCGGCAGGGCATCCAGCTGCTCGGCATGATGACCGAGGCCATGCACACGCCGCTGCTCGCGGACCGCTTCGTGGCCCTCAAGTCGGCGGCGTACATCCACCGCGCGGCGCGTGGCATCGACGAGGAGTTCACCATCCGCGAGGACGGGAAGATCGCCAACCGCGCGCGCGAGGTGTTCGGCAAGGCGATGGAGCTTCTCCAGGAGTGCCGTGACGAGGGCATGGTGGCCGCCATCGGCAAGGGGCGCTTCGGCGACGTGAAGCGCGAGGAGACCGGCGGCAAGGGCCTGGATGGCGTGCTGGAGAAGGCTCCGGATTACTTCAACCCGTTCCTGGAACTCCTGGAGGCGTCATGATGGTCGGCACCTTTCTGTCGTTGATGCTGGCCGCGGGCGGCTCGGCGGATGCGCTGTCGGCGTACCCGGTGAAGTCCATCTCGCTGAAGGTCCCGGCGGCATGGACCCACTCGATGGCGGAGGGCTCGGACAAGTTCCTGGCGCCGTCGGGGGATGCCTACTTCCTGGTGGACGTGGGCGCGGTGCAGACCGCGGGCATGAAGGCCCAGGTCTGCGTGGACAAGATTGTCCGCTCCATCGGAGGCACGGGCTGGACGCGCCTGTCGGTGGGCGGTCAGCCGGCGGCCTGGCGCACGGACTCGGACACGGCCGCGGATGGCAGTGGCGCGGTGCAGACCATGACGTACGTGGGCTGCAACGGGAAGACGACCTGGTCGGTGGTCTTCCATCTGGAGCAGGGCAAGCAGGACCGCTTCGCGCCGCTGGCCCAGAAGGTGGGCACGAGCGTGATGTTCACGCGCGCAGGGGGGAAGTGAGCCGATGGTGAAGCCGAGCAAGCAGATCATCCGTCCGTACGGAGACCGTCGCGACGACGGCGTGGTGCAGCTGTCCTTCACCCTGCCGGTGCCGCTGTCGGAGAAGGCCAAGGAGGCCGCGGCCGTGTTCGCCCGCAAGATGGGCTTCACGGACGTGAAGGTCGCCGCCGCCGAGCGCGCCGCGGACACCTATACCTTCTTCATCGTGTACGCCCGCTCGGGCATGTACCTCGACTACTCGGAGATCGACGTCCCCGAGGTCATCGTCCGCAAGATGGGCTTCGATGACCTCAACGGCCTCATCAAGGAGAAGGTGGGGCGGCGCATCGTCGTGTTCGGCGCGTGCACCGGCACGGACACGCACACGGTGGGCATCGACGCCATCCTGAACATGAAGGGCTACGCGGGCGACTACGGCCTGGAGCGCTACCCCGGGTTCGAGGCGTTCAACCTGGGCAGCCAGGTCCCCAACGAGGACCTCATCAAGAAGGCGATGGCGAAGAACGCCGACGCCATCCTGGTGTCCCAGGTGGTCACCCAGCGCGACGTGCACAAGGACAACTCGCGGCAGTTCATTGACGCGGCCAAGGCCGCGGGCATCCACGGCAAGGTGCAGCTCCTCTTGGGCGGCCCGCGCGTGGACCACAAGCTGGCGCTGGAGCTGGGCTTCGACGCGGGCTTCGGCCCGGGCACCAAGCCGTCGGACGTGGCCAACTACATCGTTCACGCCTTGCTCAAGAAGATGGGCAAGGAGTCCGCGGACGCGCACTACCAGGGAGAGCCGCAGTGAGCACGGGAATGAAGGCGGTCATCCGCCTGCGCATGAGCAGCCACGACGCGCACTACGGCGGCAACCTGGTGGATGGGGCTCGCATGCTCGGCCTGTTCGGCGACGTGGCCACCGAGCTGTGCATCCGCGCCGATGGCGACGAGGGCCTCTTCCGGGCCTATGACGCGGTGGAGTTCCTCGCGCCGGTGTACGCCGGGGACTTCATCGAGGCCGAGGGCGAGATTCTTTCGGAGGGCAACACGTCCCGGAAGATGCGCTTCGAGGCGCGCAAGGTCATCCGTCCTCGCACGGACGTGAACGACTCCGCGGCGGACGTGCTGGCCGAGCCCGTGGTGGTGTGCCGCGCCACGGGCACCTGCGTGGTGCCCAAGGACAAGCAGCGAGGCGCGCGATGAGCCTGCCTCCCATGGTCATCACCGCGGCGATGGTGGGCGCGGAGACGACGCGCGCTCAGACGCCGCACCTGCCCATCACCGCCGAGGAGATCGCCGAGGACGCGGTCCGCTGCCGCGAGGCGGGCGCCGCCATGGTGCACCTGCACGTGCGCACGGCGGACGGCAAGCCCTCGCAGGACGCGGAGCTGTTCCGAGCCGCCATCCGCGCCATCCGCAAGCGCACGGACGTGCTCATCCAGACGTCCACGGGCGGCGCGGTGGGCATGACGGTGGACGAGCGCTGCGGTCCGCTGACGCTGACGGGCGCGGACCGGCCGGACATGGCCACGCTCACCACGGGCACGGTGAACTTCGGCGAGGAGGTCTTCTGGAATCCTCGCCCGCTCGTTCGCGACATCGCCAAGCGCATCCGCGGGGCGGGGCTCCGGCCGGAGCTGGAGTGCTTCGACGTGGGGATGATCGACGAGGCGCGCTACCTGGCGAAGGAGGGGCTCGTCGAGCTTCCGGCGCACTTCGACTTCGTGCTCGGCGTGCCGGGCACGCTCCAGGCCCGTCCCGAGGTGCTGGACTTCATGATCGCCTCGTTGCCCGAGCACTCCACCTGGACGGTGGCGGGTGTGGGTCGCTTCCAGCTCCCCTACGTGGAGGAGGCGGCGAAGCGGGGCGGCAACGCGCGCGTGGGCCTGGAGGACAACATCTACGTGTCCAAGGGCGTGCTCGCGAAGGGCAACTGGGAGCTGGTGCAGGACGCGGTCCGGCGCGCGAAGGCGCACGGCCGTGAGCTGGCCACGCCCGAGCAGGCTCGCCAACTTCTGCGCCTGGGCTAGAGCCCGCGCCAGCGACGTCGAGGAGACAGGCACATGGATACGGGGCTGAGCGGCCACGGCGTGCTGGTAACAGGAGGCGCGGGCGGCATCGGCTCCGCGCTGGTGCGCGCCTTCGCGGAGGAGGGCGCGCGCGTGGCGGTCCACCACCACGCCAACGTCGCCAAGGCCGCCGACCTGGCGCGTGAGGTAGGAGGCGTGGCGGTGCGCGCGGACCTCACGGTGGAGGCCGAGGTGGATGCGCTCGTCCCCGCCGCGGTGTCGGGGCTGGGGCGCTTGGATGTGCTCGTGTGCAACGCGGGCGTGTGGCCTCCCGCCGACGAGGCCGTGTGGCAGATGTCGCTGGCCCGGTGGCGGCGCACGCTCGCCGAGAACCTGGACAGCGTGTTCCTGAGTTGCCGCGCCTTCCTTCGGCACGTGGCCACCACGGGTTCGGGCAACATCGTCATCATCAGCTCGACAGCGGGGCTGTTCGGCGAGGCGGGCCACGCGGACTACGCGGCGGCCAAGGGCGCGCTCACGGGCGGCTTCCTCAAGAGCCTGAAGAACGAGCTGGGCCGCATCGCGCCGCTGGGTCGGGTGAACGTGGTGTGCCCGGGCTGGACCGCGGTGGATCGCCACCGCAACAAGCTGGACGACCCGGCGTTCGTGGGGCGCGTCACGCGGACCATGCCGCTGCGCAAGGTGGGGCAGCCCGAGGACGTGGCGCGGGTGGTGGTGTCGCTCGCGTCAGACCGGATCAGCGGTCACGTCACCGGCGAGGTCATCACCGTTGCCGGTGGCATGGAAGGAAGGGTGTTGCATGAAGGCTGAAGTGGATGTGCGCGCGTACAACCGCGAGGCGTGGAATCAAGAGGTCACCAAGGGGCAGAACCGCTGGACGCTGCCCGTGGGGCCTGAAGTCATCGCCGCGGCGCGTCGCGGCGAGTGGTCGGTGTTGCTGACGCCGACCAAGCCGGTGCCGAGGTCCTGGTTCGGGGACCTCAAGGGCAAGAAGGTGCTGGGGTTGGCGAGCGCAGGAGGCCAGCAGGGCCCCGTGTTCGCGGCGGCGGGCGCGGACGTCACCGTGTTCGACAACTCGCCCGCGCAGCTCGGGCAGGACCGCAAGGTGGCCGAGCGCGAGGGGCTGAATCTCCGACTCGTCGAAGGCGACATGCGCGACCTGTCTGTCTTCGCGGATGAGAGCTTCGATCTCATCTTCCACCCGTGCTCCAACGTCTTCGTGGATGCCATTCGGCCCGTCTGGAAGGAAGCCTTCCGCGTGCTGCGCCCGGGGGGAGTGCTCCTCTCTGGCGTCTGCAACCCCGTCAGCTTCCTCTTCGATCCGGTGCTGCAGGAGCAGGGGCATCTGCAACTGAAGTACACGATGCCGTACTCGGACTTCACCAGCCTGACGGATGAGGAGCGGCGCCGGTACTCCGACAAGGGCGAGCCGCTGTGCGTGGCGCACTCGCTGGAGGAACAGCTCGGCGGACAGACGGACGCGGGCTTCCACCTCATCGGGTTGTACGAGGACAAGTACATGGAGGGAGATCGCCTCTCGGAATTCCTCTCTCCCTTCATTGCTACGCGCGCGCTGAAGCCCGCTCGGCCGTAGCGCGCGTGTCACGTTCCAGGCGCACCCATTCCACCGAAATGGGTGTTGCGTGGGGAAGCTGGAAAAGCTCCCATGCGCGCGGTCCGGACTGCTCCGGACCTCTCCCAAAGGAACGCGAATGCATTTCTCCTGGAAGCTCCCGTCTGTCCTCGTTCTGGGCTGCGCCGTGCTGGGGCTCGGCTGTGAGCCCGCGCCTCAGGCGCCGAAGGGCGACACCACCGCGGCGAAGCTCGCGAACAAGAAGGACCGCGTGACCTCGAACACGCTGCTGTACTGCGAGCAGCCGCAGGACGGCTCGTTCATCGAGATCGTCCGCACGGCCTCGGGTGGCTATGAGGCCGCGACCGTCACGGAGGAGTACGATCCGTGGGACTGCCGCTGCACGTTCGAGAAGCGCACGGTCTTCGGTCAGTACACCACGTGTCGCGTGGCGGCGTCCGATCCGCACATCCTGAACTGCTACCGCGTGGAGCCGAACGGCTCGATCGGCAAGGTGGTGGTGTCCACCACGCGCAACGTGCGCACCCAGACGGTCATCGGCAGCTCCCAGGAAGTCACGTACACGGAGCTGAACGTCGCGCTCATCAACCAGGACCCGGGCCACACGCCGCGCCAGGACTTCAACTACGACATGGGTGACTGCATCACCCAGTAGTCGCCGTCACTCGGGGTTGGCCGTGGATTTAACCATCCCGGGCCCCGTGGGTTCTTCCCTGTGAAACGAGCGCCGCGCCTCACTGTCGAGCCGCGGCGCTCCCCAGCGACAGAGGAACCCGTCATGCGTTCGTCATCCCTTCTCCGTTCCACGCTCGCCGTCGCGCTGTTCGCGCTCCCCGCGCTCGCGCAGCAGGCGCCCACGACGTCGAGTTCGCCCGCCACCTCCACGTGCGAGCACTCCGAGCGCGGGCATGGGGGCCACCGCGGGGGACGTGGCTTCGCGAAGCTGGAGCATCGGTTGGACCGCCGTGTGTCCGAGGGCCGCCTGAGCCAGGCCCAGGCCGACCAGTTCAAGACCGAGGCCCGTCAGCTCCGCGACGAAATGAAGGCCGCGCGCGAGTCCAGCGGCGCGCCGCTCACCGAGGCGCAGCGAGAGCAGTTCCGCGAGCGTCGCCACGCGCTCCACGAGCGCATCCGCGCGGCGGTCGCGCCCCGTCCGCAGGGCGCGTAAGGCCGCCGTCAGTTCCAGCGCGGTGCCGCGGAGTTTCCATTCGCTCGCGTACTCGCCGCCAGCCAGCACGAGCCACGGCGAGCTCTCGGATCCGATGGCCGCTGAGGTGTGCATCGCGTGACGTGCGCGAGCGGGTGGCGCAGACTGGTGGCTCCTCGTTGATTCGGAGCCTCCATGCGTCGTGCGCTTCTCGGTTCGGTGGCACTCCTCACCCTGGGCTGCGGTGCGCACCGTGAGGCCGCGCCGAGCCCACGGAACACGGCGCAGGCAGCGGCACCAGCGGCACCGAAGCCGTTCCTGGACACGCTGCTCGAAGAGTCGGAGCTGGTGCGCATCCAGGCTCGGGCTCGGGCCATCGTCGCATCGGAGCAGGGGGCCATCCGGGCCTCTGACCTGCTGAGCGAGCGCCAGGATCTGGATACCTCGGGGCTGGGGATGTTCTTCACCGTGGCGCGTGGCAACGCCTGGTACTCCGTCTTCGGACACCTGGAGGGCACCGAGCGCTTCGTCCCGGTCTACGCCTACCGGGCGCCCGTCGAGTTCTCGGAGGAGATGGAGTCGTTGCCCGTGGGTGAGCTGCCCGCGTCGTTCGATGGTCTGGCGCGCGCGGTGAGCGCGGCCACCGAGCGCACGTTCAAAGCGCATGGGCGACGGCAGATGAATCCGGTCGTGTTCGAGGACTCCGAGGGCATCACGGTGTACGTGATGCAGGGCATGACGGATCCGGAGCGCTTCCTGCTCGGCGGGGACTTCCGCTTCCGCTTCAGTCTGGATGGCCGCACGGTGCGCGAAGAGGTCGCCCTGCACCAGGGGATGATCCCCGTGGACATGAGCGAGGACGCGGAGGGGAACCATCCCACCAGCTCGGTTCACACGCATGTGCTCATCGCGGGGCCGCTGGAGACCGAGCTGGCGATGGTGATGCTCTACCCGCAGCTGGGCACGGTGTGCGTGGGCGCGCACGGCCAGACAGCCATCTATTGCATGCGGCCGGATGGCACCATTCGCGCCCTGAGCCTCAAGCGGAAGGAAGTACTCCGGGAGCTGCGAGGTGATGGCACGTTCGGTTCGTCCGAGGCCACCTCCAGCCCCGTGGACCTCTGACGGCGGGGGCACGCGCCGCCCGCCGTCCGCCCGGATGGCCTACGGCGTGTAGAGGACCGTGAGGGTGGCGCTCGCGCCGTCCTTGATGAAGACATACGCGGTGCTGGTCGGATCCTGCGCGAAGCGGAGCCGAAGCTGTGTGCGGCCCGCCGTGTTGAGCGAGGAGAGCCCCGCTCCCGAGAAGTCCACGGAGTTGGCCGTGCCCGACGTGAACTTCGCGATGCCCACGACGGCGCTGGCCGTGGCGCTCGCGGCCCAGTCACTCGTCTCCAGCGTGGCCGCGTTGAAGGGGCCGGAGTTCACGTCGACGACGAGCGAGTTGTTGGCGGGACTCGCCCAGGGATCTCCCGAGCCGGAGGAGTACGTGACGGTGACGAAGGCGCGCTGCAAGGTCGCGCCCTCGGGCAGGCTCGATGTGTCGAACGAGAGGATGGCGCGGTTCTGCTTGCCGTCCGTCCCGCGTCCGAGCGCGAGTCCCGTGAGCGTTCCCAGCACGGGGGCACTGCCGTCCGCGTTCGCCTTCACGTAGCCGTCCTCGGCCGTGATGCTCGAGAAGGTCGCGGTGGTCGGCGTCGTGCCGCCGCTGTTGCTGACCGTGACGGAGGTGTCCGCGTCGGTGCTGGAGTTGCCCGCCGCATCGAAGGCCCGGGCGCTCAACGCGTGGTTGCCGTTCGCGACGGTCGTGGTGTTCCAGGCGAGCGCATAGGGCGCGGTGGTGTCCGTGCCCGCGAGGCTCCCGTCCACGTAGAACTCCACCCGCGCCACGCCCACGTCATCGGACGCGCTCGCGGTCACGTTGACCGTGCCGCTCACGGTGTTACCCGAGGCAGGCGCGGTCACGTCCACCGTGGGTGGCGTGGTGTCGGTGGGCGGGGTGCCGGTCTCGGTCAGGCCGAAGAACTGGGCCTGGGCGTAGGTGCCGCACAGGTTGACGTCGGACAGGTACGCGCCCGTGGCACCGCAGACGGTGCTGGTGCCGGGGAAGCTGTACTGCGGATCCACCGGGACGGCGTGGCCCATGCCGGTGATCTCGTAGGTCTCCACGAGCGCCGTGCCCGCGCTGTTCCGGTAGACCTTGTGAGGGAAGCCGCCGACCGTGTCGCTGGTGTCGGCCACCTGGTCAATGCCGTGCACGTTGGTCCACTGCTCCATGGACTCCGTGAGGTTGGAGGACTTCACCGTGAAGTCGCTGGTGCCGTGCCAGATGGAGACGCGAGGCCACGGACCCAAGTAGCCCGGGTTGGCGTTGCGCACGAGGTCACCCCAGGCCGCGGGCGTCTTGTCGACGCCAGGGCTCATGCATGAGAAGCCCTCGGTCATCGAGTTGGCGCAGCGGTACGGGCCGCCCGAGTTGATGGCGCCCGCGGCGAACACGTCCGGGTAGGTGGCCAGCATGACGGGGACCATGTAGCCGCCCGCGGAGAACCCCGAGACGAACACCCGCGCCGAGTCGATGGAGTACGTGGCCTTCATCGCGTCCACCATCTGCTTGATCGACAGGGCTTCACCCCCGCCGCGCACTGAGTCACCGGGCTCGAACCAGTTGAAGCAGCTCGTGGAGTTGTTGCTGCTCTGCTGCTGCGCGTAGACGACGTAGAACTTGTAGACGTTGGACGCGGCCGTCCAGCCACTGGACTCGATGGCCGACGCGCTCTGCGTGCAGCCATGCAGCACGACGACGAGCGGCGCATTGGCGGGCATGTTCGCCGGCACCTGTCGATACATCAGCAGGTTGCCGGGATTCGAGCCGAAGCCCGTCACTTGCGTCAGCTCCTGTCGCGTCTGTGCAACGGGCTCGCGCGTTCTCTCCGCGGAGTCCGTACCGACGGGACCGCAGCCCGTCACGACGGTGGCGAGCAGCGCGCCGAGACGCAGCCAGGGGAACGGCGTGAACGACGGAAGTGGGCGGATGCCTCGACCGCGCATGGTGCCTCCCGGGCTGCCCGCGAGGGGGATGGAGGGGCGGCCGAGGGTCGAGACCTGACTGTCTTTGGATGTCTGGATTCAAGGCGCGACGCGTCGCGCGCGGCTGAATCCTGAACCACCCTTCAACTTTTCGGGCGGTTCACGCTGCGCGTCATTCCCAGCTCAGCGTCGGGGTTGGGAAGAGCGGGGTGGGCGCTCACGGTGCGAGCGCGCCACCCCGTCGGTGCCGCCAATCAGACGGGAGAGATTTCCCGGCGGCGGAAGGGGCGCTCCACCTTCTTGTTCGCGGTCCGCTTGAGCGCTCGCGCGAGCAGGCGGCGCGTGTCGCGGGGATCCACGACGTCATCCACCATCGCCATGGCGGCGGTGCGCTCGATGCGGATGTGCTGGCGCAGGCCGTCCGAGAGTTCCTTCTTGAGCGCGGCGGCGGCCTCGGGGCTCTCGGCGCTCTGGAGCAGCTTGCGCGCGGCGATGGACACCATGCCCTCTGGGCCCATCACGGCGATCTCCGCGCCAGGCCAGGCCACGAGCAGGTCGGGCTCGAAGGCGCGACCGTTCATCACGTAGTAGCCGGCGCCGTAACCCTTGCGCACCACCACGGTGAACTTGGGGACGGTGGCGCTCGCCGCCGCGTACATCATCTTGGCGCCGTGGCGGATGATGCCCTGCTGCTCCACCTTGGTGCCCACCATGAAGCCGGGGACGTCCTGCAGGAAGAGCAGGGGGATGCTGAAGGCGTCACACAGGTTGATGAAGCGCGCGGCCTTGTCCGCCGCGTTCACGTCGAGGATGCCGCCCAGGTACATGGAGTTGTTGGCCACGATGCCCAGCGGATAGCCGTCGATGCGCGCCAGTCCCGTCACCACGTTGCGCGCCCAGCGCGGCTTCATGGGGAAGAACTTCCGCTCATCCACCAGCGACAGGATGACC
Organism: Myxococcaceae bacterium JPH2; assembly: GCA_016458225.1. Lineage (NCBI taxonomy): Bacteria > Pseudomonadati > Myxococcota > Myxococcia > Myxococcales > Myxococcaceae > Myxococcaceae bacterium JPH2. The sequence goes on along the minus strand of JAEMGR010000010.1, from coordinate 237,128 downwards.
TTGTGGATGTCGAAGGCCTGGCGAGGGCTCTCGGGAACAATCTTGAGCAGGTCCTCGTCGCGGCGATCGAACGGATCACTCGTGGGGCGGCGGGGCGGCTTGTCCTCGCAGTGCGACGGGAAGAAGCCCAGGTACTCGCGCACGGCGGCCACGCAGGTGGCGTCATCGGGGTACTCGGCATCCGCGACGCCCGACAGCTCGTTGTGGACCTTGGCGCCGCCCAGCTCCTCTTCGGAGACCTTCTCGCCCACCGTGGACTCGACGAGGTAGGGACCGCCGATGGCCAGGGAGCTGGTGCCCTTCACCATGGGGACGAAGTCCGCGAGGCCAGGGATGTACGCCGTGCCGGCGGCACCGGGGCCCACCATGGCGGCCACCTGCGGCACCACACCGCTCATCACGACCTGCTCGCGGAAGAGGTAGCCCGTGTCCGCGAAGCTCGCGATGCGGCGCGGATCCACGCCCGCCGAGGCCTCCAAGCGCGCGCCGGCCGAGTCCACCAGCCACACGATGGGGATGCGATTCTTGAGCGCGAGGTCGCGAAGCCGCGCCACCTTGCGCTCGCCAATCTCTCCGATGGAGCCCCCGAACACGGTGAAGTCGTAGACGGCGGCGGCCACCGGGCGACCGTCAATCTCGCCCGTGCCGGTGATGACGCCGTCGGCGGGCGAGGGCTTGTCCTCCTCTTCTTCCGGGAGGTTGCCCAGGTGCGCGGCAAGCAACCCCATCTCCTCGAAGGTGCCGGGGTCGAACAGCAGCTTGAGGCGCTCGCGAGCGGTCAGCTTGCCCTTGGCATGCTGTCGCTCGATGCGCTCGGGGCCTCCCATGCCCTCGTTGCGCTGGCGCTGCTCGGCGAGCTTCTCCACGCGTTCGGTCATCTTCATGGCGGCGGTGCTCCCTGGATTGATTTGCGAATCAAACCAGGGGGCGGGCTCGCCCGGAAGAGGGGAGTGACGCGTGGGTTCAGGTGTGCACGCGCTCGGTCCACGCGAAGTAGGCGCCGCGTGGGTCATCGAGCGGGTCGCGGAACAGCGCGCGGATGTCGGCGGTGTCCACGTGGCCCGCATCGAAGGCGCGGTAGAGCGCGTCGCCCAGCAGGTATCCGAGCGCGTGGCTCACGCCGTGGAAGAGGTGATCGCGGCGCAGGGGCAGGAGCTTCACGGCCTCCTCGGGGCCCTCGGTCTCCGCCGCCTTGTGCGCGAGCACGAACGCGGCGACCTGGCGGTCCACGCCTCGGGACGCACCGAAGCGGCGAGCCCACTCGGCCACTCCCGGGCAGGTGCGGCGCGGGTTCACCAGCTTCGAGCCGAAGAACCCGAGCGCCTCTTCCAGGCAGCGCGCATAGAAGGCCTCGGACGCGCCGCGGGGTGCTTCCATGGCGTCGCCCACGGCGCAGTGCCGGACGAAGTGCGCGGCCTCTTCCGCCGCGTGATTGAGCGAGAGCGACGCGAGGTAGGCCGTGCGCGCCCGGGGGATGTAGCCGCTCTCGCGCGTCAGGATGTGCTTGCGGAGCTGGGACACCTCGGCCTGGGTGAAGCGGCCACGCCGACGGATCCGCGCGAGCACGTCGCTGTCCGCCGCCGTCGTCACCTCCACCGAGTCCAGCGCGCGCCCGACGGGGACGCCCGCGAGCCGGCCAATGAGTTCGGACATCTCGCGGAAGCGCTCCGCCGCGGTGCGATCCACCTCGAGCGGCGCATCTCCCGCCTCTGCCTCCAGGTAGTCCAGGAAGCTCTGCTGGCACATCACCGGGGAGGCGTTCAGGAGGCACAGCGCGCCGTCGGCCAGCTCCACGGCCTCGGCTTCGCCCACGCGCCCCTCGCGGGCCAGGCGCCACCAGAGGCCTTCCGCGTTCTGGTAGACGACGAGCCCGCGGCGCGCGTGGTCCTCGCCCAGCGCGCGCTCGACCTGAAGGGGAAGATGGCAGGGCGCCAGGTGGTACTGGCCCACGAGCACGAGCACGAGCGGGCGATCCTCGGCGCGGGCCGCGCGGGCGATGCGCTCGGCGGCATAGGCGTCTCGCAGCGCGAGCGAACGCTCACCCTGGGCGCGGCGGTCGATGCCCACCACGTCCAGCTTGTGGCGCCGCGCGAACGCGAGGACGGCGCGGCTGCCCGTGGCGGGCCCGAAGGTGGACGCGCCGGAGAGCCCGAGCCGGGAGAACAGCGAGCGCTCCGGGAGACGGCCCGCGAGATAGGCGTCCACCGCACCCTGGTGCCGGCCTTCCACGCACTCGAGGGCGAGAACGACGCGGCGGCCGGACGTGAGCGCGTGCTCGACGAGTTCCAGGTACGTCTGCTGCGCGAGCGGCAGCGTGTGGTAGTCGCCCACGTACACCACGTCCGAGGCCTGCAACTGCTGGTGTACGAACGCGAGGGGCACCACGCGTGAATACGCGGCGGTGCGACGGCGGTACCGAGCCTCGTAGGCGCGGAAGGCCTCGGTCCGTCCTTCGACGACTCGGGCAATCTGGGCCCTCTGTCGACGGAAGAGGGAGAGGTGAAGGGCGAGCGACGCGCGCATGGAGCGGGGGCACCGTCGCACGCGCTGCGTGAGGCGGCAAAAAATCGGCCTGAGCCGTGACGTGCCGCTCCTTGACTCTCCAATCATGGCAATGGACCATTCTCGTGCCCTTGAAGACCGCACTCGCTCGCACGATCTCCCTCTCCCTCGTGCTCCTCGCTGGGCTGCCCGCATGGGCCCAGGAGCCGACGCTGCTGCATTCCGCGCCCCCCCGCGCCGAGGCCAATCAGCCCCTGCGCTTGGACGGAACGCTGGTGGACGGCGGGCACGTGCTCGACCTGCTCATCCGCTACCGAGGCCCGGGCGAGTCCTACGCCCAGGTGGCGATGGAGCGGCAGTACGGGGACCTCTACCGCGGCGTCATTCCCGCGGATCATCTGGTGGCACCGGGCGTCGAGTACTACGTGGAGGGCGTCACCGCGGGCGGTGAGCGGGTGGCCCTCTTCCAGTCCGCGGCCCGCCCCGCGCGCGTCCTCGTCGGGGGTGAGCCGCCCGCGTCTCGGACCGTGACGGAGGCGCGGCCCGGGAGCCGCGCCCCGTCGCCTCCGGTGGAGACGCGGCCCGCGCCGCCCCCCGAGGAGACTCGCCCCGCGCCGCGCACGAGCGCATCGCCCCCCGCCTCGCGCACGCGGAGCACCGCCACGACCGATGACTCGATGGCCGCGCTCACCGCGGACCTCCCTGCGTCGGAGCCGGCGCCCGCGCCCCGCATGCCGCCCGCGGCTCCGCCCCCGCGCATGCCTCCGCCCGCACCGCCGCCGCGCATCGCCTCGGCGGCGCATGAGTCCAGCGCTCCGGAGTCCTCCGCCTCGGCGTCCCGGGAGCCTGGCACTCGCGCCGCGACGCCGCGCGAGTCCACTTCCTCGGAGTCCTCGGCGCCGCATGACGCTCACGCGCGCGCCCCGGGGGCGCACGAGCCTGCTGGGTCGTCGGGCGCGCACTCGGAGCTGGAGGATGATCTCGCGCTCTACAGCGCCGAGGACACCCTGGCGTTGGCCACGCGCCACGAGGAGAAGGTGCGGACCGTTCCGGCCATTGGGTCTTCCTTCGGGCGAGAGCAGCTCCGGGCGCTGGGGGCGAGGACGGTGGCGGACGTGCTCGACGTGGTCCCGGGCCTGTCGGTCAGCCGTGACGTGCAGGGCTTCCACCGCACCGCGATTCGCGGCCTGCGCAGCGACGCGGAGGTGCTCTTCCTCCTCAACGGGCACCGGCTGAACAACTTCTTCGACGGCAAGGCGCTGATGAACCTGCCGGTGGAGAACCTGGAGCGCATCGAAGTCATCCGCGGCCCCGGCTCGGCGCTCTATGGCGCGGGCGCGTTCCTGGGCGTGGTCAACATCGTCACGGACCGCTCCGAGGGCGTCCGCATGTCGGCGTCGGGGGGCGGCTTCCCTCAGGATGGCGGGGGACTGGCGCTCACCACGGATGGCCACCTGTCCGCCGCGACCACGTCGGGCGATCTGCGCCTGTATGGGGACGCGGACGTGTGGCACCAGGATGGTGACTCGAAGGTCATCGAGCACGACTCGCTCGATGACGAGTCGCTGACCCAGGGCATCCGCGATGTGTTGGATCCCGCGGGCCACACGCGCGACAACCGCTTCCTCGTCAACGTGGGCGGTGGCGCGAGCTACAACCTGGGCGGCGCGGGGACACTGGGCGCCTCGGTGCGCTTCCTCACCGAGAAGCGCGGCGCGTTGCTGGGCCTCTTCGACACGGTGGGCGAGGACTCGGAGCTGCGTTGGAACGTGCTCCTCGCGGACCTCACGTGGGAGCGCGACCTGGGCGGGAGCGTCCAGCTTCGGGCGCGGGCCGCGTATGATCAGCAGTCCACCGACCGCCTGTTCCAGCTGACGCCCAAGGGCTTCCGCACGGGCGCTGGCGGCGACCAGCTCTTCCCGTCGGGGCTCCAGGAGCAGACGCGGGTGCTCGTGCGCACGCTGGCGGGCACGCTGGATGCGGACGTCGCGGTGGCGCAGGGCAACCGGTTGACGCTGGGGCTGGTGGCCGAGCAGCAGGTGCTCGCGCGCTACGACTACGAGACGAACTACACGCTGGATGGGAAGCTGCGGCCCGCCTTCGCGGTGCCCGAGGGCGTGTCGGACCTGACGAAGCTCGCGGATGGCGCGGCCACGCGGCGGCTGACGGTGGGCCTGTCGGCGCAGGACCAGTGGACGGTCATCCCGGCCCTGACGCTCACGTTCGGCGTGCGCCTGGACGCCACGCAGCTGCCCACGGTGGATGGCGCGGGTGTCCTCAATGGCTCCAAGTTCGTCCCGCGGATCAATCCGCGCATGGGCCTGGTGTTCTCGGCCACCGACGCGCTGGTGCTCAAGGCCCTCTACGGGCGCGCCTTCCGCGCTCCCACACCGCAGGAGCTGGTGGAGCGCATCCCCGACACGACCTACAACCAGGGGCGCTTCGAGGGCGACCCGAGCCTCCAGCCCGCCACGGTGGACACCTTCGAGCTGGGCGTGGACCTGGTGCAGTCGGCGGGGGATGCGCGCGTGCGCTTGCGCGGCAACGTGTTCCTGGAGAACTTCGCGTCGCCCATCGTCCCGGTGGACACCACGGGCAACATCGTCCCGCTGGAGAACCGCGAGCTGGGCGTGCGCGTGTACGGCGTGGAGGGCGAGGCGCGGCTGGAGGCGTCTCGTCGCGCCGCGGCGTGGATCAACGCGAGCGTCTCCCGCGCGCAGGACCTGGAGCTGCCGAGCCAGTCCCGCTTGCTGACGGACGTGCCGCAGGCGCGCTTCAACGCGGGCGTGTCCATGCCCATCGGGGACTGGGTGAACTTCGATGTCATCCTTCGCTCCGGAGCCGAGCGGCGCAACAACAGCCGCTCCACGCTGGAGCTGATCCGCCGCTACAAGATTCCCGCCTACAGCCTCATCACGGCGCAGCTGCGCACCGAGCCGCTGATGGACCACTGGGAAGTCGCCCTGGTGGCGCAGAACCTCTTCGACCATGACTTCCGGGACGATGTGCCGCGCCCGGACCGAGTCACCGGATTGCTGCCGCGTGAGGGAGTCTCTGGCTATCTCACCGTGAGGGCCCGCTACTGATGGAACGCCGTCCACTCTTCACCGCGCTGGTGCTCGCGCTCTGCGCGCCCGCCCTCGGCTGCCTCGCGTACAACGACTCGTGCACCCCGCTCGTGGATGACCCCGACGCGGTCGTGGGGTACCTGGGCGAGGACGTCTTCTTGGACAAGCCCTTCGCCCGCCACGCGAACAACGCGCTCGGGCAGCTCTCCGCGGATGCCTTGCTGCACGCGGAGGACGGCTCGTCCAAGCCCGCCGAGCTGGGCGTCGTCAACGGTGGCTCGCTGCGCGCGGAGGGCCTGTGTGTCACGCGCTCGTCCGTGCGCAAGGGGCCGCTCACCGACGGCGTGCTGCACGAGATCATGCTCTTCGAGAACCTCGTGGTGACGGTGGACCTCACCGAGAAGCAGCTCGTGGACGTCTTCGAGAACTCGGTGGGCGCGCTGTACTCCGAGGGGCAGTACATCTCGTCGCCCTCGGGCGCGTTCCTCCACGTGTCGGAGGGGACGTCGGTGCGCGTGGACTGCTCGCACACGAAGGGCCAGCGGATCCGCGAGCTGAAGGTGGGCTCGCGCGTCGTGCAGATTCCCGCGCGCACGGATGAGTCCATCCGCTACCGCGTGGCGATGTCCGCCTTCTTGTTGGGAGGAGGGGATGGCTACGGCGCCATCCTGGGCAGCGTGGGGCAGGATCCCGCGCGCAACCCCGTGCAGGCCCGCAAGCTGGGCGGCACGGACGTGAACCTCACGGCGGCGTACATGAAGGAGAAGTATCCGAACGCGTCGCAGGCGCTGACCGAGGCGCCGCGGGTCGTGTTCGAGAACTGCGCGCTGCCCGTGCGGCCCGCCACGCGATAGCGAGGTGGCGGGCCGGTGAAGCGGGAGAGCCTCAGGTCTTCGTGGGCTCGCCCGCTGCTGCTGCTGCGACGACGGGAGCCGAGGACGCAGTGGGCGCGGGAGCTGGGGACGCATGCCGAGGAGGCAGCGGGCTCAGCACGTCGTTGACCGAGGGCATCTTGCGAATATCGGCCCGGGCCACCTTCCACGCCTGCTGCACAATCCACGACAGCGAGCGATCCTGTCGGTTCGCTTCGCGTTGGATCTCCTCGAGCATCTCCTCGGGGAAATACAGCGACTGCTTGCGGTGGTCCGTGGTGGCCATGGCGTCGCTACTCCTCGCGCGGATCCTGCCGCTCGTCGCCAGTCACGTCGTTGACCGCAGGGAATGACTTGATGCGCTCACGGGCGATCTTCCACGCCTGCTGCACCACCCACGAGAGCGAGCGGTCCTGCCGGTTCGCTTCCTCCTGGATCTCCTTCAACATCTCCTCGGGGAAGTACAGCGACTGCTTGCGCTTGTCGGTGCCTGCCATACCTGAGTCTCCGGGTCCGGGGCGGATTCGAGGTGACGACCTGAACACACCGGGGCCGTTATCCGACAGACGCCCTGAAGGGTCAACGGTTTCGGAGGACTCGTTCCGTGCCCCCGGATACTGAACGTTCAAGCACGCGCGGGCGTCCAGCGGGGCGCGAAAAGGGGGGCGCAAAAGGAAACGCCCCGGGCCTCAAGGACGAGGACCGGGGCGTCTCGGAAAGAGGGACCGCCGAGAGCGAATCTCTCAGCGGACCCGTGGGCCCAGAGGGGGAGGGGGGGGACCCCTAGGCCCAACATCCAGAAATCAGAGCCGTTCTTTCAACACGCGGGGTGGCGCGTCCTATTTCCACCCAATCCGCGCCCGGTGTGAGGATCATAAGAATCCTCCCCTGCTGCCTTCAACCGACGGCGGCTCTGTAACCTTGTTACCGGACACTCGATTCCGAAGCTGTTCGATGCCCCTCACTCGTCCCGCCATCCGACTGCTGGTGAACACCCTCTCGCGCGCCTATCGGCGTCACGGGCTGGAGCGTCGCGGCGTGCTGCTCGCGGTCTCGGGAGGCGCGGACTCCACTGCCTTGCTGGTGGGCTCCGCGCGCGTGAGCGAGGCGCTCGGGATGAAGCTGGAGGTCGCCACGCTGGACCACGGCCTGCGGCGCGAGTCCACGAGCGAGGGCGAGGCCGTCGCCCGCCTCGCGTACGGGCTGGGCCTGCGCTGCCATCGCCGCGCGCTGCACCTGGAGCCGGGCGCGGGCGTGGAGGCTCGCGCGAGGGCCGCGCGCTACGAGGCGCTGGAGGCGCTGCGCCGCGAGCGCGGGCTGGACGCGGTGGCCACCGGGCACACCGCGGATGATCAGGCGGAGACGCTCCTCATGCGCCTGGCGCGGGGCAGCGCGCTGCGGGGCGCGCGCGGCATCCATGCGGCCGGGGGCGCGCTCGTCCGACCCCTGCTTGAGCGCACGCGCGAGGACGTGCTCGCCTTCCTGCGCGAGGCGGATGTCGCGTACTTCACGGACCCGATGAACGCGGACGCCACGCTCTTTCGCACGCGCATCCGGCAAGGCGCGCTGCCCGCGCTGTCGGCCGCGGCGGGCTTCTCCGTGACGCGGCACCTGGCGACGTTCGCGCGCGTGGCCGCGGAGGACGACGCGCTCCTCGCCGCGCTCGCGGACGCGGCCTGGGATCGCGTGCGGGTGGCTCCGGGCGCGCTCGATGCGGTGGCCGTCAGGGCGCTCGAGCCGCCGCTGCGCCGCCGGGTGCTCGCGCGGTTGGTGACCGAGGCCGGGGCCCTGGTGGACCACGCGACGCTGCTGCGCGCGGACGAGGCGGTGGCGCGGGGTGGGTCCACGGCGCTCAGCAGCGGGCTGCGGCTGAAGGCCGCGGGAGGTCGCGTGCGGTGTGCGCGCCCACCCGGGATGGCGCCCGCACCCCTGTTGCTCGCGGGGCCCGGGGCCCGGGGCTCGCTCGGCGAGACGGGGTGGCACTTCGCCATCGAGCCCACGCCGCCTCCGGCGGGCATGGCGGGGCTGGCGCTGGGGCCGGGCACGCGCTGGCCCCTCACCGTGCGGACCCGCCGGCCGGGCGATCGGATTCGCACGGGGGCGGGACAACGCAAGCTGCAGGATGTGTTGGTGGATCTCCGGGTGCCGGAGGAAGCGCGTCATGCGCAGCCGGTGGTGGCGGACGCCGCGGGAACGGTTATGTGGATTCCGGGCGTCCTGACAGCAGTGCCTGCTGCGGCTGCTTCCGGACAGTACATCTGGGCGTCTCTCGCGGCCGCGAGCAATCACGAGACGCCAACGTTATAGAGTGGAACCGTCGCTTCAGGGGATGGCCGTGACCCCCTAAATAGTTGAGGGCTTTTTGCTGTTGCTGATACGGTCCGTCGCTGGTTGGGTCGTCTGACAGGCGCCGGGCAACTCATGAAACAGGCTGGGTTTTTTGCCCAGCGCGGCCCTCATCCCGCCGAGTACCGAAAGGGCAGCTGACACGTGCGTTCGACCTACAAGACCATCGGGCTCTGGGTCATCCTGATCGTCCTCTTCGTCGCCTTCTACAACTTCTTCTCCCAGGGCAGCGACCAGGTCCAGGAGCCCACCTTCACGCAGCTCCTCACGAAGGTGGAGGAGAAGAAGGTCCGGGGCGTTTCGATCAAGGGCAACACCTACTCCGGCACGTTCGTGGACACGAACGAGAAGTTCCGGACGACGGGCCCCGCGCCGGACGTGGCCGTGCTCAACCAGCTTCGCGCCAGCAACGTGGACGTGAAGTATGAGCGCGAGGAGCAGAACAGCCTCTGGCTCACCATCCTCGGGCAGTGGATGCCCGTCGTCTTCCTGTTCCTCTTCTTCATCTTCTTCATGCGCCAGCTCCAGGGCGGCAGCGGGAAGGCGATGACCTTCGGCAAGTCGAAGGCGAAGCTGCTGAGCGAGAGTCACAACAAGGTGACGTTCGCGGACGTGGCCGGCGCCGACGAGTGCAAGGAGGAGCTGGAGGAGATCGTCGCGTTCCTCAAGGACCCCAAGAAGTTCACCAAGCTGGGCGGCCGCATCCCCAAGGGCGTCCTGATGATGGGCTCGCCGGGTACGGGCAAGACGCTGCTGGCGCGCGCGGTGGCCGGTGAGGCCGGTGTGCCGTTCTTCTCCATCTCTGGCTCGGACTTCGTGGAGATGTTCGTGGGCGTTGGCGCCAGCCGCGTTCGCGACCTGTTCGAGCAGGGCAAGAAGAACGCCCCCTGCATCATCTTCATCGACGAGATCGACGCCGTGGGCCGTCACCGTGGCGCGGGCCTCGGCGGTGGACACGACGAGCGCGAGCAGACGCTCAACCAGCTCCTCGTGGAGATGGACGGCTTCGAGTCCAACGACGGCGTCATCCTCATCGCGGCCACCAACCGTCCCGACGTGTTGGATCCGGCGCTCCAGCGCCCGGGCCGCTTCGACCGGCGCATCGTGGTTCCCCGTCCCGACCTGAAGGGCCGCCTGGGCGTGCTGAAGGTGCACACCCGCCGCGTGCCGCTGGCGCCGGATGTGGAGCTGGAGGTCATCGCTCGTGGAACGCCCGGCATGACGGGCGCGGACCTGGAGAACCTGGTCAACGAGTCGGCGCTGATGGCCGCGCGTCAGAACAAGGAGCGCGTGGACCTGAGCGACTTCGAGGCCGCCAAGGACAAGGTGTTCATGGGCCCGGAGCGCAAGTCCATGATCATGACCGAGAAGGAGAAGCGGAACACGGCCGTCCACGAGGCGGGCCATGCGCTGCTGGCCAAGCTCCTCCCCGGCTGCGACCCGCTCCACAAGGTCACCATCATCCCGCGCGGTCAGGCCCTGGGCGTCACGTGGAGCCTGCCCACCGAGGACCGCCTCAACGGGTACAAGAAGCAGATCCTCGACCGCATCGCCATGATGATGGGCGGCCGCATCGCCGAGGAGCTGATGTTCGACGAGATGAGCAGCGGCGCCTCCAACGACATCGAGCGGGCGACCGAGACGGCGCGCGCCATGGTGTGCCGCTGGGGCATGAGCTCGAAGCTGGGGCCCTTGTCGTTCGGCAAGAGCGACGGCGAGGTGTTCCTGGGCCGCGACTTCAACTCGTCCAAGGACTACTCCGAGGACACCGCGCGGCAGATCGACGCCGAGGTCCGTGAGATCGTCATGGACTGCTACAACCGCGGTCGCCAGGCGCTGACGGAGCACATGGAGGCGCTCAAGCGCGTCTCCGAGGCGCTGGTCGAGTACGAGACGCTGGATGCCGAGGACGTGAACATCCTCCTCCAGGGTGGCCAGCTCACCCGTGAGCGTCCGCCGCCCCGCATCAACGCGCCGCCCAAGGCGACGGAGAAGAAGGACAAGCGGAAGATCCTCGACGCGCTCGAGGGGCTCCCGAAGATGGAGCCGGGCAAGGCGTAAGCCGCTCGGAGCCGCTGAATGAACGAAGGCCCTTCCCGAGTCTCGGGAGGGGCCTTCTGCTTTGTCGCCCTCGGGTTTCTCACAGGAGTTCCGCCGCCATGATTCGTGCCCGCCCCATCTGCCTCGACCGTCCGGAAGACCTGGAGCTGGCCCTCCGTCGCATGGGGCTGCCCGAGTCCTCGCGTGAGTCGTCGCGCGCGACGTTGCCTCATGCGCAGGTGCTGCTCACGGGGCTGACGTCCCGAGAGGAGCACTTCCTTCAAGCGCTCGCGGCGGCTCCTCGGGAGGCTGGGCGCGAGGCGATTCCTTCGTGGCTGCCGGGTGCGCCGCATTCCCGACCCGGGACGGGCTTGCTGTCGGGGAGCCGCGCGCGGTTCGGGCGGCTCGTGGCGGAGGCTCGCGCGGATGGCTCGCTGTCGGAGTTGGTGACGGCGCTGGCGCGGGTGCTCGAGATGGGGGCTCCGCTCCCTCCGCTCGTCCTGGGCGGGCGCACGTTCGAGCTGGGCTCGCGCACGTTTGTGATGGGCGTGGTGAACGTGACGCCCGACAGCTTCTCGGATGGTGGGCGCTACTTCGGCGTGGAGGCGGCCATCGCGCGGGGGCTGGCGCTGGCGGAGGCCGGTGCGGACGTGCTCGACGTGGGCGGAGAGTCCACGCGGCCCGGCTCTCGGCCGGTGTCCGTGGAGGAGGAGCTGGCGCGGGTGCTGCCGGTGCTGGAGGGGCTTCGCGCGCGCACGCAGGTGCCGCTGTCGGTGGACACCACCAAGGCGGAGGTGGCTCGCGCGGCCCTTCGCGTGGGGGCCTCGCTCGTCAATGACGTGACGGGCTTTCACTCAGACCCCGCGCTGCCGGCGGTGGTGGCCGAGTCCGGGGCTGCGTGTTGCCTCATGCACACGCAGGGGGCACCCGCCACGATGCAGCAGGCGCCTCGCTACGACGACGTGGTGGACGAGGTGCTCGCGTACCTGGAGGCGGGCGTGGCTCAGGCCCAGGCCGCGGGGGTGCCTCGTGAGCGCATCCTGGTGGATCCCGGCATTGGCTTTGGCAAGACAGCGGGGCACAACCTGCTGTTGCTGCGGCGCATGGGCGAGCTGCGCGTGCTGGGATTGCCCCTGCTCGTGGGCACCAGCCGCAAGCGCTTCCTGGGGACGCTGACGGGAGACAAGCCGCCCTCCGAGCGACTGGCCGCGACGCTCGGCTCCGTGGCTGCCCTGGCCGCCTTGGGCGGCGCGGACTTCGTGCGGGTGCACGACGTGGCGGAGGCTCGGGATGCGCTCGCGGTGGCGGATGCCCTGCGCGGGGCCGCGGACGGCGGGGACCTGTACTCGCGCTGAGCCGGCTGTGGCCTCCTGGACATGGCGGGTGTCTCGCACAGGCACGGGCGATTCTTCCGGGCTTCAGGTATGGATGCCGTGCTTGCATGGTCGGGCGGTTGCCCGGGGAGCGCGGGGTTCCTAGCTTCGAGCCCACGTGGGGGACGGGATATAAGCCCCGTCGCCGCGAGCCCGGAGCTGGCCCGGCGTTGGAAAGGTGGATCGGCACACATGGCGTACAGGATGAACATGCCCCCGAAGGAGGGGCGCACCGCGGAACGGTTGTTCGGCACCGACGGTGTGCGCGGCACGGCGAACGTCTACCCGATGACCGCCGAGGTCGCGATGCAGCTCGGTCGCGCGCTCGCGTATCTCATCCGCAATGGTCCGCACCGGCACCGCGTGCTCGTGGGCAAGGACACGCGGCTCTCGGGCTACATGCTGGAGCAGGCCCTGGCCGCGGGCATCATCTCCATGGGCGTGGATGTGGAGCTGGTGGGGCCGCTGCCCACGCCGGGCATCTCCAACCTCACCACGTCCATGCGCGCGGACGCGGGCGCGGTGATTTCCGCGTCCCACAATCCGTACCAGGACAACGGCATCAAGTTCTTCTGGCGCGATGGCTTCAAGCTGCCGGACGAGACGGAGGCGAAGATCGAGGAGCTGCTGTCGAGCGGCGCCATCGACTCCATTCGCCCCACCGCCACCAAGATTGGCCGGGCGTTCCGCATGGAGGACGCGCGCGGGCGCTACATCGTCTACCTGAAGGCCACGTTCCCTCGCGAGCTGACGCTGGAGGGGCTGACCATCGTGGTGGACTGCGCGAACGGCGCGGCGTACCGCACGGCGCCCCTGGTGCTCGAGGAGCTGGGCGCCAAGGTGATCGCCATCGGCGTGCAGCCGGACGGCAAGAACATCAACCACAAGTGCGGCGCGCTCTATCCGGAGAACCTGGCGCGCACGGTGGTGAAGCACGGCGCCCACCTGGGCATCGCGCTGGACGGCGACGCGGACCGCCTCATCGTCGTGGATGAGAAGGGCAAGGTCGTGGATGGCGACGCCATCATGGCCATCTGCACCGGCGAGCTGGTGGCGCGCAAGGAGCTGAAGAAGAAGACGCTCGTGGCCACGGTGATGAGCAACATCGGCCTGGAGCGCGCGGTGTCCCAGTGGGGCGTGAAGGTCGCGCGCACCCGCGTGGGTGACCGCAACGTCGTCGAGGAGATGCGCCGCAACGGCTACAACCTGGGCGGCGAGCAGAGCGGCCACCTCATCTTCCTGGACCACACCACCACGGGCGACGGCACCCTCGCGGCGCTGCAGCTCCTGGCGGTGATGTGCCGCCAGGGCAAGCCCTTGAGCGAGCTGGCCTCCATCTTCGAGCCGGTGCCCCAGACGCTGCTCAACGTGGTGGTGAAGCAGAAGCGCGAGCTGGGTGAGCTGCCCGAGGTGATGAAGGTCATCAAGAGCGTGGAGCAGCGGCTGGGCAAGTCCGGCCGCGTGCTGGTGCGCTTCTCCGGCACCGAGCCCAAGGCCCGCGTGCTCATCGAGGGCGAGGACGCGGCGCGCAATGAAGCCTTCGCCAAGGAGATTGGCGACGCGCTGGCCAAGGCCCTCAGCCGGTAGGGGCTTCTGCTGGGTTGACTTCCGGACGCCGGCCCTCAATAGAAGGGCCGGCACGGCCCGGGCCCGCTGAGAATCCCGAGGCCGCCCGCAAAGCGAGGAGCGGTCGATGGGACAGCGACTGGGTGTCAACGTGGATCATGTGGCGACGCTGCGTCAGGCGCGTCGCACCCCTTATCCGGATCCGGTGACGGCGGCCGCGCTGGCCGAGCTGGCTGGCGCGCGGCAGATCACCATCCACCTGCGCGAGGATCGGCGCCATATCCAGGACCGAGACCTGCGCATCCTGCGCGACACGGTGCAGACGCTGCTCAACCTGGAGATGGCGGCCACCGCGGAGATGGTGAAGATCGCCTACGAGTACAAGCCGGACGTGGTGACGCTGGTGCCCGAGCGCCGCGAGGAACTCACCACCGAGGGCGGCCTGGAGGTGGCGGGCCAGCGCGAGCAGATCGCGAAGATCATCAAGAACCTCAAGGACGGGGAGATTTCGGTCTCGCTGTTCATCGATCCGGACCTGGACCAGGTGCGCGCATCGCACAAGGTGAACGCGGACCGCATCGAGCTGCACACCGGGCGCTACTGCGAGGCGCGCAACGAGCGCGAGCGGGCGCGGGAGCTGGCGCGCATCGTGGACGCGGCCAAGGCGGCGGCGAAGCTCGGCATGGGCGTGGCGGCGGGGCACGGCCTCAACTACGACAACGTGCAGCCCATCGCTCGCATCCAGGAGATCGACGAGCTGAACATCGGCCATGGCATCGTCGCGCGCGCCGTGCTCGTGGGCTTCGAGCGTGCGGTGCGCGAGATGCTCGAGCTGATGCGCGACGCGGGGTAACGCCATGTCCATCATCGGCCTGGGCCTGGACATCTGCTCCATCGAGCGCATCCAGCGCATCATCACCGGGCCCCGGGCGGACGCGTTCCTCACGCGCGTGTTCACGGACGGCGAGCGGGCCACCTGCTCGGAGCGCCACGATGCCGCCAGCGCCTACGCGGCGCGGTTCGCGGCCAAGGAGGCGCTCGTCAAGGCCCTGGGCGCGCCCAAGGGGATTCGCTGGCGTGACATGGAGGTCGTGCGCGAGGACGGGCCGCCCCGCTTCGCGCTCGCTGGCGTGGCTCGCGAGGTGATGGAGGCCCGAGGGTTGGAGGCCTTCCTCGCGCTCACCCATGACGCTGGCGTGGCCGCCGCCACGGTGGTGCTTCAGACGAAGAGGGGCTGACCCATGCTGCGTGTCCTCACCGCCGAGCAGATGCGCCAGGCCGAACAGGCCGCCGAGCAGCACCACGGCATGCCCTCGGGGCTCCTGATGGAGAACGCGGGCAGGGGACTCGCGGAGGTATCGCGCGGCCTGCTCGCGCCCTCGGGGCGGGTGGTGGTGGTGGGCGGCCCGGGCAACAACGGTGGAGATGGGTTGGTCGCGGCTCGCTTTCTCCAGGCGGGTGGGGCGCATGTCTTCGTCGCGCTGGTGGGCGACACCGCGAAGCTCACGCCCGAGGCGCGTCGCAACCTGGAGGCGCTCCGAGGCTTCGGTGTGGAGCCGGGCGCGCTGGACGCGATGCCCGCGCTGCGCACGGGCGACGTGGCCGTGGATGCGCTGTTCGGCACGGGTCTCAGTCGTGCACCCGGAGGTGCCTTCGCCGAAGCCATCGCCGTGCTGGCGCGGTGGCGTCAGTCGGGCGCGAAGGTCGTGGCGGCCGACGTGCCCTCGGGGCTTCGCAGCGACACGGGTGAGGCATTCTCTCCGTGTGTCGAGGCGGACGTGACGGTGACGTTCGGCTACCTCAAGCCGGGGCAGCTCTTCGAGCCCGGCGCCTCATTGTGTGGCGACGTGCGGCGCGTGGACATCGGAATGGGCAGCGCGGTCGCTCAGGCGATCTCCGGCCCCGAGCTGCTGTGGCTGGAAGAGTCCGATGCCCGTGAGGCGCTGCCTGTACGCCGGGCGGATACGCACAAGGGGACCTACGGCCACGTGCTCGTCGTCGCGGGCAGTCCGGGCAAGACGGGGGCCGCGGCGATGGTGGCGCTGGCGTCGCTGCGCAGCGGTGCGGGGCTTGTCACGGTGGCGACTCGTCCCTCCGCGCTGGGGCATGTGCTCGCGCATGCGCCGGAGATCATGGGCGAGGCGTTGGAGGCAGAGGGACCGCTGGGGCTCGGAGACCTGGACGCGCTGCTGACCGCCGCCGAGGGCAAGGACGCGCTCGTGGTGGGGCCGGGGATTGCTCGGGGGCCTCAAACGGCGGCGTTGATGGGCGAGCTGCTGTCGCGCGTGGAGTTGCCGGTGGTCCTCGACGCCGATGCGCTCAATGCGGTGGCCGAGGACTTGTCGGTGCTTCGCCGTGCTCGCGGGCCCGTCGTCCTCACGCCACATCCCGGAGAGATGTCCCGCTTGACGGGCCAGTCGACTCGGGAGGTCCAGGCGCATCGAATGGACGTGGCACGTCGATTGGCGACTTCGTCAGGCGTGACGGTGGTGCTCAAGGGCTCGCGCACGCTCATCGCCGAGCCGGGTGGCCGCGTGTTCATGAACCCGACGGGCAACCCGGGCATGTCTACCGGTGGCTCGGGGGATGTGCTGTCCGGTGTCTGCGGGGCGCTGCTGGGGCAGGGGCTGCCGGTGTCGAGCGCGGTGTGCACCGCCGTGTATGCGCATGGATTGGCGGGGGACCTCGTGGCGGCGCGGCGCGGGCAACTCGGGCTCATCGCCACGGATCTGCTCAAGGGCCTCTGTGAGGTCTGGGTGAGGTGGGGACGATGACTGCAGGACCGCAGGTGCGCACGCGTGTGTCCGCGTCGCCGGAAGAGACGCATCGGTTGGGCGTGCGGCTGGGACAGCTCCTGGCCCCCGGTGACTTCGTGGGACTCATCGGCGACCTGGGCGCGGGCAAGACGCACCTCGTGCGCGGCGTGGCCGAGGGCGCGGGCGTGGCTCGCTCCGAAGTGGCCAGCCCCACGTTCGCGATTGTCTATCCCTACGCGGGCCGCATCCCGCTGTACCACGCGGACCTGTACCGCCTGGTCGACTACGACGAGCTGTACGCCACGGGCTTCCTGGACGTGGTGGGCAACGACGGCGCGGTGCTGGTGGAGTGGTTGGATCGCATCCCCGAGGCCGCGCCGCGCGAGTACCTGCGCGTGACGCTCGGCCATGCGGGCGACGACGCGCGGACGCTCACCGCCGAGGCGTTTGGAGAGCGGCCCACGGCGCTGCTGGAGCGGTGGTGGGCCGAGGAAGGCTAAAGCCTCAGGAGCGCTGCGCCGCCGGACGGCTCGCCAGCTCCTGTACCTTCCACTTGCGGAAGACGAGGCCCTGGTCCACGCCGACCACGTCCTCTTCCTCGAGTGGAAGCCAATGCGGGCCGCCGCACAGCGACTCGCTGGACACGATGAACTGCTCCAGCGCGGCCCCGGGCACAGGCGTCTGGCCTGCGCCGAAGCAGCTTCGCGGCCCGGCGGACATGAACAGGGTGCGGTTGCGGCGCGAGGCGACCATCACTTCGCCGTTGGTGACGAGGAAGTTCATCGCCGAGCGGCACTTGGGCTCGTTGCCCGGGACGTCGGTGATGGAGGCCACCAGGCTCATGGTTTCAGCGAGCGCGCTCGCGACCTGATCCAAGGTCACCGAACCACTCAGCGCGGCGCGCTGCGAGAGCCGGGTGAGGAAGAGATAGAAGCAGCGCTCGCTGTCCGTCGTGCCTTTGATCTGCGCGAGCAGGTCCGCGCGGATGTGCGCCTCGATGGCCGGCTGATGCTGGGCGAACTCGCGCAGCGTGCCGTTGTGCACGAAGGACCAACGCTCGAAGGAGAAGGGGTGCGAGTTGCTCAGCTGCACCGTGCCCACGCTGGCCAACCGGATGTGCGCCACCACGGTGCGCGCGGACACGCAGCTGGAGACGCGCTCGAAGTCGGGATCATTGAACGCGGCGCCCACCCCGTGCTCCACGTGAGGGAGCGGCTCGGCGCCGTACGCGGCGATGCCCCAGCCGTCCTTGTGCTCACGCGACTGGATGAGCAGCGAGTTCTTCTCCGTCACCAGCGCGGAGTGGACGGCAGCGGGAACAGCGGAGCGGATTCCAAAGAGTCGGCACATGGCGGCAGTTGGTACTTATAACGGCCGGCGTGGGCGGATAGTCCCGCCTGTCGACCGGCGAACGGCGCGACCTCTGCGTCGCCCCTCACTGACAGGTACTCATCCGCGCGCGATGCACCACCTGTCCACTCTTCACCACCACTCGCGCGTGGTTGATACCCAGATGGTAGGGCAGGTGCCGGTAGCTGGAACAGCCAAACACCACCAGGTCGCCCGCATCCCCCACAGCCAGGCGGCCATGCTGTTGGAGTCCCAAGCATTGCGCGGCCCCGCGCGTGGCGGCCCAGTAGGCCTCGGCCGCGCTCAGTCCGTTCTCCAGACAGGCGAGTCCCAATACGAGCGCGTGGTTCTCCGTCATGGACGAGCCCGGGTTCACATTGGAGCCCAGCGCGAGGTTGAGGCCGGCGTCGCGCAGCTTGCGGCCGGGCGCGTACGGGCGCATCCGCAAGAAGAGGGTGGAGGTGGGCACGAGGCAGGCGGTGACGTTCGCGGCGGCGAGCGCGCGGATGCCATCGTCGGTGATCTGCTCCAGGTGGTCCGCGCTGGCGGCGCCCAGCTCGGCGGCGAGCTGTGAGGCGCCCATGGCGGTGAGTTGATCCGCGTGGAGTCTCGGGACGAGTCCGAGCGCGCGGCCCGCGAGCAGGAGCCGGCGCGACTCGTCCACGGTGAAGGCGCTGTCCTCGGTGAAGACGTCGCAGAAGCGCGCGAGCCCTTCGCGTGCCACCGCGGGGAGGATGTCGCGGATGCACAGCTCCAGGTAGTCCTCGCGGCGGCCCTTGTACTCCTCGGGGACCGCGTGCGCGCACAAGAGCGTGGGCACCAGCTCCATGGGCGTGTGCGAGCCCAGGCGGCGCACCACGCGCAGCATCTTCAGCTCGTGCTCCACGGACAGGCCATAGCCGCTCTTCACCTCCGCCGTCGTCACGCCGAAGGACAGCAGTCGCTCGATGCGCGGCAACGCGAGCTGGATGAGTTCGTCCTCGCTGGCGGCGCGCGTGTTGCGCACCGTGTTCGCGATGCCTCCGCCCGCGCGAGCGATCTCCAAGTACGTGGCGCCCTGGTTGCGCAGGTCGAACTCCGCGGAGCGCTCGCCCGCGAAGACGAGGTGCGTGTGCGGATCCACGAAGCCGGGGCCCACGAAGCCGCCCTCGGCGTCCACCACCTCGGTGGTGGGACCGATGGCATCGGCGGGCAGGTCCGCCTCGGGACCGACGTAGGCCACGCGGCCCGCGCGCAGGCCCACGCATGCACGAGGGCGCGAGGTGAGCGCGGCCTCGGCGGGCTCGCGGTGGGTGCCTTCGACGGTGAGGACTTCGGAGGTGTTGCGAACGAGCAGGTCCAACATGGTCAGGGCCTCAGCGGGCGCCTCGCACGCCCACGATGGGAACGTTCCAGCGGTCACCCGTGCCCAGGCGCGTGCGCCCGAAGCCGCCGGAGAGCTCCACCTGATTGGAGCCTCGCCCCAGCGACACGCGCGCGGCCAGGACCGCGCCGTAGTACAGCGCCCAGGTGGAGGTCGCCTCGCGGGCGAACGTCTGGTTCCAACTGAAGAAGGGCACCAGGCCCAGCGACACGCCGGGCTCGGGCTGGAGGGCGAGCGCGCACGTCGCCTCGGCGCCGACCATGCTGCCGGGGCCGCCTCGGCCCGTGAGGCCGAAGTCCGAGGCGCCGCGCACGGACAGGGCGGGACCCAGGCCCACGCGCTCCGTCCCCAGGTAGTACGACGCGCCGGCATAGACGCCATAGCCGGGCATGGGCACCGTCATGGGCGTCACCTCGCCCTGCGCGCCCGCGTGGAGCGACAGCCGCTCTGACACGGGGAAGGTCAGCGCCGCGTCGTAGGCGAGCCCCCACTGCTGCGTGGCCAGGGTGCTGGTGTCACCTCGGAAGGGCGTGCTGGAGGTGCTGTTGAGCGACGCGCTCAGCCGGGGCCCGGAGCGGATGCCCAGCTGGAACAGCCGCGCGTCCGGGTTGCCCGGGCCCAGCCGCATCACGGCCGGGCCCAGGGTGGTAGGCGCGCAGCCCCCGAGCGTCGTGAGCGCGCAGGCAACGGCCAGGCAGTTTCGGACGTTCGGGGGAGTCATGCCGGGTCTCAGATCGTGATGCCGGGGATCTTCACGCCGCGCTCCTTCGCGACGTCCACCGCCTCGGTGTAGCCCGCGTCCGCGTGGCGCAGCACGCCCATGGCCGGGTCCGAGGTGAGCACGCGCTCGATGCGCCGCGCGGCCTCGGGCGTGCCGTCCGCGACGATGACCTGACCGGCGTGGAGCGAGTAGCCCATGCCCACGCCGCCGCCGTGGTGGAACGACACCCACGACGCGCCGTTCACCGCGTTGACCAGGGCGTTGAGGATGGGCCAGTCCGCCACCGCGTCCGTGCCGTCCTTCATGGCCTCCGTCTCGCGGTTGGGCGACGCCACCGAGCCGCAGTCGAGGTGATCTCGCCCGATGACGATGGGGGCCTTCACCTCGCCCTTGCGCACCAGCTCGTTGAACATGAGGCCCGCCTTGGCGCGCTCGCCATAGCCCAGCCAGCAGATGCGCGCGGGCAGGCCCTGGAACGCGATGCGATCCTGCGCCATGCCCAGCCAGCGCTTGAGCGAGGCCTTGTGCGGGAACAGGTCCAGCACGGCGCGGTCGGTGCGGCGGATGTCCTCGGGGTCTCCGGACAGGGCCACCCAGCGGAACGGTCCCATGCCCTCGCAGAACAGCGGGCGGATGTACGCGGGCACGAAGCCGGGGAACTCGAACGCGTCCGACATGCCGCCGAGCTGCGCCTGGCCCCGGAGGTTGTTGCCGTAGTCGAAGACGAAGCTGCCCGCGCGCTGGAAGTCGTTCATCGCGTCCACGTGCATCATCATGGACTCGCGCGCGCGCCGCACGTACTCCTGCGGATTGCGCTGGCGCAGCTCGTGCGCGGCCTCCAGCGACAGGTCCGTGGGGATGTAGCCGTTGAGCGGATCATGTGCGCTCGTCTGATCCGTCACGAGGTCGGGCTTGATGCCGCGCCGGTACAGCTCGCGGAACACCGACGCCGCGTTGCCGATGATGCCAATGGACTTGCCCACGCGCCGCTGCATGGCGTCCTTGGCCAGCGCGAGCGCCTCGTCGATGTCCTTGGCGACGACGTCCAGGTAGCGCGTCTCCACGCGGCGGCGGGCGCGCGTGGGGTCGATCTCCACGCCCAGGAACACGGCGTTGTTCATGGTGGCGGCCAGCGGCTGCGCCCCGCCCATGCCGCCCAGACCTCCGGAGAGGATGAGGCGACCCGCCAGGTCATCGGTGCCGAAGTGGTGGCGGCCGGCGGCGGCGAACGTCTCGTAGGTGCCCTGCAGGATGCCCTGCGTGCCGATGTAGATCCACGAGCCGGCCGTCATCTGGCCGTACATCATCAGGCCCTTCTTCTCGAGTTCGTGGAAGTGGTCCCAGTTGGCCCAGTTGCCCACGAGGTTCGAGTTGGCGATGAGCACCCGCGGCGCATCCGGGTGGGTGCGCAGCACGCCCACGGGCTTGCCGGACTGCACGAGCAGCGTCTCATCGTCGGTGAGGTTCTGGAGGCTGGAGACGATGCGATCGAACGACGGCCAGTCGCGCGCGGCCTTGCCCGTGCCGCCGTAGACGACGAGATCCTCGGGGCGCTCGGCCACGTCGGGATCGAGGTTGTTCATCAACATCCGGAGCGCGGCCTCCTGGACCCAGCCCTTGCAGGACAGGGTGGTGCCTCGGGGGGCGCGGATGACGCGGGACATGCGAAGACTCCTGGAGCCGAAGGCTCGGTCAAGTCGAGGGCCGGCACACTACCCGAAGCCCCCGGGCCCGGGGATGTCTCGTGCTGCACGACGCGGTGGCGCCCGCGTCACTGCGTCGTGACGCGGGCGGACATGGACGGGTGGTCCCAGGGGACCTCAGCTCGAGTGGGGGTGGGCGTCCTCTGGCGCTTGGGACGTGGAGGTCCCCGCGGCGTGCCCCGCCTCGCGGATGCGCAGGTGGTTGTGGATGTCCTTCACGCCCAACTCTCCGTCGGCCACGTCTTCGATGGCTCGCTTCTCGTCGCGACTGCTCACCGTGCCGCGCAGGGTGACCTCGCCGGCCTCGACGTGGACCTCCACTTCGCTGGCGTCCATCCACTCCCGCATCAGGCGCTCGCAGATTTCTTCTCGGATCCGTGAGTCCGAGCGCGTGTAGCCGCGAGGTCCGCGCCCCGCGGGACGTGGCACATGGCCGCGTCCGAGATAGCCGCCGTGCCCCAGCTCGTGGTCCTGCGGTCGCGACGGGCTGGTCCAATAGCCCATCTGCGGAGGCGCCATGTTCTCGCGCCCGGGGCCGTGAGGTCCGGCCTCCGTGCCGCCAAACCGGACGTCCTGTTCGGGGAGCGGGGGCCCCCCTCGCGGGCGGCGCGGCGGCCCTCGCCTGGGGCGCTCCGGGAGGGGTTCGGGGGGAAGCTCGTGGAAGGAGCCACTCGGGCTGAATCCGGGGCGCCGGAGGCTTCGCTCGGGATCGAACTCTCGCGCGCGGCGATCCCGCTCTCGGTAGGGGTCGAAGTGCCGCGGCGGCGGGCGCGCCCGGTCCAGGTCCTGCGCGGCGACGTGGAAGTCCTGGTCGAGGTCGAACTCGCGCGTGTCGGTGTCTCTCGCCAGATACCGGTCGTCGCGGTCCCACGCGAAGTCCCGGGACTCGCCCTGGCGGTCCGGATCCGAGTCCCAGTCCCCGGCGTGGATCCGCCGCGCTCGGGCGTCGTCCCGCGCGTCGTCCAGGTAGTGCGCCGCGTCGCGGTGGGCCCGGCCCAGGAGCGGAGATTCGTGGGCGAGGGGACCGCCCGCTCGGGCTGCCTCCCACCCGCCGGGCAGCCCCTCCTTGGGCTGCTCGTGCTTTCGCCCCTTGGGGTCGTGGCCTCGCTTGCGCTTGCCGTCATGGTGCCTGCCGCTCATCGCGCCGCCTCCTCGGGGTGCCGTGCGCTGTCGCACTCCGCTCCAAGACGTTCGTGCCGGTGGGAGGTGTCGGCAACGGAGGGCGGGTGGGGAGAAGACGGGGGGAGGCCCATCCTCGGGCGTCACCTCGCGCCTCGGGCGGGGTAGGATTGCGCCCGCCCGGGCGGCGGCGGAACGGTCGCGCGCACGGGCTTCTGGGAGGGTGGTTCATGGCGGACGCGCAGATGGAGGGGCAGACTCGGCACGCGCCGGAGCCCGGGGCCGTGCTGGCGCCCGTGCTGCCGAGCGCCCTGCCTCCCGAGGAGACCCGTCCTCCCGACGTGCGCCCGGTGGAGACGGTGGCTGGCGGCATGACCGCGGTGGTGACGGCCATGCGGCACGTGTTCAGTGAGGCGGGCCCGGTGCGCGGCACCCAGCTCTTGCTTCAGGTGAACCAGGAGCACGGCTTCGACTGTCCGGGCTGCGCATGGCCGGACCCCAAGGCGCATCGCTCCATGGCGGAGTTCTGCGAGAACGGCGCGAAGGCGGTCGCGGAGGAGGGGACGCGCGCGCGCGTGACGCCCGAGTTCTTCGCGAACTGGAGCGTGGCGGAGCTGTCACGCCAGTCGGACATGTGGCTGGGCAAGGCCGGCCGCCTCACGCACCCCATGGTGCTGCGCGAGGGCGCCACGCACTACGAGCCCATCTCCTGGGACGAGGCCTTCGCGCTGGTCGCCGAGGAACTCAACGCCCTGGGCTCTCCGGACGAGGCGTGCTTCTACACGTCGGGGCGCACGAGCAACGAGGCCGCGTTCCTCTACCAGCTCTTCGTGCGCCAGTTCGGGACGAACAACCTGCCGGACTGCTCGAACATGTGCCACGAGTCCAGTGGCCGGGCGCTCACGGAGACAGTGGGCATTGGCAAGGGCACCGTCACGCTGGAGGACTTCGAGCAGGCGCAGGCCATCTTCGTCGTGGGGCAGAACCCCGGCACGAATCACCCGCGCATGCTCTCCGCGCTCCAGGCCGCCGCGCGGCGCGGCTGTGAGATCGTCAGCATCAACCCGCTGCCCGAGACGGGCCTCAACCGCTTCAAGCACCCGCAGGAGGTGCTGCGGCTCTTCGGTCCGGGCACGGCCATCAACACGCTGTTCCTCCAGGTGCGCATCAACGGCGACGTGGCGCTCTTCCACGGGCTGGCCAAGGCCCTGTTCGAGATGGAGGACGCGCGCCCGGGGTCGGTGGTGGCGCGTGGCTTCATCGACGAGAAGACGCTCGGCTTCGCGGAGTACGCGGCCCACGCGCGCGCGGTGTCGTGGGACGACGTGGTCGAGCAGAGCGGCGTGTCGCGCGACCAGATTGTCGCCGCGGCGGAGATTTTGGCGCGCTCGGAGCGGACCATCTGGTGCTGGGCCATGGGGCTCACGCAGCACCGCAACGCGGTGGCCAACATCCAGGAGATCGTCAACCTGGCGCTCCTGCGCGGCGGCGTGGGCAAGCCGGGCGCGGGCCTGTGTCCGGTGCGCGGTCACAGCAACGTGCAGGGCGATCGCACCATGGGCATCTGGGAGCACCCCAAGCCCGAGTTCCTCGACGCCCTGGCCCGCGAGTTCCAGTTCGAGCCGCCGCGCCGCTCGGGGCTCGACACCGTGGCCACGCTGCACGGCATGCTCGCGGGGCAGGTGAAGGTGTTCTTCGCGCTGGGCGGCAACTTCCTGTCCGCCTCGCCCGACACCGAGCGGACCGCCGAGGCGCTGCGGCGCACGCGCCTCACGGTGCATGTGTCCACCAAGCTCAACCGCGCGCACCTCGTCCACGGTCGCCGCGCGCTGATCCTTCCGTGCCTGGGCCGCACCGAGCGAGACCTCCAGGTGGCGGGTCCCCAGTTCGTCACCGTCGAGAACTCCATGGGCATCGTGCACGCGTCTCGCGGCGCGGTGCCTCCCGCATCGGAGCACCTGCTGAGCGAGCCCGCGCTGGTGGCGGGGCTGGCCCAGGCGGTGCTCGGGGCGCGCTCGAAGGTGGCGTGGACGTGGTTGGTGGAGGACTACGACCGCGTGCGCGATCTCATCGCGCGCTGCATCCCGGGCTTCACGTCGTTCAACACGCGCGTGCGCGAGCCGGGCGGGTTCGCGCTCCCCAACGGGCCGCGCGAGGGGCACTTCACCACCGCCAGCGGCAAGGCGCACTTCACGGTGCACGAGATGCCTCGGCTCCACCTGGAGCCCGGTCAGCTCCTCATGATGACGCTGCGCACGCATGATCAGTACAACACGACCATCTACGGCCTGGATGACCGCTACCGAGGCATCCGGGACGGGCGGCGCGTGGTGCTGCTGCATCCCGGGGACGTGAAGGACCTGGGGTTCGCGGCGGGCCAGTGGGTGGACCTGACGAGCCACTTCCAGGGCGAGACGCGGGTGGCGCGCCGCTTCGTGGTGGTGCCTTACAACATCCCCCGGCGCTGCGCCGCGACCTACTTCCCCGAGGCCAACGTCCTGGTGCCGCTCGACAGCTACGCGGAGAAGAGCCGCACCCCCACGTCGAAGTCCGTGGTCATCACCCTGTCGCCGAGCCTGGATGCGCCAGCGCTGGTCGCGGGCGTGAGCCCTTGAGGCACGGGGCGATGCATCCGAGGTCCCATGTCGTCGTCCGTTGAGAGCGGGTGGCCGGAGTCGATCCGGCCCCTCTATGAGCAGGTGGCCCAGGTCTCGCCCGCGGAAGCCGTGGACGCGAGCGCCGGGTGGCGAGAGACGTTCGCGCAATGGGTGCGCGGCGCGTCGTTGGAAGAGCGCACCCAAGCGCAGGCCGCCGCGTGGGAGCGGCTGTCTCCGGGCGAGCGTTCGTCCGGCGAGCTGTTGTTCCTCCTGTCCACGTGCAGCGAGCTGCTGTGGCCCTACGCGGAGCCTCCGGCGGGGCTGCTGCGTCAGCTCCTGGCGCGGCAGGCCGAGGCGGTCCACGCGCTCATCGCGGCGGGGGACGGCGGCGGGGCCCTGCGCGTGCGACGTGAGACGGATGCGTCCATGTCCACGGTGCTCACGCGCTACCTGCGGCGGCATCCCGAGTCGTTGCTCGCGCTCGTCGAGGGCGTGCCGTGCACCTTCGACGGCCGGGCGTTGCGCTTCCAGGACGTGGTGGAGGTGGACCTCAAGCAGGTGCTCGGGACGGGCGTGAAGTCCGTGGGCTTGCTGGAGCAGCTGCGCACGCTGTTGCCGGACACGCGCGAGGAGGGCAGGGACAGGCTGGCGGACTTCATCCGGACCCGCGCGGCGCGCATCCCGTGGCATGAGGCCAGTGAGGTGCTCGGCGAGCGGCTCTTCGCATTGGCCATGTCTGCCGACGGGCGCAGCGGCATGCGGGGCTTCCTCGCGTGCTATCCGAACGGCCGCAAGGAGCCGGACTGGTGCTCTCGCGCGGGCATGCTCCTGGCTCGCACGGTGGAGGCGGGCGGGCCGCAGGCGGTGGTGGAGAACCTGTGCGAGCTGCTGACGCTGTTCGACTCCTCGCCCGTGGATGGGCTCAGAGGGGCGCTGGGGGCGCTCGTCCAGAGCGACATGGAGGCCGCGGCGGATCTCCGGCACGCGCGCTTCGTGTTGGATCACTGTCAGGCCACGCTGCGCAAGAACGAGCCGGGGCTGGCCCTCACCATCCTGTGGCTGGAGGAGCGCCTGTTCCGCGCGGCCGTGCGGCGCGGCGTGCCTGAGGCATTCGAGCGGCGGGGACGTGCGCGGGCTCGACTGGAGAAGCTGCCTGGCTTCGTGCACCTGTGCTGGTTGGCGGACGAGTGCGCGGAGCTGTGGCCGCGCTTCCGCGCCGGTGCACGCCCGGGGCTCGATGAGCTGGCGGCGTGGCGGCAGCAGGTGGCGATGCGCATGGGCCGCAAGCCGGTGCTGCGCAAGGCGGCCATCGAGTTCTTCCTGTGGTGCGCTCCGGATGAAGCCTCCTCCGAGGCGGAGCTGACGGTGCTGGGCCTGGCGCGCACCGCGACCGATAAGCGCCTGGTGCGGCGCTTCCTGGAGCACCCGTCACCGCGTGCTCGTTTCCGTGCGCTCGCCCTCCAGAACTGGTTCCAGGGCGGCGTGGGGAAGGGGACGAAGCCCGCTGCGCCGACGGAGCCCTCGAGCCCGGCCTCGCTCACGGACGCCTTGCGCCATCTGCACTCGACGCGAGCCGTGCCGATGGGGGGGCGCACCTGGTTGCGGGATCGCGACCTGGAGGAGCTGCTGCTCGGGGCCGTGGGGCGCGTGGAGTCCGAGTTCGCGCTGCGCTACGCGGAGCGCTTCCGCGAGGCGCCCGAGGAGTTGGTGGCAAGCCTGCTGTCGGGCATCCACGGTGAGTTCGAGCGGATCCGCGGGGACATGTCGTCCTTGCTCGCGCATGGGCAGCCCGTTCCGGTGGAGCTGGGCTTCAGCGTGCGGCGCAAGACCCCCGTGCCCGAGCAGGAGAACGACGGCGTGGAGGTGGCCTTCGTCGTCACGGCGGAGATGGCGGGGATGGTGCGCACGCGCCGGGTCGCGCGCATGCGGGTGGCGCGGCTGGAGCAGCGAGGCGAGGGACAGTGGCTGCCCACCTTCCGTCTCTCTCGCGAACACGTGGATGCGGTGTTGGCGCGCACGGAGTCCGCCTTCTGCTTGTTGCTGGTGCCCGCGTTCGTGCGTCCCGAGTGCTGGGTGATGCCGGCGAAGCTGGCGCGCGGTGTGATGGAGGCCCAGGGCTCGTTGACGGGGCTGCCTCGCGAGGCGGCGCAGCGGGTGGCGCGGGGACTCGCGCCGTGGCTCATCTACGAGCTGCTGGGACTGTGGACGGGCGACGAGCGACCGCAAGCGATTGACGAGGCCCTGGTGGAGGAGGGTGGCCCCGACTTCCTGGTTGAGCTGAACCTCCGGGGCTGAAGCGGTGCTAGCGTATCGGGGACATGACTCCTCCCGAGCGGCCATCTGGCTCCGCGCGCCCCGCCTCCAGCTCCGAGGATCCGCAGCAGACGTTGCCTGTTGGGACCCGGCGCCCCGGCGCCACCGGCGCGGTCCGGCGCTTCCGGTTCACCGTGTTGGAGGGCCCGCAGCCTGGGTTCTTCCGCGAGTCCAGCGCGGACACCTACTCGCTGGGCTCGCACGCCCTCAATGACCTGGTCATCGAGGAGCCCACCGTGTCGCGCTTCCACTGCGAAGTGAAAGTGGATCGGGACGGGGCGCGGGTGCGCGACCTGGACAGTCGCAACGGCACCATCCTCGACGGCGTGCACGTGCGCGAGGCCTTCCTCCGAGGCGGCAGCGTGCTGCGCCTGGGGCGCGTCAGCGTCCGCTTCGACTTCAGCCCCGAGAGCAACCGCCTGCTCATCTCCGAGCGCACCGTGTTCGGTGACCTGGTGGGAACGTCGGTGGTGGCGCGCGTGAGCTTCGCCCTCATGGAGCGCGCCGCCGCGAGCGACGCCACGGTGCTCCTGGAGGGAGAGACGGGCACGGGCAAGAGCCGCGCGGCGTTGGCCATCCATCGCGCCAGCGCACGGGCCGCGGGCCCCTTCCTCACCCTGGACTGCGGCGCCATTCCCGCGAACCTGCTGGAGAGCGAGCTGTTCGGCCACGAGAAGGGCGCCTTCACCGGGGCCCTGCAGCGCCGCGTGGGCGCGTTCGAGGAGGCGGATGGGGGCACCATCTTCCTCGACGAGATTGGCGAGCTGCCCGCCGAGCTCCAGCCCAAGCTGTTGCGCGTGCTGGAGGAGGGGGAGATCCGCCGGCTGGGCTCGAACACGTATCAACCGGTCAACGTGCGCGTCATCGCCGCCACGAACCGGGACCTGCGCGCCGAGGTGAACGGCGGGCGCTTCCGCTCGGATCTGTTCTTTCGGCTCGCGGTGCTGCGCATCCTCATTCCGTCGCTGCGTGAGCGCCCCGAGGACATCGCGCTCATCACCGAGCGAATCCTGGCTTCATTGGGAGCGACACCCGCGCAGGTGGAGTCGTTGTCCGCGCCGGACTTCGTCGCACAGCTCCAGCGCGCCGCGTGGCCCGGGAACGTGCGTGAGCTGCGCAACCATCTGGAGCGCTGTCTGGTGTTCCAGGACGCCATGCCGCCGTCGTCCGAGGAAGTGGGCGCGTCGCCGGGAGTCGCGCAGACGGCGATCGATCCCAAGCTGCCCTACGCGGAAGCACGGCGCCGGGCCCTGGAGTCCTTCGAGCGCGAGTACCTGGATGCGCTGCTCGCGCTGCACCAGGGCAAGGTGGCGCAGGCCGCGTCGGCGGCGGACATGGACCGGGTGTACCTCTACCGGCTCCTGCGTCGGCACGGCCTCAAGGTGTAGCCGCGGGTGAGCGTGGGCGCCGTGTGTTCAGCGGCGCTCAGGCAACCCCGCCCGGGTGACTGACTTGTCGGCGCGTGACGCCCCCCTACCTTGGGGGCTCTGTCATGCGCACATGAATCCGCCGCCATCCGAGCCCGAGCCTTCCGGTCCACCGTCGCCCGCGAAGCCTCGGCGCCGTCGCTGGCCTTGGTGGGTCGTCGGCCTCGGTGTGGTCGCGGTGGGGGTTCTCCTCGCGCGCCGGCACGAGGCCGGGTCCGTTGAGAAAGCGGCTGGGGCTCGCGGCACCGGCCGGCCGCAGCCTGTCGTGTCCGCGGTGGCTCGCACGCGCGATGTGCCGGTGCACCTCGCGGGGCTCGGCGCCGTGACGCCCACCAGCACCGTCACCGTGCGGACGCGTGTGGATGGACAGCTCATGCGGGTCGCGTTTCGCGAAGGGCAGCTCGTCCAAGAGGGCGACCTCCTGGCCGAGATTGATCCGCGCCCGTTTCAGGTCCAGCTCGAACAGGCGCTCGGACAGCTCCATCGCGACGAAGCCCTGCTGGCGAACGCACGGGTGGACCTCGAGCGCTACACCACGCTGTTCAGCCAGGACTCCGTCTCCCAACAGACGCTGCAGACGCAGAAGGCGCTGGTGCACCAGTACGAGGGCAACGTGAAGGCGGACCGAGGCACGGTCGCTTCGGCCCGGCTGAATCTCACCTACGCCCGCGTCACCGCTCCCGTCAGCGGGCGAGTGGGCTTGCGACAGGTGGACCCCGGCAACATCGTCCACTCGGCCGACGCGAATGGGCTGGTGGTGGTCAACGCCGTGCAGCCCATCGCGGTGCTCTTCTCCGTGCCCGAGGACCGAGTGCCGGAGATTCTCTCGCGGCTGTCCACGGGACAGACTCTGGCGGTCCGTGCGTTCGATCGCACCGGGACGAAGCTGCTCGCGACCGGGACACTCCTCACGGTCGACAATCAGATCGACCCGACGACGGGGACCGTCCGACTGAAGGCGACGTTTCCCAACACAGACTTCGCGCTGTTCCCGCAGCAGTTCGTCAACGCGTGGTTGATGATCGACACCCTGCGCGGCGCGACGGTGGTGCCCACCGCGGCCATCCAGCACGGCGTGAACGGGGCCTTCGTCTACCGCGTTCAGTCGAACGACACCGTCGAGGTGGTGCCGGTGAAGACCGGACCCTCGGAGGGGGATGACACGGTCGTGTCCACGGGAGTCCAGCCTGGGGACATCGTGGTCGTCGAGGGCGCGGACAAGCTCACGAACGGCGCCCACGTGCAGCTTCAGTCGCGAGCCCCCGGTCCCGCCGTGGGTGGCAGCGGCCGAGATGGCGGCCAGGAGGAGCCCGCCGGCGTCGCGCCGGATGGCGGTCGGTGAATGTCCGAGCCCTTCATCCTGCGCCCCATCGCGACGTCGCTGTTGATGATCGCGCTCCTGCTCGCCGGGGTGCTCGCGTACCGCTTGTTGCCCGTCTCGGCGCTGCCCGAGGTCAATTACCCGACCATCCAGATCATGACCTTCTATCCGGGCGCGAGCCCGGACGTGATGGCCACCGCCATCACCGCGCCGCTGGAGCGGCAGTTCGGCCAGATGCCTGGCTTGGATCAGATGACCTCGTCGAGTTCCGGCGGGGCCTCGGTCATCACCCTCCAGTTCACGCTGACCATGAGCCTGGACATCGCCGAGCAGCAGGTGCAGGCCGCCATCAACGCGGCCTCGAACCTGCTCCCGAGCGACCTGCCCAACCCGCCCGTCTACAACAAGGTGAACCCCGCGGACACACCCGTCATCACCCTGGCGCTGACGTCCGATGTGATGCCTCTGCCGAAGGTGGAGGACCTGGCCGACACGCGGCTCGCGCAGAAGCTGTCGCAACTTCCGGGCGTGGGGTTGGTGAGCATCAGCGGCGGACAGCGGCCCGCCGTGCGCATCCAGGCCAACGCCACGGCGCTCTCCGCGCGCGGCCTCACCCTGGAGAACATCCGCACGGCCGTGGCCACGGCGAACGTCAACACGCCCAAGGGGAGCTTCGACGGACCGCGCCAGTCCTTCACGGTCAACTCGAACGACCAGTTGCTCACCAGCACGGACTACGCGCCGCTCATCCTCGCGTATCGCAATGGCGCGCCGGTGCGGCTGACGGACGTGGCGCGGGTGTTCGACGGCGCGGAGAACGCGAGACAGGCCGCGTGGATGAACGCCGTCCCCGCGGTCATCCTCAACGTGCAGCGTCAGCCCGGCGCGAACGTCATCGCCGTGGTGGACAGCGTGAAGAAGCTGCTGCCCCAGCTCCAGGCCACGCTCCCCGCGACGGTGAAGGTCGCCGTGCTGACCGACCGCACGACGACCATCCGAGCCTCCGTGCACGACGTGCAGGTGGACTTGATGTTGTCCATCGCCCTGGTCGTGCTGGTCATCTTCCTGTTCCTGCGCAACCTGCCCGCCACGTTCATCCCCAGCGTGGCCGTGCCGCTGTCGCTGGTAGGGACCTTTGGCGCGATGTACCTGCTGGGGTTCTCACTCAACAACCTGACGCTCATGGCGCTCACCATCGCGACGGGCTTCGTCGTCGACGACGCCATCGTGATGATCGAGAACATCAGCCGCTACATCGAAGGGGGCGCACCGCCGATGGAGGCCGCGCTGAAGGGGGCGAAGCAGATTGGCTTCACCATCCTCTCGCTCACCGTCTCCCTCATCGCCGTCCTGATTCCGCTCCTCTTCATGGGGGACGTTGTCGGGCGGCTCTTCCGCGAGTTCGCCATCACCTTGGCGGTGACCATCCTGCTGTCCGCCGTGGTGTCCCTGACGCTCACACCCATGCTGTGCGCTCGCCTGCTGCGGCACCACGCACCGGGGAGTGAGAGCCGCTTCGAGCGCACGATGGCGGATGCCTTCCAGTGGCTCGTGGCGCGTTACGACGTCGCGTTGACCTGGGTGCTGCGACACCAGCCGGTGACGCTGCTCATCGCGCTGGGCACGCTGGTGCTCACGGGGGTGCTGTTCTGGTCCATCCCCAAGGGCTTCTTCCCGGTACAGGACACCGGTGTCCTCCAGGGCATCAGCGAGGCACCCCAGTCCATCTCCTTCTCCGCCATGGCCGAGCGGCAGCAAGCGCTGGCGCACGTCGTATTGCAGGACCCCGCGGTGGAGAGCCTCACGTCGTTCATCGGCGTGGATGGGACGAACACCACGCTCAACAGCGGCCGGCTGTTGATCAACCTCAAGCCACTGTCGCAGCGAGACGAGTCGGCCACGCAGGTCATCCAGCGCTTGAGCGGACCGCTCGCGCAGGTGCCGGGCATCGCGCTGTATCTGACTCCGGTGCAGGACCTCACCATCGACACGCGGGTGAGCCGCACGCAGTACCAGTACAGCCTCAGCTCACCGGACACGGCCGAGGTCTCCTCCTGGACCGGGCGGCTGGTGGACTACCTGCGCGGGCAGCCCGAGCTGGGACAGGTATCCAGCGACCTCCAAGATGAAGGGCTCCGGATGAACCTGGACCTCGATCGCGACACCGCCTCGCGTCTGGGCATCACGCCGCAGCAGGTGGACGACGCGCTGTATGACGCCTTCGGCCAGCGTCAGGTCTCCACCATCTTCACGCAGCTCAATCAGTACCACGTGGTGCTGGAGGTCCTGCCGGAGCAGCAGCGCGCCACGCAGCCCATGGACGGGCTCTATCTCCAATCGGCGGCGGGCCTGCCCGTGCCCCTGTCTGCCTTCACGCGCGTGTCCTCGGGGGTGGGGCCGCTCACCATCAACCGACAGGGCCAGTTCCCGGTCGCCATCGTCTCTTTCAATCCCGAGCCCGGCACCTCGCTGTCGGAGGTCGTCCGCGTGTTCGACCGGGCGAAGGCGAGCCTGGGCGTCCCGTTGTCGGTGCAGACCCAGTTCGAGGGCACGGCGCGCACGTTCCAGGACTCACTGGCCAACGAGGGCTTCCTCGTTCTGGCCGCCGTCGTGGTCGTCTACCTGGTGCTGGGCATCCTGTACGAGTCGTACATCCACCCGCTCACCATCCTCTCCACGCTGCCGTCGGCGGGGATGGGGGCGCTGCTCGCGCTGTGGCTGTGCGCCATCGACCTGGGCGTCATCGCCCTCATCGGCGTCATCCTGCTCATCGGCATCGTGATGAAGAACGCCATCATGATGATCGACTTCGCGCTGGAGGCGGAGCGCGTCCACGGGCGGAGCGCGGAGGAGGCGATCCACGAGGCGTGCCTCCTGCGCTTTCGTCCCATCCTCATGACGACGCTCGCGTCGATGCTCGGCGCGGTGCCGCTCGCGCTGGGCAGTGGCATGGGCGCGGAGCTTCGGCGGCCCTTGGGCATCGCCATCATCGGCGGGCTGACGGTGAGTCAGCTGCTGACGCTCTTCACCACGCCGGTCATCTACATCGGCTTCGACCATCTCTCGCGGCGGTTCACGCGAGGCACGTCGCGGCGCGGGGGGATGACGCCCCCGAGAGAGGCGCCCTCGGAATGAACCTCTCGGCGCCCTTCATCGCGCGGCCCATCGCCACGTCGCTGCTCGCGCTGGGCACGGCGCTGTTGGGGGCGCTCGCCTTCACGCTGCTGCCTGTCGCGCCGCTGCCGCAGGTGGAGTTCCCGACCATCAGCGTGCAGGCCGCGCTGCCGGGCGCGAGCCCTCGGGTCATGGCGACCTCCGTGGCCACGCCGTTGGAGCGGCAGCTCGGGCGCATCGCGGGCATCACGCAGATGACGTCCTCGAGCGGGCTCGGCTCCACGAGCATCGTCGTGCAGTTCGACCTGTCGCGGAACATCGACGGCGCCGCGCGGGACGTGCAGGCCGCCATCAACGCCGCGCGCGGCAATCTGCCGGCCAACCTGCCAAACAACCCGACCTACCGGAAGGTGAATCCGGCGGACGCGCCCATCCTGTTGCTCGCGCTCACGTCGGATACGTACACGCGCGGCCAGATGTATGACGTGGCCTCCACGCGCCTCCAACAGAAGCTGGCGCAGGTGAAGGGCGTGGGGCAGGTCATCGTGGGCGGTGGCGCGCTGCCGGCCGTGCGCGTGGAGGTGAACCCCACCGCGGTGAACAAGCTGGGGCTCGGCCTGGATGGTGTTCGCACCGCCATCGCCGCGCAGAACGCGAACCGGCCCAAGGGCCAGCTGGAGGAGGGGCCTCGCGCCTACAGCGTCACCGCGACGGATCAGCTCTTCACGGCGGCGCAGTACAAGGCCATCACCGTGCTGTCCCAGGACGGGTCGCGGGTGCGGCTGGAGGACGTGGCGGACGTCACGGACGACAACGTGGAGGACGTGCACAGCCTGGGGCTGGCGAACGGCAAGCAGGCCGTGCTGCTCGTCATCTTCAAGCAGCCCGGGGCCAACGTCATCGACACCGTGGATGCCATCCGCGAGCTGCTGCCCACCTTCCAGGCGTCACTGCCCGCGGGCATCGACACGGCGGTGACGATGGACCGGACGACCACGATTCGCGCCTCGCTGCACGACGTCGAGGTGACGCTCGTGCTGGCCATCGCCCTGGTCATCTTCGTGGTGTTCGTGTTCCTCGGCAGCGCTCGCGCGACGTTGATTCCGAGCGTGGCGGTCCCGCTGTCGCTCCTCGGCACCTTCGCGGCGATGTACCTGCTGGGCTACAGCCTGGACAACCTGTCGATGATGGCGCTGACCATCTCCACGGGTTTTGTCGTGGACGACGCCATCGTGGTGTTGGAGGACATCCAGCGTCACCTGGAAGAGGGGCTCCCCCCGTTGGAGGCCGCGCTGCGAGGCGCGCGCGAGGTGGGCTTCACGGTGCTGTCGATGAGCATCTCGCTCATCGCCGTGTTCATCCCCATCCTCCTGATGGGAGGCATCGTCGGGCGCCTGTTCCGCGAGTTCGCCGTCACCCTGTCGGTGGCCATCTTCGTCTCGCTGCTGGTGTCGCTCACCGTGACGCCGGTGATGTGCTCCCGACTGCTGCGTTCACCCGTCCGAGGCGCGAAGAAGCCCTCGCGCTTCATGCGTCCCTTCGAGCGCATGCGGGAAGGCTATGCGCGCAGCTTGAGCTGGGCGCTCGCGCACCCGGGGCTCCTGCTGTTCGTCATGGCCGCGGCCATCGTGCTGAATGGGTACTTGTTCGTCGTCGTGCCCAAGGGCTTCTTTCCCCAGCAGGACACGGGGCGCATCAGCGCGACCGTCCAGGCCGAGCAGGACATCTCGTTCGAGGCGCTGTCGCGCAAGTTCATCGAGTACGCGCGCATCATCGGCGCGGATCCGGCGGTCGAG
This sequence comes from Myxococcaceae bacterium JPH2, assembly GCA_016458225.1. NCBI lineage: Bacteria > Pseudomonadati > Myxococcota > Myxococcia > Myxococcales > Myxococcaceae > Myxococcaceae bacterium JPH2. Next base: position 201,781 of record JAEMGR010000010.1, on the reverse strand, counting down.
GCGGTCTCGGGCTCGGTGGGTGGCTCAGGCAGTTCGTCGAACTCGGGGTCCTTCTTCGTCACGCTCAAGCCGCTGGCGGAGCGGAAGGTCTCCGCGGACACGGTCATCAACCGGCTCCGAGGAAAGCTCGCGCGAGTGCCCGGCTCATCACTGTTCATGCAGTCCGCGCAGGACCTGGTGATTGGCGGGCGGCAGGGTGGGGCGCAGTTCCAGTACACCCTGTCCTCGGACAACCTGTCGGTGCTGACGACCTGGGCGCCTCGGGTGATGGAGCGGCTGCAGCAGGTGCCAGGGCTCGCCGACATCAACAGCGATCAGCGCGACCATGGGCTGGAGGCGTTCGTCACGGTCGACCATGACACGGCCTCTCGCTTCGGCATCACCGCCGCGGCGATCGACAGCACGCTCTACGACGCCTTCGGGCAGCGGCAGGTGTCGACGATGTACACCGAGCGCAACCAGTACCACGTGGTCATGGTGGTCCAGAAACAGTACTGGCAGCGCCCCGAGAGCCTCGACGTCGTCTATGTCCGAGGGAGCGAAGGCCAGCAGGTTCCCCTGTCCGCGTTCGCGACCTTCGCGCCCGCTTCGACGCTGTTGTCGGTGAACCACCAGGGACAGTTCCCCTCGGCGACCCTCTCGTTCAACCTCCTGCCGGGGGCCTCGCTGGGCACGGTGGTGAGCGCGGTGGAGGAGGCCGTCCACCAGATGGTCCTGCCCGCGGGGATTCGCGGCAACTTCAGCGGGACGGCGCAGGCGTTCCAGTCCTCGCTCGCATCGGAGCCCCTGCTCATCGCGGCGGCGCTGTTCGCTGTCTATGTGGTGCTCGGCATCCTGTACGAGAGCACGCTGCACCCCATCACCATCCTGTCCACGCTGCCTTCCGCGGGAGTGGGGGCGCTGCTCGCGCTGCTCGTGTGCCGGTTGGACCTGTCCATCATCGCGTTGATCGGCATCATCTTGCTGATCGGCATCGTGAAGAAGAACGCCATCATGATGATCGACTTCGCGCTGTCGGAGGAGCGCGGCGGCGCGAGCCCGCGTGACGCCATCTTCCGCGCGGCGCAGCTGCGGCTTCGGCCCATCTTGATGACGACCATGGCCGCGTTGCTGGGGGCGCTGCCGCTCGCGTTGGGGACGGGCGTGGGATCGGAGCTTCGGCGACCGTTGGGCATCGCCATTGTCGGTGGACTCTGCGTGAGCCAGGTGCTGACCCTCTACACGACGCCGGTCATCTACCTGACCCTCGATCGGCTGGGGATCCGGGCACGGCGGCTCGTGCGCGGAGCCCCGCGCGCCGCGGCCCCTTGAGGTGTGGAGCGAGTGATGTCCGGCGACTTCTCGTCATGGCGGAGTAGGGGAAGGGTTGCACTGCGCGGTCGTTGGGGGCTCGTGCTGCTCGCGAGCTGGCTGGGGGTGGGCTGTCCCGTGGGGCCGACCTACCGGCGCCCGAACGTCGTGGTGCCAGCGCACTTCAAGGAGGCCTCGAATGGGTGGATGCCCGCGCGCCCCAACGACGAGCGCGAGCGCGGCCCGTGGTGGGAAGTGTTTCAAGAGCCCGAGTTGAATGCGCTGGAAGCGCGTGTGGCCAGCGCGAACCAGACGGTCGCGGGCTTCGAGGCGGCGTACTGGCAGGCGCGAGCACTGGTCGCTCAAGCGCGCGCCGCGTGGTTCCCGGAGGTGGGCGCATCCGCCTCCGCCACTCGGGCTCGGGGTGCATCGCGCACGGGAGGAACGAACTCCACACCGACGACGGCGCCCACCACGGGGAGCAGCGGGACGGGCAATATCTACCGATTGTCGGTGGATGCCTCGTGGGAGTTGGACCTCTGGGGGCGCGTGCGCCGTCAACTGGCGAGCGCGAAGGCTTCGGCACAGGGCGCCGCCGCGAACCTGGCGAACGCGAAGCTGTCCGCCCAGGCGATGCTCGCGCAGAGCTACTTTCAGCTCCGGGCCCTGGATGCGAGCCAGAGGTTGCTGGATGACACGGTCGCCGCGAACGAGCGGCTCCTCACGCTCACCCAGAATCGCTACACGCAGGGCTTGGTGTCTCGGGCCGATGTGCTTCAGGCCCAGACGCAGGTGCAGCTCTCGCGCGCCGCCGCGGTGGAGAATGAGATTGCCCGAGCGCAGTTGGAGCACGCGATCGCCGTGCTGGTGGGCGAGCCCGCGTCTGGCTTCGCACTCCCGCGAACTCCACTCCGGGCCGTGCCGCCGCCGATTCCCGCGCGCCTCCCCTCGTCGCTGCTGGAGCGACGCCCGGATGTCGCAGCGGCCGAGCGCAAGGCCGCCGCCGCGAACGAACAGATTGGCGTGGCGATCGCCGCGTTCTTCCCGGACCTGTCGCTCTCCGCGTCCACTGGCTTCACCAGCGCGGCCTTGTCGAAGTGGTTGAGCGCGCCCGCGTGGGTGTGGTCACTCGGGCCGCAGTTGGTCGCGACCTTGTTCGACGGCGGGCAGCGACTGGCACAGACGGATGCGGCGCGTGCCGTCTATGCGCAGAGCGTGGCCGAGTATCGGCAGACGGTGCTCTCCGCGTTCCAGGACGTGGAGGACGCGCTTGTCTCGCTGCGGGTCCTCGAGCAGGAGTTGGTCTTTCAGCAGTCGGCGGTCGAGTCCGCGAAGCAGGCCCTGGAGATCTCCACCCACCAATACAAGGCCGGCACGGCGACCTACCTGGAGGTCCTCGTCGCGCAGACGACCGCCTTCGCCGCCGAGCAGAAGTGGGTGAACCTCTCAGGCCAGCGGATGGTTTCGGCGGTGGGGCTCATCAAGGCCCTGGGCGGGGGCTGGGACGCGAAGGACTTGGAGCCCGCTGAGAAGTGAAGTGAGGGTCGCTCACGTCGACTCAGGAATGAGTCCAGGGCCGAATTGCAGCGCGCCCGCGCTCCCTCCTCCCGTGGCCCACTGCTCCAGGTCCCGTGGCGTGTCGCGCGCGACGTCAGCGTAGAGGTGCACCTCGGCCCAGGCGCCGGCTTCGCGGAGGGCCCCGGCCAGGGCTCGCTCGGCCAGGGTTCGCACGGCCGCGTGCGTCGCGGGCGTGCTCGATGGGAGGGCGCTCCGAGCGAGGATGGCATTGCTGCTCTCGGCTTTCAGCGTCCAACCCGCCGCGAGGAGGGTATTGCGCACGTGGTCCACGGCGGCATCTCGCGCGTCCATCGCCGCGTCGGAGGGATCCTCGGTCCCTTCGGGGAAGCGCACGTCCACGAACATCGCTGCCACCCAGGGCGTGGTGGAACGTGGGGCTTCGTGCCCGAGCGCCGCTCGCAGTGCGCCCAGGAACGTGGCCACGTCTGGGAATCGCTCCTCGGGGCGCTTGGCCATGGCTCGGCGCGCTGCTTCACACACGCCCGTGGGAGCCTTCACGTGCTCACCCAGTCGCGGCGCCGGCGCGTGCAGGTGCTGCTCCTCCAACTCCACCGCGCTCGTGCCCGAGAAGGGCAGTCGTCCCGTGAGGAGCTGGTAGAGCAGGACGCCCAGCGCGTACTGATCCGTGCGAGCGTCCACGGCCTGCCCGCGAATCTGCTCCGGCGCCATGGCCGAGGGCGTCCCGAGCACCGCGCCCTCCGAGGTCAATCCCTGGCTGCCTCCGCGCGCGCGAACCTGGGCGATGCCAAAGTCCACGAGCTTCACGCGGAAGCCCTCGGGCTGAGGGACCATCATCACGTTCTGGGCCTTCAGGTCGCGGTGCAGGACGCCCTGCGCATGGGCGAGCTGTAGCGCGTCGCCCAGTTCCTCCAGCACGGTCAGTGCCTCCGCGAGCGAGAAGGGGCCCCGGTGCGCGAGCCATGCGTCCAGGCTCCCGCCCTCCAGCCACTCCATCGCCAACCACGGTCGTCCGTCCGACAGCTCGCCGGATTCGCGTACCTCGACGATGTGCGGGTGGAGCAGTGCGCGGAGCGTGTCGGCCTCTTGCTGAAAGCGGCGGAGCACTTCGCTCGCCATCGAGTAGCGCGAGCGCACCACCTTCAGCGCCGCGAGTTCTCGCGTTCGCTCATGCCTGGCGCGGTACAGCCACGCGGTGAGCCCGGGATGGACACGGGCCTCGACAATCCAAGGGCCCACGCGCGCGCCGGGCTCCAACTCGTCACCGTAGAGCGAGAGCTCGGGCTCGGAGTCCGTGAGGGAGGCTGTCTCGTCTGGGAACGGCGGCCGACGGTTGTTCATGCCGTGGCCTCGGTTCGGTCCGAGTGGGAACGAGAGAGTTCACGGACGCGCTCGGTCCACAGCGGGGCGATGCGTATCGCGGCGTTCGCTTCGTCCAGGATGGAGCGGAGGCGCGGCGCGTCCTGCGCTGCGCGTGCGGCCTCCGCCGCCGCGACGAGGACCTCCAATCGTTCATCCGGTGTGCAGTGCTCCTGTGCCTCGGCAGAGAGCCGTGCCCACTGCGCGCCGTCGTAGGCGTGGGCCCCTTGGGCTTCACCCAGGCCGCGCATCACCGCGTGCTGGAGGACGCGGCTCCCCAGGGGCAACCTCCGCGCGGCGCCCGTCTCCTCCAGCCACGCGAGCTGTCGCGCGGTGCCGTCGAGGTCACCCACCGCGAGGGACAGGCGCGCCAGCAGCAGGCCATCCTGGGCCATGGAGTGGGGGAAGAATCGCTGGCTGAGCTGTCCCGCGCGACGGGCGAGCGGAAGCGCCTCGGTGGTGCGGCCCTGGTAGAGGAGCAGCTCCGCGAGGTTGAAGGCGGACGTGCGCTCGATCTGCACGTTGCCCCATTCGCGTCCCAGCGCCACGGCGCGCTCCAGATCCGAGCATGCGCCCGCGACATCCCGCTGCGCCACGCGCAGCACCACGCGGTTGTTGAGCGCGACGCCCAGGTGCAGCAGATCGCCCGTGGCCTCACAGCGCGCGATGGCCTCGTTGAAGCGTTGCTCGGATTCCTCGCGCCGCTCCGTCCACGCGAGCATGGCGCCGAGCATGGCCAATGAGATGACCTCTGCCTCCGTCTCTCCCGCGTCCCGGGCCAGCCTCGCCGCGCGCTCCAGCGCGGGCACCGCCGCCGCTGCGTCGCCTCGCCGCACGATGACTCGCGCACGGGCCAACTCCTGGCGCGCGGCCAGCTCGGGCGGCGCGGTCTTCTCCAAGCGACCCAGGGCCCGTTCGAGCAGCGCCGTGGAGCCCTCGGTGTCGTCCTGCCAGTCCAGCGCGGTGGCCTCCTCCAGCATCAGGTCCACCGCCAGCAGGACGTCGCCCTGGGTCTCCGCGAGCGCCCGCGCCGCACGCAGATCCGCCACGGCATCGTCGATGCGCTGAAGGCGGTAGCGCACGCGTCCTCGGCCCGACAGGAGGAGTCTCCGGACGGGGGACTCGCCTCGTGTCAGCAGGTCCAGCGCGGCGGTGTAGTGGCGCTCGGCGTCCAGCAGTCGGTGCTCCCTTCGCGCGGACTCGGCCAGGAGCGAATGAAGCGCCAGCGCGTGGTCCACGTCTCCCGCGGCCTCGGCGAGTCGAGCGCGGCGCGGCGTGGGGGCATCCGGAAGCGCGGCGAGCGCGGCCTCACAGACGCGGTGCACGAGGGGCGCGGGCAGGAGCGCCGCGAAGGCCTCGCGGAGGCTGGGGTGCTCGAAGCGCCACCGGCCGGGACCCCGTGCGCTGAGGAGTCCCGCGCGCGCCAGCCGTCCCAGGCCCACGCCCGGATCATGCGAGAGGTCCAGCCCGCAGGATGGTTCCAAGCGCGCGAGGGTGGCCGTCACCTCGTCCAGCCGGACCTCGTCGCCCAGCAGCGCGGCCACGAAGAGCAGGGCGCGCAGGCCCGAAGGCAGCGTCGCGAGCCCTCGCTCCGCGAGGCGTTCATCCGGGCTGTCGGTCGCGAGTCCATGCATCGCGTCCGTCGCCAGATACCAGCCCTGACCATCTGTCTGGGAACGCAGCGCCCCTGCGGCGCGCAGTGAGCGCACGGTCTCAGCCATGCGCAGCGGCGATCCACCGCAGCGCTCCCCCAGCGTTCGCAGCAGTCCCTCGGGCACCAGCTCCACCGGCCGCAGCAACTGTCGCAGCACGGTGCGCGCGGCCTCGTCGTCCAGCGGGGCGAGCACCCTGCGCGCGGAGTCTCGGGCACGTTCACCCAGATAGGGGCGCAGGCCCAAGAGTCCAGGCTGGCCCGCGAGCACCACGCACAGGGGCGCGTGTGCCGTCGCCAGGGTCGCCAGCTCCAGTGCATCCAGCGCGATGGGGTCGAGCAGGTGCGCGTCGTCCACCAACACGACCCGAGGTCCCTGGGCGGCAAGTCGCCCCAGGTGCTCCGCCACCGCGCGCGCGATGTGCTGCCGGTGCGCCGCGGGATGAGTTGTTCCGGATGCGGACGGTGGGGTCTCCGGTGCGAGGAGTGCACGCACCGCCTCGGCATGGGACGTGTCGGGTGGCAGGCCCAGCACGGCGGCCACGAGTTCCCTGGGGCCGCTGTCGTCGGAGGCGCCCTCGGAGCGTGACGGCTCGATCCGCAAGCTCTGCACGCCGGGCAGTTGCTCCAGCTCGCGATGCCACTCGGCCAGCAGGCGGGTCTTGCCCAGCCCTTCGCTTCCCAGCAGCGTGAGCAACACGGGCGCCCCTGTCTCCCGTGCCCGCGAGAGCCCTGCTCGCAGCCAGTCCAGGTCCGCGTCTCGTCCCTCGAGTTCGGAGCATGGCGGAGCAAGTTCGGCCACGGGCGCGCGAGGCGTGTCGCCCCATGTGCCGCTGTGGGACAGGGCCTCCGGGGTCCGAGGGACCAAGCCCGCTTCCGCGGACACAGGCCACCAGCGCCCCGGGTGCTCCAGCGCCGCACCCGCGAGGGTGACGCGATCCCCCCGCTCGCGGACCCGCAATGGAGCGCAGTGGAGCGCGATCCGCGAACCCTCGGGCAAGAGTGGAGTGAGGGCTTCGGCGGCCTTCCTCGCGAAGTGCAGACCGCGCTCCACCGTGGGCGCGTGCGGGAACGCGACAATCACCTGGCCTGGATCCATCCGCCCCATGACCGCGCCCAGCGGGAGCAGCGGAGCGAAGACGGAGGCGGGAGACAAGCGGGTCCGCACACCCAGCAGCGCCACGTCGCGGACGGAGCAGCGAGCTTGAAGCACCGTGGGCTTCTCGAACGCCTGCACGGAGACTTCGGCCAGGGCTGGCACCGCTCGGAGCGCCTCGACGAGCGCTCGCGCGTCCGCGAACCGCGCCTCGGGTGCCTTGGCCAACAGCCGCTGCACGAGCGCTGTGACGGCGGAAGGCACGTCACCGGCGAGCGGCGGCGGTCTGAGTGCCACCTGGGCCTGGAGGACCGCGGACGCGTTGCCCACGAACGGCGGCCGTCCACTCAGCATCTCGAAGAAGACGACGCCCAGGCTGTAGAGGTCCGCGCGCGTGTCGATGCGCCGAGCGTCCTGGCACTGCTCCGGAGCCATGTACTCGGGCGTTCCCAGCCGCTGGCCCGTGAGCGTCACGGTGGGCGCCGGCGCGGGCTGATCCAGCGTGTCCTCGGGGCGAGCCAACCCGAAGTCGAGCAGCACCACGCGCGGCCCCGCGAGCATCACGTTCTCGGGCTTGAGGTCGCGGTGCACGATCCGCGCGTCGTGCACGCGGACGAGGGCCTCGGCCATGCCCACCATCAACGCCTGGGCTCGGGACCAGGGCAGGGCGCCTGACCCCGGCTGCGTCGCGAGGTGATGGGCCAGCGTGACGCCCGCGATGGCCTCCATCACCAGGATGGGCTCACCCGCGGCCGTGGCGCACTCGCCCAGCAACGCGGGGACGGCGGGTGGGCCAATCCGCCGCAGCGCCTCGCGCTCGCGGCCCAGGCGGTCGAGGCTGTGTCGCTCCAAGACCTTGAGCGCCACCGTGTGGCCATCCGCCTCGCGTCGCGCCAGGTAGACGCGCCCGAAGCCTCCCTGGCCGAGGACTCCCAGGGCCATGTGTCCTGGGACAATGGGCAGTGCGGGGGCGGGCGTCCCCTCGGCGCGCGTCGCGTTCGCGGGATGCAGGGGACACCGCTCCACCACGCGTCGGTGACAGGTCGAGCAGCGCATGCGCATGGAGCAGAACGGTCGGTGGGGGCGTTTCTTCGATGAACACGCCCCGGGCGTCTGGGTCCACTCGCGATGCGGCCCCAGGGTGCGTGAGCACGCACACTCCGGGGCCGGGGTGGACTCAGTCGCTCAGCTCAGGCAGGTCCGGCAACGCGTCCGGGTCAAGCTTCAGCAACACACACAGGCGCGTCAGCGTGGGGATGGTCGGCACCATCACCCCGCGCTCCACCCGGGCGAGGACTTCCACGGGGAGTTCCAGGTACTCGGCGACTTCTTCCATGGAGAGCCCGGCCTGTTGCCGTGCCGCCTTCAGCGTCGAGCCCAGTGCCTCGGCCCGCTCTCTGCGACTCGTCGTCATGGGCCCGAGCATGGCGCCATCTGGCCGTTCCGTCACCCCGAAACCTACACGCCCAGGACCCAGGACGACGCCCCGGGCGGGGACCGGAAGGGGGCGCCCCGTCGGCCGATGGCCTGGGGCGTTCCGGGAGCGGCCGGAGAGGGCAAGTCCGCCATCCTGACCGTCTGATACGACCTCCGAGGTAGGAATGGTGGGCCCGCTCGCTCGCCTGGGATGCCCCGCGGCCCGAGGCGCCCTGGGGTGGCGGTTGTCGCGAGTCGTGGACACGGTGCTCGGGTGGGAGAGGCATTGGCGAGGTATGCGGGGGTGTGCTAGTCCGCCGCTCCCCGTTCCACGTGAGGAGATGCGAATGGCCCGCCGTCACGTCCGCGTCGTCGGCGCGATGCTCCAGAACGATGAGGGGCGCTACCTCATCACCCAGCGACCCCCCAAGGCGTCGCTGCCCCTCTTGTGGGAGTTCCCGGGCGGTCGCGTGGAGGAGGGCGAGGACGATGCCGAGGCGCTCGCCCGCGAGCTTCGCGAGGAGATGGGCGTGGACATCGAGGTGCTCGACCAGGCGATGCACACCCGCCACGAGTACCCGACCTATGACATCGACTTCCGCGTGTTCCACTGTCGGCTGAGTGACGCTCGCACTCCCATCCAGCACCTGCGGGTGCACGATCACCGCTGGGTCGGGTTGGACGAGATGTCTCAGTATCGATTCCCGGACGCCGACGCGAAGACACTCGCCAAGCTGCTCGACCTGGATTCCTGAGGTGCGGCGCGCGGGCGTCGTCGTCGGGTGCGTGCTGTCTCTGGCGGGGAGCGCCTGCACGCGCCCTCCCTCGGTCTCCGGCTTGGACGCTGGCACCGTCGCGGCCGAGGGGCTCCCGGGCTGTCTCCACTATGGCGAGCCGCACCGCACTGGCGCCGTCCCGCCCGAGCTGCCGGAGCTGTCCGGCCTGGCCGCCAGCCAGCGCCACCCGGGTGTCTTCTGGGCGCACAATGACTCGGGGAACGCGTTCGAGGTGTTCGCGATCAACGAGGCCGGGCAGGTGCTCGCGCGGGTGACGCTCACGGGCGCGGAGTCTCGGGACATCGAGGACGTGGCGGTGGGTCCGTGTGCTCCGGGCGACGCGCGCCCCTGCATCTGGCTGGCGGACACGGGCGACAACTTCGGGTTCCGTCGGGAGGTGCGGCTGTATCGCCTGCCGGAGCCGGAGGTGCTCGGGAACGCGACGCTGGCGGTGGAGACCCTGTCGTTCCGTTATCCAGACGGCTCGCACGACGCCGAGTCGCTCGTCATCGAGCAGCAGACGGGGCGGCTCGCGGTCATCACCAAGACGCGCAAGTCCTTGGGCGAGGTGTTCGCCCTCGACGGATTGCGCCCGGACAGCGTCACGCTGGCAACGAAGCTGGGGACGCTGCACGCGCCCGGCGGAGACCATCGCTCCACCGCGGCGGACCTCCATCGTGACGGGCAGCGGATGCTGGTGCGCACCTACTCCCGCGTCTGGGAGGTGCGGCGCCCCGGGGCCACGAGCCTGGAGGAGCTGGTGCACGGCGACGTGGTGGAAGTGCCCGGCGCGAGCCAGGCCCAGGCGGAGGCGGTGGCCTTCCTGCCGGATGGCCGGGGCTATCTGCTGGGCAGTGAGTTCACTGGCCAGCCCCTGGTCCGAGTCGATTGCCGCTGAACGGACGTTGGCGCACGGACATCCCGAACAGGCCGTGGGGCGTTCCGGTTGACGGGCCGGCCGGGGTGATCATCTTTCGCCAGTCAGGTGGGGACGTCGCGCGACATGGGTCGCGTGCGTGTTGGGGGGCGGGGGAGGCCAAGCGTGCCGACGATGAAGCCACAGGATCTGCCGCCAGGGATGGGGCCCCGTGGAAAGAAGCCAGACAAACCCACGCCAACGCGCGGCGGGTTCAAGTTTGGCTCGCCACTGGGCTACATCCTGTTGCTGGTCCTGGGATTCTTGCTGTTCCGCAATGTCTTCCAGGACGCGGGCGTGCGGCGCGTGAGCTACAGCCAACTGCGCGACGCCATCGAGAACGGGCAGTTCAGTCGCGTTCAGATTTCCAACGAGTGGGTGAAGGGCTTCCTCAAGGAGAACGCCCAGCCGCCGGCCGGTGAGCAGAAGACACTGCGCAGCGAGCCCAGCGCGCTGCCGTGGATGGCCTACCGCGTCCCGGGCGATGACGAACTCATCCCGCTCCTCGAGGAGAAGGGCATCCAGTTCGAGGCGGTGCCCCAGTCCAGCTTCAGCGAGGTGTTGTGGATCTGGCTGCTGCCCATGGGCCTGCTCATCCTCTTCTGGAGCTTCATGATGCGCCGGATGACGGGCGGCATCGGCCAGGGCCCCCAGAGCGTGATGAGCTTCGGCAAGACGCGCGCGAAGGTGCAGGCCGAGTCGGACACGGGCGTGGGCTTCAAGGACGTGGCCGGCGTGGACGAGGCGGTGGAGGAGCTGCGCGAGATTGTCGAGTTCCTCAAGACGCCGGAGAAGTTCCGGCGCTTGGGCGGACGCATCCCCAAGGGCGTGCTGCTGGTGGGGCCGCCGGGCACGGGCAAGACGCTCTTGGCGCGCGCGGTGGCGGGCGAGGCCGGAGTGCCCTTCTTCAGCCTCTCGGGCTCCGAGTTCGTGGAGATGTTCGTGGGCGTGGGCGCGGCGCGCGTCCGCGACCTCTTCGCGCAGGCCACGGCGAAGGCCCCCTGCATCATCTTCATCGATGAGCTGGATGCCATTGGCAAGAGCCGCAACGCGGGCATCGCGGGCGGCCATGACGAGCGCGAGCAGACGCTCAACCAGCTCCTCGCGGAGATGGATGGCTTTGACAGTCGCGCGGGCCTCATCATCCTGGCGGCCACCAACCGCCCGGAGATTCTCGACAGCGCGCTGATGCGCCCGGGACGGTTCGATCGTCAGGTGCTGGTGGACCGCCCGGACAAGCGCGGGCGCGAGCGGGTGCTGGAGATCCACTCGCACGGGGTGAAGCTGGGGCCGGACGTGGACCTGCGCGTGATTGCCTCGCGCACGCCGGGCTTCGTGGGCGCGGATCTGGCCAACGTGGTGAACGAGGCGGCGCTGCTCGCGGCCCGGCGCAACCGCGACGCGGTGATGCGCGCGGACTTCGAGGAGGCCATCGAGCGCGTGGTGGCGGGGCTGGAGAAGAAGAACCGCCGGATGAACGAGCGCGAGAAAGAGATTGTCGCGCACCACGAAGCCGGCCACGCGGTGGTGGGGTGGATGCTGCCCTACGCCGAGCGGGTGACGAAGGTCTCCATCATCCCTCGCGGACTGGCGGCGCTGGGCTACACCATGTCGCTGCCCTTGGAGGACCGCTACCTCATGTCGCTGGAGGAATTGCGCGACAAGATGGCGGGGATGATGGGCGGCCGGGCGGCGGAGGAGCTGTTCGTGGGAGAGATTTCCACGGGCGCCTCCAATGACTTGAAGCAGGCCACGGAGATCGCGCGGATGATGGTGCGCGACTACGGCATGAGCAGCCTGGGGCCGGTGGCGCTGGGCAGCGAGCACGGGCCGGGCTTCTTGCGCTCGGCGGGCATACCGGAGACGCGCTCCTACTCCGAGCAGACCGCGCGGATGATCGACGAAGAGGTGCACAAGCTGGTGGCCGAGGCCCTGGAGCGCGCCCGTCACGTGCTCAACACGCACCGCGACAAGGTGCAGGCCGTGGCCGCGCGCCTCCTGGCGACGGAGGTCATCGAGGAGGACGCGATGATCACCATCCTGGGACCCAAGGTCATCGCGGAGCGGGGCCTGCTGCACCCCGAGGCCCGGGCGGTCATCTCGGCCCACCCGGTGGCGCCGAACGAGCCGGAGACCCCGCCCACCCAGCACTCGGATTCTCCCGTCGACGCCTGAACGCCTGCCTCCCGTCCGGACCGCCGTCGGCTGCAACCGGCGGCGGCCTGCGGCGTCCAACAGGCGAAATTATCTTCAGGCCGAAGGGAGGAGTCGCCGTGGAGAACCGAATCGGCAGGAGCTACGTGGCCCGCAAGGCCCTCTTCGCCAAGGGGCTGAAGGCGGGGCGGCTCACGGTGCAAGAAATCGAGGAGGCCTTGCCCGCAGGGACGCTGACGGCGGCCGAGCGGTGGTTGCTGTACTACTCGCTGCGCGCCGCACAGGTGGAGATCATCGACGAGGTGACCGGGCAGGTGGACCACGGGTTCATGGCCGAGTCACCCGCGGCGCCATCCGAGCACTAGCGCGTTGACACGACCGCCTCGGCGGTTACGTTCGCGCGGCCCTCGAGCATTGCACGAATAGGTTCGACATGACCGGCAACACGCACAACGACACGCAGACGGAGGCCACCGAGGCCGCGACCCCCACCCCCGAGGGTGGCCCCGCCCAGGATGTCCCGGGCAAGGAGGGCGCACCGGCCGTGGATGCGGAGAAGGCGCGGCTCCAGGCCGACCTGGACGCCTCGCGCCGCCGCGTGGATGAGCTCGCTCGGGCCTACCAGGCGCTCAACAAGGACCGCGAGGAGTTCAAGCAGCGCCTGACGCGCGAGCGCGAGCGGATGATCGACGTCGAGCGCGGCGATGTGGCCGTCACGCTGCTGGAGGCCATCGACGAGCTGGACCGGGCCCTGAGCATGGGCGGCGAGGACGGCTCCTCGTTGGCGCAGGGCGTCCGGATGATCCGCGACAGCCTGCTGCGCAAGGTGCAGGCGGCCGGCATCGAGCGCCTCCAGGTGGTGGGGCAGTCGTTCGATCCCAACCTGGCCGAGGCCGCGGACATGGAGATCACCCCCGTGCCCGAGGACGACCAGAGAATCGTCGCCGAGGTGCGGGCGGGCTACCGCCTGAAGGACCGGATCATCCGGCCGGCCCGGGTGAAGGTGGCCAAGTACATCCCGCCGGCGAACGCCTGACAGTGGACCCGGCGGCCGGGAAGGGCCCGGCGGTGCGCGCTGTTGAGGCGGATCGCCATGGCTCGCCGTGTAAGCTTCCGCCCCGTGCACCCTCGCTTCCTCTCCGTGTGTCTCGTGCTGGCGCTCGCTCCCTTGGCGGGTGCCGCCGAGGATCCGCTGACCCCCTGGCTCCAGGCCCGCGCGCGGGAGCACGCCACCTACATTGGCGTCCACGCGGCGGGAGCAGACGGGCGGACGGGCGCCATGGGCCTCTGGCAGGAGCGCGCGCCGGGCTCGTCGGGCTTGCCCAACTTCGTTCCGCCCACCTCCTTGGCGCCGCTGATCCGCGCCGTCGAGGCGGGCGTGGTGAACATCACCGCGGTGAGTCCGGGCTCGGCCCCAGGCGGGATGAAGCGCTCCACGGGCTCCGGGCTGGTGCTGACGCCGGACGGGCTGGTGGTGACCAACAACCACGTGGTGGCCAACTCCCGCGCGCCCTCCATGGGCACGATGGTGAACCCCGATGCGCCGCGCGTGGAGGTCGGGGGCCGAGAGGGCTCCACCGCCCAGCAGATCTCCGTGCGCCTGGCGGACGGCCGTGAGTTCCCCGCCGAGGTGGTGGGCCGCGATGCCTCCACCGACGTGGCGCTCCTGCGCCTGAATGGCGCGGAGATGGACAAGCTGCCGGCCGTCTACCTGGGGGACTCGGACGAGCTTCAGGTGGGGGACTGGGTGGTGGCCATCGGCAACCCGTTCGGCCTCGACCACTCGGTGGCGCACGGGATGATCTCCGCCAAGGAGCGCGTGCTGGGCGTGGGCCAGTTCGATGACTTCATCCAGACGGACGCCCTCATCAACCCCGGCAACTCCGGCGGGCCGATCTTCAACATGAAGGGCGAGGTCGTCGGCGTGGCCACGGCCATCATCAGCGAGGGGCAGGGCATCGGCTTCGCGGTGCCCATCAACCTGGTGAAGGACCTGCTGCCCAACCTGCGCGAGAACGGGAAGCTGGAGCGCGGGTGGCTGGGCGTCGTCATCAACGAGGATGGCGAGAACGGCGCTCAGCGCGCGCCCATGGTGCGGGACGTCTACCGAGGCAGCCCGGCCGCGGCGGCGGGCATCCGTCCGGGGGACCGGCTGGTGGCGGTGAACGGGCGCCCCATCGGCAGCTACCTCCAGCTCCTGCGCAAGGTGGCGCTGTTGGCGCCGGGCACCGAGGCGCGGCTGACGCTCCTGCGCGGCACTGGCACCCAGGACGTGACGGTGCGGCTGGTGGCGCGCCCCGCGGCGGAGGCAACCTCGGGGCTGACCAACCGCGCCAGCAGCAGCGCCAATGACGTGGGGCTCCTCCTGCGGGACTTGACGCCCGAGGTGGCGGCGCCGCTGGGCTACGAGGCCTGGACGGGCGCGCTCGTGTCCGGCGTGCTGCCGCGCAGCGCGGCGGAGCAGGCCGGGCTGCGCGCGGGCGACGTGGTGACCGAGGTGAACCGGCGCCGCGTGAAGGATGCCGCGGGAGTCCGCGCCGCATTGGAGCGGGGCAGCGCGGGCGCCAGCATCCTCCTGAGGGTGCAGCGGGGCACGGTGCTTCAGTACATCGCCATCGCCCGCTGACGCCCCGTCGTGCCTAGCGGCGAACCTGCGCGTCCTTGCCGTTGAGCCACAGGCCGAACTGCTCGCCGGTGCGGCCCTCCGTCACCAGGATGGACTCGATGCGCGCGTTGACGCCGTAGATCTTCCCGCCGCCCTTCTTGGGGAGGGCCCACACGCCCTGCGGCGAGAAGACGACCTGCGCCCGCACGCCGCGCATGGAGAACATCCGGGAGAACGTCCCGCCGTTCCACATCTCCGGCGCCGTGCCGCTCACCGACAGCAGCGGCAGCACCGGGTTGCCCTGCGCATCCGTCTTCTTCGGCGCGCCGTGCGTGAGCGCGTACTTCCCGGCCCCGAAGAAGGGCGTGATGTTGATGAGGTACTCGTTGGTGCCGGGGTTGAAGGCGCCCGGGGACAGCATGCTGGCGTCGTCCTCGGTGACGATCATGTACAGCCGCTTGCCCTGGTACTTCTTGCGGAAGGCCTCCGCCTGCGACTTGCACTGCGGGTCCACGAGCGCGCCCTCGCACTCGCCCACGTACTTCTCCAGGAACGCGCCCAGCCCCCCCAGCGGCTCGGACTCGTCGCGCAGCTTCGCGAAGCGGGAGTCCACATCGGCCAGGGCAAGCGCGGGCAGCAGGACAGCGGCGGCAACCAGGAAGCGATTCACGGTGATGCGACTCCAGGAAACAGGGGGTTGGGACCTCGGATGCTGCCACCCCCGGCGGCCGTGCGGCAGCCCTTTCCGGGGAGGTGAGGGCGGGTAGCGACAGGTGAATAAATTGCCTACATGTGGCTACCATGTAGGGTGTGCCTGTCACTTCCTGTTTCTGGAGGCACCCCGCGTGAACGAGCGTCAGCAGGACCGCCGCACCCACCTGCGGTTCGACAAGGTTTTCACCGTGTATCTGTCCACCCAGGACGGAATGATGCGGGGAATCGGTCGCAACATCAGTGCGCGGGGCATGTTCATCGAGGTCCGGGATTCCCTGGGCCTGGGCGAGAAGCTGAAGGTGACGTTCGCGGGCGAGGACGGCACGGAGATGACGTGCCTGTGCGAGGTGCGCTACCAGGTGGCGCTGGCCTTCGGGCGCAAGGACGGGCGTCCGGGCAGCAGCCGCGGCGTGGGCCTGCGCATCGTGGCGTACGAGACCATGGATGACGCGCCGCTGCTCCTGGTGGACCGCGAGCGCGTCATGCACTGAGGGGGTGCCGGAGCGCGGGGCCCGGGGAACGGGCCTTCCGGAAACGACAAAGGGCACGGTCCTTCCGAAGAAGGCCGTGCCCTTCGTGCGTCACGGGCCCGGAAGCCGGGCCCGCTCGGCGCGGATTACTGCGAGAAGCCCTCGAGGAGGTAGTGGGCCTCGATGCGCTTGAGCGCGAGGATCATCGCGGCGCAGCGCGGATCCACGGCCTTGCCGATGCAGTACGGCCGGCTGTCGTGCATCTCCGTCTTGCGCGGCTGGTTGCGCGAGATGTCGCGGATGATGCGGTAGTTGCGCTTCATGGCGCGCTCGAGCCGCTGGTCGACCTCGGCCTCGCTCCAGCGCTCCATGCGCTTGTTCTGGATCCACTCGTAGTAGCTCACCGTCACGCCGCCGGCGTTGGCGATGATGTCGGGGATCATCTCGATGCCGCGCTTCTGCAGGACGCGATCGGCCTCGGGGGTGGTGGGGCCGTTGGCGCCCTCGGCGATGAGCTTGACCTTGAGCTTCTCGGCCACGTCGGCGGTGATTTCTCCGCCCAGCGCCGCGGGGATGAGGATGTCCGCCTGGACCTCCCAGAGATCCTTCTTCTCGATCTTCTGGGCGCCGGGGAAGCCGATGACCGAGCGCTTGAGGTTCTTGGAGTCCGCCACGTAGGCGGCCAGGGCCTGCGCGTCGATGCCGTCACCGTTGTAGATGGTGCCGTCCGCGTCGTTCACCGCCAGCAGGCGAGCGCCCATGCTGGTGAGGATGAGGGCGGCGTGGCTGCCCACGTTGCCGAAGCCCTGGAGCACGAAGGTCTTGCCCTTCACGCTCTCGCCGCGGTCCGCGTAGTAGTCCTCGATGCAGAACGCGACGCCCTGGCCGGTGGCCTTGCCGCGGCCCTCGGAGCCGCCGATGCGCACGTCCTTGCCCGTCACGATGCCGCGCAGGTTGTGGCGCTCGCGCTCACCGTCGGAGAACTGGCGGTAGAGCAGGGCCATGATCTCCGGGTTGGTGCCCACGTCCGGCGCCGGGATGTCGATGTTCGGCCCGATGAGGCTCTTGAGCCGGTACATGAAGCGCAGGGTGATGGCCTCCAGCTCCTCCTTGCCGTACTCGCGCGGATCAATCTGGATGCCGCCCTTGCCGCCGCCGAACGGAACCTCGGAGATGGCCGTCTTCCAGGTCATCTCCGCCGCCAGGGCCTTGAACAGGTCCAGCGACACCTCGCGGTGGTAGCGCAGGCCGCCCTTATAAGGACCACGCGCCTGGTTGTGCTGGACGCGGTAGGCCTTGAAGCGCTGCGACTCACCGGGGACGAGCTGGTAGACCTTGCCGTCCGGCAGGCGCAGGTGTCCACGGCTGATGGACACGTCCGAGCCGAGCAGGGCGCGGCCGTTCAGGATGATGTTGCCGTTGGCCAGGCGCTCCAGGCCTTCGGGGTTGCGCACCTGGGTGACGGACAGATCCGCGAACGACTTGGCCTCCTCCGGAAGGAGAGGCACGAGCCGGTCCTTGAGCTTGGCCGTGACGTAGAAGATGTGCTCGTAGTCGGGCTCTTCCAGCTCCAGGCGAACGCGCTTGTCGAGCCCGATGAGGTCCGCCGCGCGGTTGAAGATCTCCATTGCTTCCGTGAAGATCGTGCGCTTGGGCGAGGGGGCCGGGGCGCGCATGAAATTCTCTTCGCTGGCCATGACTGAGAACGCTCCTTGGGGGCCACCCAGTAAGAGGGGGCCGCAGGGGATAGCGGCGCCCTTATGTGCACAGGCGGTCCGAGGGGTCAACCACCGCGACATGGGCTTACTGTCCGGATTATTAAGTTATTATGAGGGGTTAGCCAACGCGGTGTGTCAGCCGCGACAGACGCGGTGTGTCACGCGTGTCACGGTGATATTCAAGTCACACGGGAGCCGGGAGAGGGGCACATCATTTCTGCTTGCCCTACCCGAACCCCCATGGTACCTACGCGCCGCCTTCGGTCACGCCGACATAGCTCAGCGGTAGAGCAACTGATTCGTAATCAGTAGGTCCCCAGTTCAAGCCTGGGTGTCGGCTCCATGAAACGGGTCGGCTGCGCAAGCAGCCGGCCCGTTTTTATTTTCCCGTCTCGCCAGAGCGGACGAGGCGCCGGCCGGTCGCGCAGCCGAGCGCGGGCCAGGGCGCCGCGTGGGTCCGAATGTCCGACATCCCTGCGCCTGACTGATCCGTGGGTTCTGCGCCCACGCGTGGGCTGGGCGGCGCTACGGGATGTCTAGCGCCTCCATCGCCACGGAGCCCATGGCGCTGTCATGCATGACCGTGGATCCGCTGTGCCAGTGGAGCTCGTGGCGCGGCGCAGGGCTCCATGCACCGCTCGCGTTCGCTGTCATCCCGGCGGATGGATTGAGGGACGTAGGCTTCGAGTTGAGAGGAATTGTTCCATGCGATGGCACGAGTGGGTTCGCAATCCATGGCGCGGTGCTTCGCAAATCCTTGAAGTCGTGTCGTGAGGATTTGTCTGGGTGCGCAATGAAAGCCGGGATGATTCTGTGTTATCGCAATGCCACTCGCGGCTTTGGAGCGGTGGCGTCTCCCGTTGCCTCGCCGTCTCTGAACGCGAGCCGTGAGTTCGTGGATGTGACACGAGCTCCATCGCAGAGCGTCGCAGTGTCGTGAACGTCATCATCCCGATGGCTTCATTGGGTTGTGCTGGAGGAATCACCATGCGCCGAAATCTCCCCTGGATTGCGCTGATGTTCTCCCTCGCCGCTTGTGGCGGTAGCGAGGAGCCCGCCTCGGTGTCGAAGGGCACGCCGGAAACTCAAGCAGAGGCGCTCTGTACGTCGGACCCGTGGGCGTGTGCCTGTGCGACGCACACCACGCGCGATGAATGCCGAGCGGACAAGTCCTGCTACTGGACGGGCCCGACCGCCGCGGGCTCGGTCAGCGCCATGTCCAACTCGTACTGCAAGCCCACGTACGAGGTTCAGGCCGCGCAGTAGCGCTCCGCTGCAACGTCACGGCTGACGGCGCGACGAGACCGGGCGCGCCGCCAGTCATTCCCACTCGCCTCTTGGGGGCGGGCCGGCCGGAGGGACGGGACTCGCGCCGCGCCGAGTGCACCGAGTACGCTCTCGCCCTCGCGGGAGGGTGTCTGAGTGCTGGCGTGCGTGGATGTCCATTACGTCGAAGACGGTGCCACTGGAGCGCTGTTGCTCTTCTCCGATTGGACCTCCGAGACCCTGGCGGATCAGCGCGTCGTGCGGCTGCCAGCCCCCGCGGAGTATCGGCCCGGACACTTCTACGAACGCGAGCTCCCGGTCTTGATCGCCTTGCTCTCCCAGGTCGAGCAGCCCCTGGGTGCAGTCGTCATTGACGGCTACGTCTGGCTGGGCGCCGCGAATGAGAAGGGATTGGGCGCCCACCTGTACGAGGCGCTCGGGCGCACCGTGCCCGTCGTCGGTGTGGCCAAGACTTCATTCAAGGGCGCGGACTTCGCGGTGCCCGTGCTGCGCGGCGATGCCACGCGTCCGCTCCATGTGACGGCCGTCGGCATGGCGCCGGACGTCGCGGCGGAGCATGTCCGGTCCATGCACGGGCCCTACCGCATCCCGACGCTCCTGAAGAATGTGGATCGCCTCTCGCGGCAGTGAGGCCCCGGTGCCCGTCTCTCCTTTCGAGACAGGGGGGCTGCTGGGGAGCCAGAGGCAACCAGCCACTCCCTGGGCCGGACTGCGCGGGGCGCTATCCGACGACGTACACCTGCGTGGGTACTCCCTCGTGGACGAGGGTGCGCTGGAGCTTGAGGCCAATCCGCTCCGCGACGCGGATGGACGGAGCGTTGTCGGGATGGATGAGCGCCACCAGGGGAATGTCCGCGGCCGCCTCGTGGGCGAAGCGCAGGGCTGCTTGGGCGAGCTCCGTCGCATAGCCGCGGCCCCAGGTCCAAGCCGCGAGGCGATACGCCAGGTTCAGCACGAGGCGCCCCTCGAATTCCTTGCGCCGCACGCCCCCGATTCCCACCACCTGCCCGAGAGATTCGCGTGGCTCCACGGCCCAGTACCCCATGCCGTGCCGGCTCCAATCCTCCTCCCAGCGCGAGAGCAGGGCGCGAGCCTCGTCCCGTGTATGAAGCACGCCAATCGAGCCGGTGTAGCGATGGGTCTCCGGGTCGGAGTGGAGGGCGAAGACCGCGTCCACGTCATCCGCGTGGATCGCGCGAAGCAGCAGCCGCTCCGTGGTCAGGTGCTCGTGGGGGCGCGACATCGAGAGAGCCTCGCTCAGGAGTCACCCGGTGCACCAGCGCTTCCTCGTCGAGGGGCGACGGGACACGCACCGAGCGCCTCTGCGCCGAGCCGGCGGCGTAGAGGCCGGCTCGGCAATGACAGACAGTCGGGGCGCCCCAGGTTCGGGCCTCGAGGTCGCCCCGTGGTTGTCTCAGGACTTGGTGACCACCACGCTGATATGGCCCAGCCCCACGTTCTGCTCCGTGACGACGTATCCGCCGATGTAGTTGATGGTGTCGATCCACGGCATGCTGCCCCGTCCCACCACCGAGTCCTGGTCCTTCTGGTGTGAGTAGAACGACGCCACGGAGTTGGACTCCGAGTAGGTCGGGTCCCACACGCCCACGTTCAGCGTGTTGTCGTCATTGTATTGGGTCATGACGGTGACGCTGTTCTGTCCGGAGTCCAGCGCGCCCACCGTGGCACTGGACATCGAAATGATCTGGGTCGAGTCCGGAGTGCTGACGACGACGCTCAAGGTATTGGCCGTGTTGTTGACGATGGTCGTCATGAGCGAGTTGTTGTTGGTCATGGGCAGCTGCGGATTGGCCGGGATGGGCATCATCGTCTCCGAGAGGTTCGAGGTGGCGATCGCGCACCGAGACGACGTCTCCGTGGCGAGCGCGCCCTGCCTTGAGCAATGCCCATGCCGAGCCTCGAAGCAGGGCGCGCTCCTTTGGGACGGGGCTGAGCGCCCGTCGGGCCACCCGGTTCGACATGTCGATGGGGCTCGAGCGACATGTCGACGCGGGGCCACCACCGGGAGGGCGACGGATTCGTCCCTCGCCCGGGCGGTTTCGTCCCACTGGGGTGGCGGTTGATCCCTTCTCGCGCCTCGTGTCGGGGCGGTGCCGTAGAAGCTCGGGCGCTGAACCACGCAAGCGGCGTCAGGCCGCGGGGTGCGTGGTCCCTGCAATGAGGCAGAGGGGGTTATCGCATGCGATACATGAAGTCGTGGGGAGGCTCGCTCTTGGCGAGCGCCTGTTTCCTGTTGTTCGCGCCAGGGTGTCAGCCCAGTCCAGACGCGGGCGCTTCATCGGAGGCGCCTGGCGCGCGCCCGGCATCCCAGACTCAGGCCATCACCTGTGGAACCAGCCAGATTCCGGTGATGACGAGCGCCACGTCGCCGAGCGGCATCGTGACCAGCTCGGGAGTCTTCAGCTCGACCTATGACGCCTGGATGGCGTTCGACGCGGTCGACACGCCCAGCTCCATGTGGATCTCCGGGCTGCGCCAGTCTCCCGCCTGGATTGGGTATGAATGGACAGACGGCCCCCGGCGGATCATCCGCTACGCCATCCGCTTCTCGAATGGATCGCTCACCACGCGCGCGCCCAAGGACTGGACGCTCCAGGCCTGGAACGGGTCGCAGTGGGTGGTGGTGGATACGCGAACCAACGAAGTGAACTGGGGGGGCGCCGAGCGCCGCGAGTACACCCTGCCGGCGAACGCGACCTACTCGAAGTTTCGTCTCAATGTGACGGATGACAATGATGCACGCACGGGCATCGAGGTGGTCTCGATGGGCCGGCTCGAGCTGTTGGGCTGTCAGCCCGACACGACGCCCCCTACGACGCCGGTCCTCTTGCACTTCAGCCCGGCCTCGCCGTCCAGCACCTCGAACCCCAACCTGTTCGGGAACGCGGAGACGGGCTCGACGGTGCGCGTGTACACCAACGCCACGTGCTCGGGGAGTCCGGCCGTTTCGGTCACGGCCGCGACGGAGAGCCTGTTCTCGGCGGCTGTCCCCGCGACCGCCAACGCGACGACGGTTTTCAGCGTCACGGCGACGGATCCCGCCGGCAACGTGTCCGGTTGCTCTCAGCCGATGAGCTACGTGCACGACGGCATGCCTCCGACGACGCCCGTGATGACGGGGTTCCAGCCCGTGTCGCCGAGCAACTCGCTCACGCCCCAGGTGCGCGGCACCGCGGAGAAGGGGAGCACCGTACAAATCTTCAAGGGCGCGGGCTGTGTGGCGCCCGTGGTGGTGAGCGCCGTGGCGGATGCCACCACGGGGGCGTTCTCCGCGGCCGTGACCGTCACGGCCAACACGACGACGGGCTACTCGGCGCAGGCCGTGGATGCGGCCGGGAATGTCTCCGCGTGCTCCACGGTCAGCAATTACTTGCACGACAACATCACTCCCGCGGTGCCCTCGCTGACGGGCTTCCTGCCGGTGTCGCCGGGCAACACACTCACGCCTCAGCTTCGCGGCACGGCGGAGAAGGGGAGCACCGTACAAATCTTCAAAGGCGCGGGCTGTGTGGCGCCCGTCGTGGCGAATCCCACGGCGGATGCCACCACGGGCGCGTTCTCGCCCGCCGTCACGGTGAGCGCCAACACCGCGACGACCTTCTCTGCTCGAGTCCTGGACCCCGCGGGAAACGTCTCGACGTGTGCCGTGGCGATCAGCTACCGACATGACGGCATCGCGCCATCCGCGCCGGTGTTCACTCCCGGCTTCGTTCCCGCGGAGGGGAACGGCACGGTGGGCATCGTTGGCGCGTCCGCGGAGGCGGACTCGCGAATCATGTTGTTCACGAACGCCGCGTGCACCACGCAGTTCGCTCCCGCGGGCCCGTTCCAGGTGGATCCGTTTGGTTCGGTGGCGGTGCCGCTGACCGCGAGCCAGCGGGCCGGCCCCCTGTTCGCGGATACGCGAGACGCTGCGGGCAATCGGTCCCCCTGTGTCGCCGTGCCAGTGGCTTGCGACATGGGGTTCGCGGACTGCGATGGCAATCCGGCCAACGGCTGCGAGGTGGATCTGCTCTCGGATGAGGCGCACTGTGGAACGTGCAGCACCGTGTGCGCGGGCGCTCCGTCCGCTCACGCGGTGTGTGGCGCCGGGACGTGCGGCCTGGGCTGTGTAGTGGGCACCTTCGACTGCGATGGCAATCCGGCGAACGGCTGCGAGTCTCCCGTGGCATGCGCGCCTCAGACGTGCAGCGTGGACTTCCAGTCCGAGCTGATGATCACCAACCTGTCCGTGGTGGAGGACCCGGACCGGACCACGACCGATGGCGTCTGGACCTTCGGGCATCTCATGCGCCAGATGAATGGCGGACAGGATCCGTCGAACCTGGTGCGCAACTGGCTGAAGACCTGGAACACGGAGCAGTTCATCGGCTTCACGGATGTCCAGGCTCGACCCAACATGAACGGCATGGTGCTGACGCCGTGGGAGAGCCGCAGCGGTGGGCCGGGGGCCCCGCTGGACTTCGAGACCGCGCCGTTCCGGCTCCTGGCCATCGTCAATCGCATGGACTTGCGCAAGGAGGGGGTGTTCGCGGGCGAGGGGCGCTTCGTGTTCGGTGTCACGGACTCCTTTGGCAACGCCCTGCCATTCACCGTCATCCTGGAGTACGTCCTGCCCGGCGGCTCCGCGGATGAGATCCAGCGGTGGGCGCGTGACTGGCACGAGCTGGGTCGCATTGGCGTCGGGAACCCGGGCTACAACGAGAAGCTCGAGGCGCTCACGGCTCGGTTCACCCAGTCGTTCGTCGCGCGGGGCGCGTACCTGGGAAGCGCCATCCATCAGGTCCGCACCAACGAGAACGCGTTGGATCCGTTCTGGGAGCTTCGTGAGTTCCACCTGGGGGCCGGAGGGCTGGAGCCCGCTCACGTCGCGCTCACGCCTGACCTGATCTTCAACGGGTCACCCATCCTGACGGACTACGTCAACCAGAACATGTCCTCGGTCCTCGCGGAGTCGCATACCTTCCCGGAGGACTTGTTCGAGAACCAGCCCCTGCTCGCCGGCTCCGCGCTGACGCCGTTCAACTTCGTGTGGACCGTGCAGTCGGTTCCCAACGAGGCGCGCTTCAAGCTCTCGGTGAACACCTGCAATGGCTGTCACTCGGGTGAGACGAACACCGTCTTCCTCCACGTGCGCCCGCGCGGTGAGGGGCAGGCCTCCGCCCTGTCTCCCTTCCTCTTGGGGAGCGCGCCGATTCCAGACCGATTCGACCCGTCCGTCACGCGGTCGTTCGCGGACCTGGAGCGCCGGAGGGTGGACCTGAATGGGCTCGTGTGTGGCGTGCCGACGACGAGCCCTCTCATCCAGGCGAAGGCGTCCTTCGGGACTTCGCTGCTCTCGGGCTCGAACTCGTCGGTCCGGCCCGCGGTGCCTGGCTTCCCGCCGCCGTCCAATCTCCCGCCGGGGCGCGTCCACTGACGTGAGGCATCGCGGCACGACACGGTAGAGAATCAGGGCAGGGCGCCGCGTGTATCGGGCGCCCTGTCTGTCTTTGAATCGTGTGGCTTCAGCTCGTCACGCCGAGCAGCTCGCGAATCTGGCGAAGCATGGCGATCTCCTCCGCGTGCACGCTGCCGTCGTGGGTGATGAGTTCCTGGGCGGCTCGGATGACTGCCGCCGGGTCCATGCGCAGGAGGCCCAGGTTGGGGGCGGGCAGGGGCGAGCCGTGCTGGAGGCAGTGCGTGAGCGCGGTCAGCTCCGCGAGCGGGACGCTCATCCCTCGGGCTGCCGCCACGAGGTGATCGATCTCCGCGCGGGTGACTCGGTCATCGCTGGTGACGATCTGGAGCAACAGCTTGAGGACTTCGATGTGGAATTGGGAATCGGGGTCCGAGGGCATGCTCATTCGGGCTGGTCCATGGGGATTCCCCAGGCTGTCCCGTTATGGCGGGCGCGTCCAGTCATCGTCTTCGCGCGGTCGGCGACGGGCGGGCAGGCCGGCAGGAGTGGGTTGCGCGAATGACCCATCCCGGGAAGCATGCGCGACCGCATGGATGCACTGTCCCCCCTGTTCGCGTTGCACGACCGGATCCGCGCCCATCCTGTCTGGACCGTTCTCCTCTGCCTGCTCGTCCTGGGGGGCGCCGGAGCGGTCGCCAGTCGGGTCCATCTGGACGAGAACGTCGCCGCCCTGCTGCCGGGCGGGCCGGGCTCTCCGGGCGAGGCGGCCACGCTGCTGTCCGAGTTCGGGGCGCTGGACACACTGCTCCTGGACCTGTCGTTGCCAGGTGGCTCGCGGGACGAGCTGATCGCGCAAGGGGATGCGCTGGTCGCGAGGCTGAAGGCGACGAACCAGTTCTCCCAGCTCTACTCGGGGCCCACCCAAGCCGAGCTGGTGAAGCTGGGCACGTTGGTGCTCCCCAAGCGGCTGTACCTGCTGGAGAACCCCCGCGAGGAATTGGAGGCGCGCCTCGCGCCCGAGCGGCTGAGCCAGAGCCTCGCGCGGCTGAAGCTGTCCTTGGCCGCGCCGGAGGCGATGGGCCTCAAGCAGATGTTGCTCGCGGACCCCCTGGGGTTGAACGCGGACCTGCTCGGGCGGCTCGCGAAGCAGGGCGGCGACCTCCAGTTGGACCGAGGGCACTTGCTGTCATCCGACGGCACCCACCTGTTGCTCGTGGGAACGCCCGCGCGGCGAGCGCTCGACGTCGATGCCTCGCAGGCGTTGATGGATGAGCTGGGGCGCGTCTCCGGAGAGCTGAAGCAGGCGACGGGCGGGCGCGCGACGCTGCGCTGGGTGGGCGGCCCGCGCTTCGCGGCCGAGAGCGCCGCTGCCATCCGCCATGACATCTCCGACAACTTCATCCTCTCCACGGTGGTGATGCTCGCCGTGTTCGTGGTGCGCTTCCGAGGGCTGCGGCTCCTGGTGCTCGCGTCGGTGCCGCTCGTGTTCGGCGTCGTGGGCGGCGTGGCGGCCATGACGTTGCTGCAAGGGCACATGCACGGGCTCACGCTGGGCTTCGGGTCCGCCTTGGTGGGCATCGCCATGGACTACCCGCTGCATCTCATCAACAGCGCGGCCGCCGAGCCGGGAGACCGAGCGCACGCGTACACCGCGACGACGCGGGCCGTGTTCCAGGGGCTGTGTCTGGGGTTCTTCACCACCGCGATGGGGTTCCTCGCGCTGTTCCTCTCGGAGTTCCCCGCGCTGCGTGAGCTGGGGTACTTCTCCACCATCGGGCTGGTGCTGGCGTTCGTTGCCAACTTCGTGCTCGTGCCTCCGCTGTGTGCGCGGTTCGGGCCGCAGCGTCCGTCTCCCTCGGGGATGGCCCCGCGCCTGCTTCGCTTCGCGTTGCCTCCGCGCGCGGCGCTGGTGACGACGATTGTCCTGTTGGCGCTGGGGGGCTGGTTCTCGCGAAGCCTCGTGTTCGATGGGGACTTGCGGAAGCTCGACTCGCAGAACGCACGCACGCTGGCGGACTATGACGAGGTGCTCGCGCTGTTCCGCCAGCCGTCGAGTTCCTCGCTCGTGGTGTCGAGCGGGGCAACGTTGGAGGACGCGCTTCGGGTGAACGACGCGGTGGCGCGGTCCATCGAGCCCTTGAAGCGCTCGGGGGTGCTCTCGTCCGCGATGAGTCTGGCGGCGCTGGTTCCCTCGGCGGAGACCCAGCGGCAGCGCGCGGAGCAGTTGCGCGGGATGGACCTGGAGGCCGCGAAGCAGAAGCTCTCCGCCGCGAGTGTCGCGGCGGGCTTCACCCCCGAGGCCTTCACTCGCTTCTGGCAGGAGGTGGGCACGGTGTCGCGCGGCGAGGTGGCGCCCATCACCCCCGAGGAACTCCAAGGCACGTCATTGGGAATGCTGCTGTCGCGGGCCATCCGCTGCGAGGGTGGGGAGTGCCGGGTCGCGACGACGTTGGAGCGCCGCGCGGGAAGCTCGCTGGATGCGGTGAGCGCGGTCCTGCCCTCGGGCGCGCGCATGGTGGACAGCGAGGCCCTGGCCAACCGAGCGGTGGCGGAGATTCCCCGGCAGATCGCCATGCTGTGTGTGCTCGGCATCTTCGGGAACGTGCTGTTCCTCACCTGGGTCTACCGCTCCGTGCGCCAGGCGATCCTCACGTGCCTGCCTTGTGCGGTGGCGCTGGTGTTGACCGTGGGGCTCATGTCGCTGCTGGGCCTGCCGGTGAACCTCGTATCGGCCGGCGGGCTCGTGCTCGTGTTCGGCTGCGGCGTGGACTACGGCCTCTTCGCGCTGGAGGGGCTCGCGGGGAATCAACCGGACGGAGTCGAGCAGCTCGGGGTGTTGCTGGCCGCGTTCACCACGCTCGCGGGCTTCGGCACGCTGGCCATCGCCCAGAACGGGGCGATGCGGGCGCTGGGAATCTCCACGGGGCTGGGGACCGCCATCAGCGCCGCGGTGGCGTTGGTGCTGCTGCCGGGCCTGGCGGCGCGATGGCTGCGTCCGGTGGTTCAGGGCGCGAGCAAGAACGCCCTGACCTCGGATGTCACCTCGGAGTGAGTCAGGAAGAAGTAGTGGTTCGTCCCGCGCAGCTCCACGACGCTCGCCGCGGGCAACTGGCGCTGGAGCCGCTCACGCTCCTGAGCCCCCAGTCTGGCGAGTGACGTCAGCACCCGCAGGGCCTGTTCGCGAGCGGGTGCCTCCAGCGTGGCGACCCAGGGCTGGACGATGTCGGCGGACTCCTCCACGACGAAGTAGGCGAGCACGGGCGCTTGGACGCGTGAGTAGTCCGGGGTCGCGTTGCCCTGGGCGAGCTGCTCGTAGACGAAGCCTGGGGTGATGTCCTCGGTCCACTGTCCGCTGGGGGCGAAGACGTTGCTCGCTCGGACCTCGGACTCGGGGACGGTGATGCCTTGAAGACGCGCTTGCCAGGACTGGAAGGCGCGGGGCGAGGCGAGGTCCTGCGCGCTCGGAGGCGGGAACGCGGGGGCGTCCTTCACCACGGCGTCGATCGCGGTGTGATCATAGGCGGCCTCCAGGTACACGAGTTTGTGGACACGCTCCGGATACGTGCCCGCGAATGCGGTCAGCTCATCTCCCGCGACCGAGTGTCCGACGAGGGACACCTTGTCCAGGTGCAGGGCATCCAGCGCGCGGCGGAGGTCCTCCACACGGGTGCGCAGGTCATAGCCCGCGGGAGGCTTGCTGGATGCTCCGAAGCCGCGCCGGGTGAGGGCGACGACGTGGAACGCATCGGTGAGGCGCGGGGCGTAGTCGTCGAAGATGTGCGCGGTGTTGCCCAGTCCCGCGAGCAACACGACGTGCGCGCCCTGGCCGCCGAAGTCGAGGTACTCCAGCGCCGCGCCCTCGCTGACGCGAACGCTCCCCACGCGATGCGCGGCCGAATCGGTCCACTGGGGCTCATCGCGGAGCGCGGCGCGCTGCGTGCAGCCCACGAGGAGCAGCACCGCGGCGAGTCCCAGGAGGCGAACGCTTCGACGTGTCATCGCGCCATCATCGCGAACACCGCTGAGCCCGTCAGTTCCTTCGGCGGATTCAGTGCGCGGGTGCATCCGGTGTCGCCGAGACATGGGGGCACGCGCGCGTGAGGCGCTCCTTCCGCTCGCAATGACAGGCACAGGACGTTGGGTTGAAGCAGGCGTCGATCTGCTTGGGCTGGGTGCAGTCGCACTCGGGCCGGGCTGGCATCTCGCGCAGCTCTTGCTCCGCGCGACGTGAGCAGGGATCGCACGGGGCGCAGTCGCTCGGGCAGGCGTCTTGCGAAGCCTCCTCGGAGTTGTACCAGGGCTGAACCGAGCCGGCCTCGGCGCCACCTGTCCAGCTTCGGACCGTGCAACCTCCGGGAGAGGGGTCGCAGCAGCGCGCGCAGCCGGACTCATCGGGCGCGCGACAAGCCCGAGGGGCGGTGCTCACGGGGGATTCGGGAGGCTTCTCCTCGTGCGTGTGCTTGCATCCGGACACGCACAGCCACAGCACGGCCCAGCACCACCATGAGCGGGACATCGTTCCTCCTCGGATGGGCGCCGGTGTTCGCGGCGCACGCGCGGTGTAGCAGGCACGGCTTCTCGTGAGCGACCCGGTTGGCAAACAAGGGTGAAGCGGGCAACGTTGGCGCACTCTTCACGCTGTCCCCTTCATGATCGCGAACCTCCACAACGCCGACATCCCGCGACCTGTCATCGAGGTCATCTCCCGCCTGCGCGAACTGGGCCACGCCGTCTACCTGGTGGGCGGCTGCGTCCGGGACATGGTCCGTCAGGTCCATCCCAAGGACTTCGATGTCGCCACCAGCGCGCTGCCTCAGGAGGTCCAGGCCGCGTTCCGCAAGGTGATTCCCACGGGCATCCAGCACGGCACCGTGACGGTGGTGACGGGCGGCAACCATGTGGAGGTCACCACCTTCCGCTCGGAGGGCGACTACCTGGATGGCCGGCGCCCCAGCTCCGTGGCCTTCGAGCGGGACATCGTGAAGGACCTGTCGCGGCGCGACTTCACCATCAACGCGATGGCCTACAACCCGCTCGACCGCGAGCTGGTGGATCCGTTCGAGGGGCAGACGGACTTGCAGGCGCAGCTCATTCGCTGCGTGGGCTCGGCGCAGGAGCGCTTCTCCGAGGATGGGCTGCGCCCGCTGCGCGCGGTGCGCTTCGCCGCCGTGCTGGGCTTCACGCTGGACGCGTCCACGCGCGACGCCATCCCCGCCACGTTGGATGTGTTCCGCAAGGTGGCGCTGGAGCGCGTGCGCGAGGAGTTCGTGAAGCTGCTCATGTCGCCTCGGGCCGAGGGCGGACTGTTGCTGCTCGAGCAGACCGGGTTGCTCGGCGTGTTCCTTCCCGAACTGGCGCGGGCCGATCCTGACGCTGCCCGGCAGGCGCGGCACGCGGCGCAGGTCGCGGTGCATGAGCAGGATGTGCGGGTCGCGGCGCTGCTCGCGGACTTGACCACCGGGCCGCAGGCGCGCGACCTCTGTCTGCGCCTCAAGTTCTCCAACAAGACGGCGGACCTGGTCGGGCTCCTGGTGGAACACGCGAAGCTGGAGGCTCGGCTGGGCGACTCGGATCCCACCCTGCGGCGGATGCTCGCTCGACTGGGGGTACCGCAGCTCCCGGCCTTGCTGGCGGTGGCGCGCGCGAGGGTGGAAGCCCGAACCCCCGAACTGCGTCCCGCGCTGGAGCAGCTCGCGGCGCGGCTGGAGGCGATCGCCGCCACGAAGCCGCCCCTCGTGGCCAAGGACCTGGCACTCACGGGCAAGGACATCATGGCCACGCTGGGGGTGGGTCCCTCGCCCATCGTCGGCGAGGCGACGCGGTTCCTGGTGGAGGCGGTGCTCGATGACCCCTCGCTGAACACCCCCGAGCGCCTCCAGGACGCGCTGCGGAGCTGGAGGTCGCGTCCGTCGGGTGGTGCATGAGGCGAGAGCCCCGGCCAGGCGAGCAGGGGAGGGGGAATCGCGCTGCCCCCAGGTCCTCTGCCCGTGCGCGCGGGCCCGCGGGCGTGTAGGAAGGGCCCCATGCGAGTCGTCGTTGCCATGAGCGGAGGAGTGGACTCCTCGGCCGCCGCCGCGCTCCTCAAGGAGCAGGGGCATGAGGTCATCGGTATCACCCTTCGCGTGTGGTCCTACGAGGACAACGCGAAGTGCGGGAGCTGCTGCAGCCCCGACGACATCGATGACGCGCGCGCCGTGGCGAACACGCTGGGCATCCCGTTCTACGTCGCGAACGCGGAGGAGATCTTCCAGGAGCGCGTGGTCAGCCCGTTCGTCCAGTCGTACCTGGGCGGGCGCACGCCCATCCCGTGTGTCGCCTGCAACCGCGACGTGAAGTTCAACTACCTCCTCAAGCGCGCGAGGGCGCTCGGAGCCCGGCTCGCCACGGGGCACTACGCGCAGGTCGAGGAGGTCGGCGGTCGCTACGTCCTGCGGCGCGCGGTGGATGCCGCCAAGGACCAGAGCTACTTCCTCTTCACGCTCGGCCAGGAGGAGCTGCGCGACGTGCTCTTCCCCGTCGGACACCTCACCAAGCCCGAGGTGCGCGCCATCGCCGAGCGACACCAGCTCCCCACGAGCCACAAGCCCGAGAGCATGGAGATCTGCTTCGTGCCGGACGGTGACTACGCGGGCTTCGTGGAGAAGGTCGCGGGCCCGCAGCCCGAGGGCGACATCGTGGATGCGTCGGGCGCCGTGCTCGGCACGCACCAAGGCATTCACCGTTACACGGTGGGGCAACGTCGGGGCCTCAACCTGGGCGGCGGCGAAGTGCGCTACGTGCAGCGTCTGGAGCCGGACACGAACCGCGTGGTGGTGGGGCCGGCCGAAGGCTCCGCGCGCGACACGTTCGGCCTGCTCCAACCCCACTGGGTGGATGCGGTGCCTCCGCCGGAGCAGACCGTGGAGGTTCGGATCCGGCACCGGCATGCGGGCGCGGCAGGTCGGGTGCAGGTGTCGCCGCACGGGCTCGTGTCCGTGAAGCTCGATGCGCCCGCGCGCGCCGTCACGCCGGGCCAGGCCGCGGTGGTGTACTCGGGAGATCGCGTGCTCGGGGGCGGGTGGATCGTCTGACCTCGCGGGTCGGCGGTTGCCGTCGCGCGGTGTCGTGAGGCTCGCGCGAGCCATGCTTCCGCACGGGTTCCGTGAATTTGACCGACCTGGGGGTGGGGCGTACCTTGCGCCCACGTTGTCGCTACAGGGCGTTACACGGCCCGTGGCGCGCACAAGAGGTCTGCACTGCCATGCGTGACGCCCATCGGATGAAGGAGAAGTTCGACGTCTCGCTCGACAACCGGCAGATCGTCAGCTTGATGATCGCCGGCATCGTCGTCATGGGGGCCGTGTTCGTGCTCGGCGTGGTGGTGGGCAAGAAGCTCGCCGGCAACGCGCAGGCCGCCGCCGCGCCCGACCTGTTGTCCGCGCTGGATGCCAACGCGCAGGCGCTCCAGGAGGTCCAGAAGGAGCCGCCGCTCACCTTCCAGGACGAGCTGACGCGCAAGTCCACCGCCGAGCCCGCGCTCCCGCCGGCGCCCAAGCCTGTGGCCCGCGCCTCGGACAAGCCCGCGGCGAAGCCGGTCGAGAAGCCCACGCTGGCGCCGACCCCGGATCCGGACACCGGCGAGCTGCCCATGTCGGACGACGCGCGGGTCGCCGCCGCCGAGAAGCCCGCCGCTCCCAAGCCCGAGCCCGTGGCCGCCAAGCCGGTGGAGAAGCCGGAGCCCGTGGCCGCCAAGCCGGTGGAGAAGCCGGAGCCTGTCGCCGCGAAGCCGACCCCGAAGCCCGAGACCGTCTCCGGGAAGGTCGAGGACGCCGCCGTTCCGACCCGGACCGCGTCGCGCGAGGGTGGGGGCCTGAAGGAGGCCATCGACCGCGTCACCCAGCATCCGGCCGAGCCGCCCAAGCCCTCCGAGGCGGTGAAGGGGGGGGCGTTCAGCCTCCAGCTCTCGGCATTCCAGAATCGTCCAGAGGCGGACCGTTTCGCCGCCCGGTTGCGTGACCGGGGCTATGCCCCCTATATCGTCCCGGCCGAGGTGCCTGGAAAGGGCACCTGGTACCGGGTCCGCATGGGCAGCTTCGCCTCGAAGGAGGCGGCGGGTCGGTACCTGGCAGACTTCAAGCGAGAGACCCAGCTCGACGCGTTCGTGGCCGGCACGACGAACTAGGGCAGGGCGAGGAAGACGCAAGCACCATGACGACGACGAGGCGGGTGGAGAAGCCCTGGGGCTACGAGCTGATCTGGGCTCACACCGAGCGCTACGTGGGCAAGCTGCTGCACGTGAAGCAGGGCCACAAGCTCAGCCTGCAGTACCACAACCGCAAGGACGAGACGATCCACGTACAGAGCGGCAAGCTGCTCTTCGTCGTGGACGAGGGCCAGGGCCTCATCGAGAAGGAAATGCTTCCCGGTGAGAGCTACCACATCAAGCCCCTCATGAAGCACCGCATGGTCGCCCTCACGGACTGCGACATCCTCGAGGTCAGCACCCCCGAGCTGGATGACGTGGTCCGGCTCGAGGATGCCTACGGCCGCACCGGCACCAGCACTCCGTAGGACGCAGGGCATCGGCGCTCCCCGCACGCTCCCGCATCGTGGCGGTGAGCGCGGGGGCGCACGCTACTGTCGCGCGGCGCTCGGATTGCGGGTCCACTTGTCGACGTTGCCGTCGCCGTCCACGTCCTCGCCGATGCGATCGACCTGGTTGCCTTCCCAGTACTCCCAGTAGTCGACCCGGCCGTCGTGGTTGTTGTCGTTCTCCTTGCGGACCAGCACGCCCTTTTCGAAGAAGAGGAACGAGTCGGGGCGGCCATCGCCGTCGATGTCGCGCTCGCCCTTGACCTTGAGTCCCTTCTCGAAGGTGTACGTGGCATCGACCTTGCCGTCGTAGTCCAGGTCCATGACCTCGCGGACCTTCTCGCCGTGCTCGTCGAAGTACTGGGTGAGGTCCACCTTGCCGTCCCAGTTCAGGTCCAGCTCCTTGCGCACCACGCGCTCGCGCTCGTGGCCGTCCGGGGACTTCACCGTCACGGAGTACGTCCACACATCCGGGGAGTGGTCGCCGTTGACGTCCATCTCCGTGACCTGCTCGTCCCGGGAGCGCTCGGGGCGGATGGGTTCGGCCTTCCGGGGCCCCAGGGCGCCCTCCGCCGCGTCGTCGCGCCGGGCCCCCTTGTCACCGCTACAACCGGGAAATACTCCCGCGGCCAGGAATCCCAACAAAATCCAACGGTTCACAGGGGACATGCGTGCTCCGGGGCTGGCGGGGCGCTCCGTCCGCGCCGTCCGCAATCCGCGCTTCGCAGGCCACGTCATTCCATATATTTTCACATATCGCCATGGCCCGAAAGAAGATCAGCACCACCATCTACATCACCCCGGAGCAGAACGATCTGCTCAAGGCGCTGAACCAGAAGACCAAGGTGCCCGTGGCCGAGTACATCCGCCAAGGCATCGACCTGGTCCTGGAAAAGTACAAGGCCCAGCTACCGGGGCAGGCAACCTTTGATGAGCTCTCGTGACGAGGGCTCGAACCAATGAGGCGTGACGTGACGAGCATGCATGGCAAGCGGATAGCCGTCCTGGGGGGCGCGGGGTTCGTGGGCTCGCACCTGTGTGAGCGGCTGCTGGATGACGGGGCCGCGGCGGTCTTCGCGGTGGACAACCTCATCACCGGGAACGAGGAGAACGTCCGCACGCTGAAGCCGCGGCCGGGCTTCACGTTCATGCGCCAGGACATCGTCGAGGGGCTCGAGGTGGATGGCCCGCTAGACTACGTCTTCAACATGGCCTCGCCCGCGTCGCCCATCGACTATGCGAACCTCCCGCTGGAGACGCTGCGCGTGGGCTCCATCGGGACGGAGAACGCGCTGAAGCTGGCCGAGCGCAAGGGCGCCGTGTTCCTCATGGCCTCCACCTCGGAGATCTACGGCGACCCGGCAGTGCATCCGCAGCGCGAGGACTACTGGGGCAACGTCAATCCCATTGGGCCGCGCTCCGTCTACGACGAGGCCAAGCGCTACGCCGAGGCCATCACCGCCGCCTACGCGCGCAGCCGCGGGGTGAAGACCCGCATCGTGCGCATCTTCAACACCTATGGGCCGCGCATGCGCCTCAACGATGGCCGCGTGGTGCCGGCCTTCGTGGGCCAGGCGCTGCAGGGCGAGGACTTCACGCTCTTTGGTGACGGCAGCCAGACGCGCTCGTTCTGCTACGTGAAGGACCTGGTGGACGGGCTGGTGCGCCTGGCGCTGTCGGACGTGACGGATCCGGTGAACATCGGCAACCCGCGCGAGATGACCATCCGCCAGTTCGCCGAGGCGGTGCGCGTGGCGGCGGGCGGTGGCGGCAAGCTCGTCTTCAAGCCGCTGCCCAAGGATGATCCGAAGCAGCGCCAGCCGGACATCACTCGGGCGCGCACGCTGCTGGGTTGGGAACCCAAGGTGGCCCTGGAGGACGGTCTGCGGGAGACCATCGCGTATTTCCGCGAGGTTGCCGGGCGCAGGACCTCGGCATAGGTTGCCGCCGCAATCGATGTGCTCAACGGTGCGGCCACGAGCGGTGGCCGGGAGCGTACTGGCGTGAAAGTCCTGGTGACGGGCGGCGCGGGCTTCATCGGCTCGCACGTGTGTGACGAGTTCCTCAAGGGTGGCCACGAGGTCATCGCGCTGGACGATCTGTCCGGCGGCAAGCGTGAGAACCTGGACCCTCGCGTCCGGCTGGTGGTGCACGACATCCGCAGCCGCGAGGCCTCGGAGTTGATCAAGTCCGAGAAGCCGCAGGTCATCTGCCATCTGGCGGCGCAGATGGACGTGCGCCGCAGCGTGGAGGACCCGAGCTTCGACGCGGACGTGAACATCCGCGGCATGCTCAACCTGCTGGAGGCGGCCCGTCACGCGGGCGTGAAGAAGGTCCTCTTCAGCTCGACGGGCGGCGCCATCTATGGCGAGCAGGACGTGTTCCCCGCCCCCGAGTCGCATCCGACGCGGCCGGTGTCGCCGTATGGCGTCTCCAAGGCGTCCGGCGAGCTGTACCTCGGCTACTACCGGGCGCAGTACGGCCTGCCGTACGTGGCCCTCCGGTACGCCAACGTGTACGGCCCGCGGCAGAACCCGCATGGCGAGGCCGGCGTGGTGGCCATCTTCAGCCAGCGGCTCATCGCGGGCCAGGGCTGCACCATCTTCGGCGAGGGCAAGCAGTCGCGGGACTTCGTCTTCGGTCCGGACGTGGCGCGCGCCAACTACCTCGCCTTCGAGAAGGACTACGTCGGGGCGGTGAACATCGGCACGGGCGTGGAGACGGACATCAACCAGCTCTACAAGGCCCTGGCTGACGCCGCGGGCTCCACCCAGCCGGCCACGCACGCGCCGGGCAAGCCGGGCGAGCAGCTCCGCTCGTGCATCGACAACAGCCTGGCGAAGAAGGTGCTCGGCTGGCATCCGACGGTGGACCTGGCCGAGGGCGTGCGCCGGACCATCGCGTACTTCCGTCAGAAGGCCGCCGCGCCCACCCGCGCCATGGGGTGAGGGGTGGGTGGGGTGCTCTCGTGCCGTCCTCCCAGGCGGAGGACGGCGCGCGGTGCCTCTTTGGAACAGCGCCGCGCGCGGACGGGTTGCCTGGGCGGCGGGCGCGCTCACGCGTAGATTTTCGCGCGGTTTGGTGTTAGCCACGCCCGCTTCGATTAGCGACGAGCGTCCCGAGCATGCCGGCCGAAAACGCGCACATCCGCAACTTCTGCATCATCGCCCACATCGACCACGGTAAGTCGACGTTGGCGGATCGCCTCCTCGAGAAGACTGGAACGCTGACCAAGCGGGAAGCGCAGGCCCAGTTCCTCGACAACATGGACATCGAGCGCGAACGGGGCATCACCATCAAGGCCCAGTCCGTGCGGATGAACTACACCGCCAAGGACGGCAAGACGTACGTCCTCAACCTCATCGACACGCCGGGACACGTGGACTTCGCCTACGAGGTGAGCCGCAGCCTCGCCGCGTGCGAGGGCGCGCTGCTCGTGGTGGACGCCAGCCAGGGCGTGGAAGCCCAGACGCTGGCCAACGTCTACATGGCGTTGGATCACGACCTGGAGATCATCCCGGTCATCAACAAGATCGACCTGCCGAGCGCGGACGTGGCGCGCACGCGGGCCGAGATTGAAGACGTCATCGGCATCGACGCGTCCGTGGCCGTGCCCGCCTCCGCGAAGGAGGGCGTGGGCATCCATGACATCCTCGAGTCCGTCGTGGCGCGCGTGCCTCCGCCCACCGGCTCCGCGGACGCGCCGCTCAAGGCGCTCATCTTCGACTCCTGGTACGACAACTACCGGGGCGTGGTGACGCTGGTGCGCGTGCTGGAGGGCACCCTCAAGCTGAAGCAGAAGATCAAGCTCTTCAGCAACAACAAGGTCTTCGAGGTGCAGGAGCTGGGCGTGTTCAGCCCGTTCTCGCGCCCGGTGCAGCAGCTCATCGCGGGCGAGGTGGGTGTCCTCGTCGCGAACATCAAGGAGCTGCCGGACGCGAAGGTGGGCGACACCGTCACCGAGGAGGCGCGTCCCACGGAGGAGGCGTTCCCGGGCTTCCAGGAAGTGAAGCCGATGGTGTTCAGCGGCATCTTCCCGGTGGACTCCGCCGAGTACGAGAACCTGCGCGACGCGCTCGCCAAGCTGAAGCTGAACGACTCGGCCTTCACCTATGAGCCCGAGTCCTCCACGGCGCTCGGCTTCGGGTTCCGCTGCGGCTACCTGGGCCTGCTCCACATGGAGATCGTCCAGGAGCGCCTGGAGCGCGAGTACAACCTCAACCTCATCACCACCGCGCCTTCCGTGGTGTACCGCATCACCACGAGCAAGGGCGAGGTGACGCTGGTGGACAACCCGGCCAAGCTGCCGCCCGTCCAGAACATCGCGAAGTTCGAGGAGCCGCTGCTCTCCTGCCACATCCACGTCCCGAATGATCACCTGGGCGCCATCCTGAAGCTGTGCCAGGAGCGGCGCGGGGTGCAGAAGGACATGAAGTACCTGGGCAGCAGCGGCCAGCGCGTGCAGGTGACGTACGAGATGCCGCTGGCCGAGGTGGTGTTCGACTTCTTCGACAAGCTGAAGAGCGTCTCGCGCGGCTACGCGAGCCTCGACTACGAGCTGTCTGGCTACGCCGAGGCGGATCTGGCCCGGTTGGACATCCTCATCAACGGGGATCCGGTGGACGCGCTGAGCGTCATCGTGCACCGCGATCGCGCGTACCTGCGCGGCCGCGAGGTCTGCCAGAAGCTCAAGGAAGTGATTCCCAAGCAGATGTACGAAGTGGCCATCCAGGCGGCCATCGGCGCGAAGATCATCGCGCGCGAGACCATCTCGGCCATGCGCAAGAACGTGCTCGCCAAGTGCTACGGCGGTGACATCAGCCGCAAGCGCAAGCTCCTCGAGAAGCAGAAGGAGGGCAAGAAGCGCATGAAGCAGGTGGGCACGGTGGAGATTCCCCAGGAAGCCTTCCTCGCGGTCCTCAAGACGGAGCAGTAGGCCCCATGAACGCGGCCAGTCCTCCCGTGAAGCTCGGAGCGGCCATGGCCGCTCGCCGTACCCCGGAGCAGCTCAAGGCTCGGCGCCAGTGGGTCTGGCGCGAGATGCTGACGAGCCTGTGGGCCCCGCTGTCGCTGCTGGGCATCGCGTTCGTGCCCTACGTCACGCTCATCGAGGTGGCGCCTTCGACCGCGGGCTGGGCGCAGCCCGCGATGAAGGGCTTCGGGCTCCTGATGGTGGCGTACTTCGTGGCGCTGCTGGTGTGGCGCAACGCCTCCGCCAAGGAGCGGGCCATCCGGCAGCTGCGCCACGACGCGCGCGAGCTGATCGCCGAGGACGAGCGCATCCTCTCGCGCGTGCAGGGCAAGGTGTCCGCGCAGGCAAGCGAGCGCATCACCGAGCAGGCCCTGCGCGTGGAGACGGCCTCCATGGAGGGCGACGCGGCGCGGCTCCAGGCGGAGGTCAAGACGCTGGAGGCGCTCACCGCCGAGCACCTGGGCCCGTACCGCAAGCAGTCCGCGTGGGACTTCATCGGCGGGTTCGCCAAGGCGCTCTTCATCGCCCTGGTCATCCGCACCGTCATCGTGGAGCCGTACCGGATTCCGTCCGGCTCCATGTTGCCCACGCTCCAGATTGGCGATCAGGTCTTCGTCAACAAGTTCATCTACGGCGTGCGCATCCCGTTCCTCAACGTGGTGCCGTTCCGCATCGTCCGCGCGCCCGCGCGAGGCGACGTCATCGTCTTCAACAACCCCGTGGACGAGTCCAAGGACTTCATCAAGCGCGTCATCGGCGTGCCGGGTGACACGGTGGAGATCGTCGACGGCGTGGTCGTCATCAACGGGCAGCCTCAGCCGCGCCAGCTCGTGTCCACCGACTTCGTGGTGCACAACTGGAACGAGCAGGGGAGCGAGTGGTTCGACGAGGAAGAGGTCCTCTACCGCGAGGACCTGGCGGGCGTGGAGCACGCCGCGCTCCAGAACGCCGTCCAGCAGCCGAGCAAGGCCCGTGAGGGCCCGTACGTGGTCCCCGCAGGTCACGTCTTCGTGATGGGGGACAACCGCAACAACAGCCTCGACAGCCGCTATGGACTCGGTGGGCCCATCCGCGTGGCCTACGTGCCGTTTGGCCACATCAAGGGCAAGGCGATGGTGGTGTGGTTGTCGCTGGGCTACGGCGGCCTGCTGAGCAACCTGTTCGGCGGCACGGGCTTGCGGTTGGATCGCTTCTTCGAACCGGTGCGCTGATGTCCGTGTGACGGGGGCCTGCGCGCCGTGCTTGACGCAACGTGCGGCGCGGGGTACGCGGCGCCCCCGGCCCATGAGACACCTTCTTGGAATCGAAGGCTGGCGCCGGGATGAGCTGATCGCGCTGCTCGATCGCGCGCGAGCCCATCTTCCCGGTGGTCCAGATGCCTCGCACACCCTTCGGGGGCGCGTGGTCGCGAACCTGTTCTTCGAGGACTCTACCCGGACGCGCTCCTCCTTCGAGGTCGCCGCGCGAGGGTTGGGAGCGGATGTCCTCAACTGGGGCCTGGTCGGCTCCTCGGCTTCCAAGGGCGAGACGCTGCTGGACACCGCGCGCAACATCGAAGCGCTGGGGCCCGCGGTCATCGTCATCCGGAACCGGGCCTCGGGCGCGCCGCACCTCGTCGCGCAGCACGTGCGCTGCGCCGTGGTGAACGCGGGGGACGGTGCGCACGAGCATCCGTCCCAGGCCCTGCTGGATGCCTTCACACTCCGCCGCCGCTGGGGCAGCCTGGAAGGGCGCACGGTGCTCATCGTCGGCGATGTGCAGCACAGCCGCGTGGCTCGCTCGAACCTGCTGTGCCTCAAGGCGCTGGGGGCCCGCGTGGTGCTGTGTGGTCCGCCCACGCTGATCCCGCCTGGCCTCGAGGAGATGGGGGGCGAGGTCACGCACCGGTTGGATGAGGTGCTGCCCCAGGCCGACGCGGTCATGTGTCTGCGGCTCCAGACGGAGCGGATGGGTGAGGCGTCCCTGCCCTCCACGCGCGAGTACGCGCGCCTGTTCGGCCTCAACGCCGCGCGAGCCGAGCGCATGAAGCCCGAGGCGTTGGTGCTTCACCCCGGCCCCATCAACCGCGGCGTCGAGCTGGCGCCCGGCGTGGCGGATGGACCTCGCAGCGTCATCCTGGAGCAGGTGGCCAACGGCGTCGCGGTTCGCCGGGCCATCCTGGAGGTGTGCGCGTCATGAGTTCAGTGCTCTTCCGGCGGGGGCGGCTCATTGATCCACGCCACGGTGTGGACGGCGTGCACGACGTGCTGGTGCGCGACGGGAAGGTGGTCGAGGTCTCGGCCCAGCCCATCGCCGCGCCCGCGGGCGCTCGCGTGGTGGAGGCCGCGGGCCAGTGGGTGGTGCCAGGCTTCATCGACCTGCACGTGCACCTGCGCGAGCCGGGCGAAGAGGGCAAGGAGACGGTGCTCACCGGGTGTCGCTCGGCGGTGGCGGGCGGCTTCACCGCGGTGGTGGCCATGCCCAACACCAAGATCGTCAACGACAGCGCGCTCGTCACCGAGCTGGTGCTGTCACGCGCCCGTGACGCGAACCTCTGTCACGTCTACCCCGCTGGGGCCATCACCAAGGGCCTCAAGGGCGAGGAGCTGGCCGAGGCGGGCGAACTGGTGGCCGCCGGCTGCGTGGCCATCACCGACGACGGCCGGCCCGTGATGAGCGCGGCGCTGATGCGGCGCGCGCTCCAGTACGCCACGCTCTTCGACATCCCCGTGATGGTGCACGAGGAGGACCTCACGCTGTCGGCCGGCGGCACCATGCACGAGGGCGCCACCTCCACGCGCCTGGGGCTGCGAGGCATCCCGGCGTCCGCCGAGGTCGCCATGGTGGCGCGCGACATGGTGCTGCTCGAGGAGACGAAGGGCCGGCTGCACGTGGCGCACGTCTCGTGCGAGGGCAGCGTGCGCCTCATCCGCGAGGCCAAGCAGCGCGGCCTGCGCGTCACCTGCGAGGTGGCGCCGCATCACTTCACCTTGGATGACCGCGCGGTGGGCAACTACGACACGCACGCGAAGATGGCCCCGCCGCTGCGCTCGGACCGCGACGTCCTGGCGCTGCGCGAGGCGCTGGTGGATGGCACGGTGGACGCCATCGCCACGGACCACGCGCCGCACGGTGTGCTGGACAAGCAGGTGGAGTTCGAGAAGGGCATCAACGGCATCGTCGGCCTGGAGACCGCGGTGGGGCTGACGCTGGCGCTGGTGCATGGGGGGCTGTTGAGTCCTCGGCGCGCCGTGGAGCTGCTGTCGGAGGGCCCGGCGAGAGCGTTCGGCCTGCCGGGCGGCCACCTGGCCGTGGGGGCACCGGCGGACATCACGGTGGTGTCGCCGGATGAGGAGTGGACGGTGGACGTCCAGCGTTTCTATTCCCGCAGTCGCAATACCCCGTTTCATGGCCGGTCGATGAAGGGCCGCGTGACGCAGACGTGGGTGAGTGGTCGCTGCGTTTACGAGGGGGGCCAGGTGAGCCCCTCCAAGGAGTCTCGGTGATGACGAAGCGGGCGGTACTCGCGCTGGCGGATGGCACCACGTTCGAGGGTCGTGCTTTTGGCGCGACCGGTGAGTTGGTGGGCGAGGTGGTCTTCAACACGTCGATGTTCGGCTACCAGGAGATCCTCACGGACCCCTCGTATGTCGGGCAGATCGTCACCATGGCGTACCCGGAGATGGGCAACGTCGGTGCCAATCCGGAGGACGAGGAGGCG
The DNA here is from genome assembly GCA_016458225.1 of Myxococcaceae bacterium JPH2. Taxonomy (NCBI): domain Bacteria; kingdom Pseudomonadati; phylum Myxococcota; class Myxococcia; order Myxococcales; family Myxococcaceae; species Myxococcaceae bacterium JPH2. The sequence continues at coordinate 160,128 of JAEMGR010000010.1, read as the reverse complement.
GGACAGCCGCATGCGGTGGGCATGGCGGTGCGCTCGCTCACGCCGCAGGCTTCCAACTGGCGCTCGAAGGAGTCGCTGGATGCGTACCTGAAGCGGCACGGCCGCGCCGGCATCGAGGGCGTGGACACCCGGCGGCTCGTGCGCCACCTGCGCACGCACGGCTCGCAGACGGGCGTCATCTCGTCGGACGGGCACTCCGCCGCCGCGCTGGTGGAGCGGGCTCGGACCGCCCCGGGCATGGAGGGCATGGACCTGGCCACGGGCGTCTCGACGAAGACGCCGTACGTCTTCACCACGCCGTCGCCGGACGTGTTCCGCTCGCCGAACGACCCTCGGCCCACGCCGGAGCTGCGCTTCGATGTCGTCGCGTACGACTACGGCCTCAAGCGCTCCATGCTCCAGTACCTGGTGGATGAGGGCTGCCGCGTGACGGTGGTTCCTTCCAACACCACCGCGGAAGAGGTACTGGCTCGCAAGCCACACGGCGTCTTCCTGGCCAACGGCCCCGGGGACCCGGCCGCCGTGAAGGGCGCGGACCGCACCGTGGCGGCGCTCTTGGGCAAGGTGCCCGTGTTCGGCATCTGCCTGGGGCACCAGATCATGGCGCTGGCCCTGGGCGGCCGGACGTACAAGATGAAGTTCGGCCACCGCGGCGCCAACCAGCCCGTGAAGGACCTGACCACCGGCAAGGTGGAGATCACCGCCCAGAACCACGGCTTCGCCGTGGACGACGCCAGCCTCAAGGGGAAGGCGGTGGTGACCCACATCAACCTGAACGATGGCACGGTGGAGGGGCTGGCCGTCCCGGACGCGCGCGCCTTCAGCGTCCAGTACCACCCCGAGGCCTCGCCCGGCCCTCACGACGCACGCTATCTCTTCGCCCGCTTCGCGAAGCTGATGGCGGGGTAGGATGCTCCACCGCCCCATGGACACGCCTCAGACCCCGCTCTCCTATCAGCCCTATCTGGATCAGCTCATCGCCTTTGGCAGCGAGGAGCCGCGCAAGGCGGACCTCCTGGTGGCCAAGGCGGAGTACTTCCGCCTGACGGGCGAGGTCTTCGAGGACGACAAGCTCTTCGAGCTGCGCATGGCGTCGTTCCTCGACTACTACCTCTACGACCGCGTCTCGCCGCAGACGGGCAAGACGCCGGCCGTGGAGCTGTACGAGGCGCGGGTGCAGAACACGGCCCCCGAAGAGGTGAACGCCTTCCGCAGCTTCACGGAGACCGTCCACGGCCTCTTCGAGGTCCGCAAGCTGGGCAAGGGGATGGTGCGCCTCCGGGAGCTGTTCTCCGGCAAGGACTTCGATGTGACGGAGCGCCGTCACGTCGCGGGCCTGGAGACGGGGGACGTTCTGGAGGCCCGCCTCATCCCGTTCGGTGGGCACCTGCTGTTCTCCTCGGCGTTCTGCTACCACCCGAGCGCCGTGGTGAAGTCCATCAAGGCGGAGGTCAAGCGCCGCAAGAAGAAGGAGCCGGAGCGCCCGGCCAAGGAGCTCGTCTGGGAGTGTGCCCGACGCGCCCTCAACACGGAGCGCTACCGCCAGCTCGCCGTCGAGAAGCTCTACGACTTCGAGCAGAAGGTGCTCTGAGTCTGGACCATGGCCGCTGCGCTGCGTCTCTCAGACGCGGTGCACGGTCATCAGGTTGGTGTTGCCGGGAACGTTGAGTGGCACTCCGGCGACAATCACCACGGGCTCGCCCGGAGCGGCGAGCCGCTCCTCCCGGCACAAGCGGCGCACCTGTCGCAGCATGGCGTCCGTGGACGTCACGCGCTTCACGCGCAGCCCCGTGACGCCCCAGTAGAGCGCCATGCGATGCACCGCCTCGAGGTTCGGGGTGAGCGCGAGGATGCGCGCGTGCGGGCGGTACTCGGACAGGAGCCGCGCGGTGTGGCCGCTCTCCGTGTACGCGACGATGGTCTCACTGCCCAACTGGTGCGCTGCCGCCACGGCGGCCGCGGCCACGCCCGTGCCCAGGTCGTCCGAGTGCTCGAAGGGCGTGGGGTGGGGGTGCTTCAAGGTTCCGCGCTCCGTCTCTTCGACGATGCGCGCCATGGTGGCCACCGCGTCGACGGGGTGTCGGCCCGCCGCCGTCTCGCCGGAGAGCATCACCGCGTCCGCGCCATCGAGGATGGCATTGGCCACATCGGACACCTCCGCGCGGGTGGGGCGGGGGTTGTTCACCATGCTCTCCAGCATCTCCGTGGCGACGATGACGATGCCGCCGCGCCGGTTCACCTCGCGGACGATGCGCTTCTGGATGGCGGGGAGCTGCTCCAGCGGCATCTCCACACCCAGGTCGCCACGGGCCACCATGACGCCGTCCGACGCGCGCGCAATCGACTCCAGGTTCTCCACCGCCTGCGGCTTCTCAATCTTCGCGATGAGCGGCGTCCGGTTCCGCGCCACGAGGGCCCGTGCTCGCTTCACGTCCTCGGCCGAGCGCACGAAGGAGAGGGCCACGTAGTCCACGCCCAGCTCCTGGCCGAAGGCGAGGTCCTCCACGTCCTTGGGCGTGAGGGTCGGCACGGAGACCGCGGCGCCCGGCAGGTTCAGGCCCTTGTGATCCTTGAGCAGGCCGCCCACCTCCACGCGGCACGTCACCTCGCGCCCCTCCACCTTGCGCACGCGCAGGCGCACGCGCCCGTCATCCAGCAACACCACCTCGCCACGCGTCACGTCACGGGGCAGGGTGCGCACCGGGGTGGGGATGAGCGAGCCGTGGCCCAGCACGGCCCGGGTGGTGAGCGTGACGGTCTGCCCCGTCTTCACCGTGAGGTGTCCACCTTCGAACTTTCCCAGGCGAATCTTGGGGCCCTGCACATCCTGGAGGATGGCCACGGGCACGCCCAGCTTGCGGGACGCCTCGCGGACGAGCTCCACGCGGCGTCGGTGCTCCTCGTGCGTCCCATGGGAGAAGTTGAGCCGAGCCACGTTCATGCCGGCGCGAATCAGCCCCTCGATGACCTCTCGCGTGTTCGAGGCAGGTCCCAGCGTGCAGATGATTTTCGCCTTGCGCATAGGTCCGGCCATCGTAGGCGGCGGACGGACCGGCTTGACAGGCTCGCGGGAGGGGGACTACTTCTGGAGTTGGTTCGCTGAAGACTCCTCCGTCGTCGGAGGAGAGAAAGCCCGGCTTCCCTGGGAGGGGGGGCCGGGCTTTCGCGCGTCAGGTGCTGGGTCGCCGCCTAGAGGCTGATTTCCTTCCCCGCGCCCGCGGGCGGGGACTCGGGCGGGTGGGGCGTGACATCGGGCAAGTCGCCGCCGCCCGTGGGGCCATGGGGCGAGGGCACCGGAAGCGCGTCGCTCCCACCACCCAGGTCGTCGCTCCCCGTGCTCGGCCCGCTGCCGCCCACGCCAGGGCCGGCCTCCTCCTGCTTCTGGAGGGCCTCAATCTCGGCGCGGGTGATGCCGGCCATGGTCAGCACCTTGCGCGTGACGCGGATGCGGGCGTTGCTGTGCAGCGCCATGGCGATGGAGTCCGATGGACGGGCGTCCAGGGTGACCTGCTTCTTGCCCTGCTGGAGGAAGAGCCGTCCGCTGTAGACGTTGTCGCGCAGGTCGTCGATGCGGACCTCCGTCACCTGGCCCCCCAGCTTGGACACGACGTCATCCAGCAAGTCTTGCGCGAGGGGTTGCGGGGGCGCTCGCTCGGCGAGGCGGAACGCGATGGAGATGGCCGCGGCCTCGTCCACGAAGACTGGCAGCACCGTCTCCCCATCCTTGGTGGTCAGCACGACGGCGTGCGTCTGCGCCTCCACCAGGGGCACCACGTCCTTCACTTCCAACTCGACCAGCTCGGTGCAGGCCTTGGGATCGCCGCCCTTCTCGGTGAGGCAGGGCTGACTTGTTCCCGGGGCACCCTTCGTTGCCTTCTTCGAGGAGGCGACGGCGCCGGGAATCCCGAACGCCGGGAGGAGAAGCAGCCCTCCGAGCGCCAGCACCACGGCGGACAGCGGAGCGAGAAGCAGGTTGGCGCGGTTGGGCGTTTTCACACCCCTAAGCTACGCACCCCCCTCCTCCTCGGGAGGGCGCGCCGCCGTCACCTCGCCCAGGCAATCCACGACCTCCCGCCTCCCAGGTTGAAGGGCAGGCAGGGAGGCGTGGGTGAGGCAGGAGGTTCAGCGGTCGTCGTCGGACTCGTCTTCGTCGTCGTAGTCCTCGTCGTCCTCGACGTCCTCGTCCTCATCCTCGTCGGACTCGTCATCGTCCTCCTCGGATTCGTCCTCGTCGTCGTCCTCCTCTTCGTCCTCGTCCTCAAGCTCGTCTTCGAGTTCCTCCGCCTCCAGCGTCATGGTGGCGGCGAACTTCTTGCTGAGGGCGGCGATCTGCGCGCGCATCTCCGTCAACGCCGCGACGAAGTCCTCCGCGAGGTTGGTGGGCGCCTTCGAGTCGCAATGCGGGCAGACGATCTTCTCAGTCCCCTCGATGAGGTCCTGGGCGTCCAGCTCGAAGCTCGCCTCGCACTTCTGACAGGTGAAGTCGATGCTCATGGTCGGGCGCGGCATACAAAGCCATCCAACCAGCTGTCAACGCCGGAGACGACAGACGTGGTCCGCCCCCGGGGGTTCCACTAGCATTCCGCGAATGGCCCTTCCCAAGACGATGGTCCACGCGCTGCACGACCAAGCCACCCAACGCGAGCATCGGCCCGCGTTGTGGACCCGGCGAGGTCGGGACTTCGTGCCCACCTCCTGGTTCGAATACGCACAACGGGTCAAGCGGTTCGCGCTCGGGTTGCATGCCCTGGGCTTCCGGGCGGGGGAGCCGCTGGCCATCATCAGCTTCAACCGCGAGGAGTGGCATGTCGCGGACCTGGCGGCCATGGCCCTGGGCGGCGTGCCAGTGGGGCTCTACGTCACGAGCAGCGAGGAGCAGCTGGAGTACATCCTCGGCCACTGTGGCGCGCGGTTCATCCTGGTGGAGAACGCCCGGTACCTGACGAAGGCGCTCGCGCTGCGGGCCCGGCTGCCGGCCCTCCAGCACATCCTCGTCATGGATGCGCCGGCCCCGTTGCCCGAGGGAGTGCTGCGCTACGCGGACGTGCTCTCCCGGGGCCTGGGGGTGGACGAGGGGCCCTACTGGGACAGCGTCAACGCGCTCCAGCCGGAGGGCCTGGGCACGCTGATCTACACGTCCGGCACGACGGGCCACCCCAAGGGGGTGATGCTCAGCCACCGCAACCTCACCTGGACCGCGCGTCAGCTCATCGACACGCTGCGGGTGGCGCGGGAGGACCAGACGCTCCTGTCGTACCTGCCGCTGTCGCACATCGCGGAGCAGATCATCTCGCTGCACGCGCCGCTCTTGCTGGGGCTGCAGGTGTACTTCGCGGACTCGGTGGACGCGATGGGCAAGAACCTCCAGGACGTGCGGCCCGCGCTCTTCTTCGGGGTGCCCCGCGTCTGGGAGAAGTTCAAGGCGAAGGCCGAGGACGGCTTCCGGGCGCAGTCTGCGCTGAAGCAGCGCCTGCTCGGGTGGGCGCGCCGGGTGACGCAGGAGCGCAACGGCCGGGCGCTCCAGCAGGAGCAGCGGCCCGTGTGGCTGGAGGCCCAGTATCAGCTCGCGCGGCGCCTGGTGCTGGCGCCCCTCAAGGCGCGCATCGGCCTGGAGCAGTGCCAGGTGTTCGCCACCTCGGCGGCGCCTATTGGCCGGGACGTGCTCGACTTCTTCACCTCCCTGGACATGGTCCTGCTGGAGGTGTGGGGCATGACGGAGCTGACCGGACCCGCCACGCTCAACACGCCCGAGGCCACCCGCATGGGCACCGTGGGCCGTCCCATGCTCGGCGTGGAGGTGCGCATCGACGAGGACGGGGAGATCCTCGTCCACGGCGGCAACACCTGCATGGGCTACTACAAGAACCCGTCCGCGACGCAGGAGCTGCTCGTGGAGGGGTGGCTGCACACCGGGGACGTGGGCCAGCTCGATGACGGCGGCTACCTGCGGATCACGGGCCGCAAGAAGGAGATCATCGTCACCTCTGGCGGCAAGAAGACGGCGCCCTCCAACATCGAGGAGCTGCTCAAGACGGTGAACCCCGTGGGCCATGCCGTGGTGGTGGGGGACCGCCGCAACTACCTGGTGGCGCTCGTCACGGTGGACGCGGAGAAGCTGGCCGGAGTTGCCAAGGCGCAGGGTTGGACGGAGGCGCCGGAGGCGCTCGTGCAGGATGCGCGGCTGCACGCGCTCATCCACGAAGGCATCGAGCGCGAGGTCAACCCGAAGCTCTCCCGCTTCGAGACCATCAAGCGCTTCGTCGTGCTGCCCCAGGACTTCACCGTCGAGAGCGGCGAGATGACGCCCACCCTCAAGGTGCGTCGCAAGGCCGTGGAGCAGAAGTACGCCGCCCTGATTGAGTCGCTCTACGCGGACGGCGCGCACGCGCCCGGACACGACTGAGGCGGGCCCGCAAAGCAGAAGGGGCGGGAACCCGCTTGGGTTCCTCGCCCCTCATGCGTCACGCGGACTTCGCGTGGACTGACTTCGCCAAGACTACTTGGCGGTGCGCGCGTTCATCGCGACGTAGTCGCGGCGCTTGGAGCCGGTGAACACCTGGCGCGGCCGGGCGATCTTCTGCTCCGGATCCTTCACCATCTCCTCCCACTGCGCGCACCAGCCCACCGTGCGGGGGATGGCGAACAGCACCGGGAACATCTCCACCTGGAAGCCCATCGCTTCGTAGATGAGGCCCGAGTAGAAGTCGACGTTCGGGTACAGCTTCCGCTTCACGAAGTACTCGTCCTGCAGGGCGATGCGCTCCAGCTCCAGGGCGATCTCGAGCAGCGGGTTCTTGCCCGTGACCTCGAAGACCTCGTCCGCCACGCGCTTGATGACCTTGGCGCGCGGATCGTAGGACTTGTAGACGCGGTGGCCGAAGCCCATCAGCTTCTTCTCGCCCTCGCCGCTCTTCACGGACTTGATGAAGTCCGGGACCTTGGAGATGTGGCCGATCTCGCGGAGCATGCGCAGCACCGCCTCGTTGGCGCCGCCGTGCAGCGGGCCGTAGAGGGCGCCGATGCCCGCGCTCACCGCCGAGTACGGATCCACCTCGGACGAGCCCACCGTGCGCACCGACGTGGTGGAGCAGTTCTGCTCGTGGTCCGCGTGGAGGATGAAGAGCACGTCCAGCGCGCGCTCCAGCACCGGGTGGACCTTGTAGGTCGTGGTGCCGATGCGCTTGATCATCGCCAGGAAGTTGGCGACGTAGGACAGGTCGTTGTCCGGGTAGATGTACGGAAGGCCCATCGTGTGCCGGTAGGAGAACGCGGCGATGGTGGGCATCTTCGCGATGAGCCGGGTGATCTGGATGCGGCGGCTCATCTCATCCTTGGTGTGCTTGGCGTCCGGGTAGAAGCCGGAGAGCGCCGCCACCGTGGAGGCCAGCATGGACATGGGGTGCGCGTCGTAGCGGAACCCGTCCATGAAGGACTTGATGTTCTCGTGCACGTAGGTGTGGTGCGTGACGAGGTGGGTGAACTGATCCAGCTCCTTCTGGGTGGGCAGCTCACCGTTGAGCAGGAGGTACGCGACCTCCAGGTAGCTGGACTTCTCGGCCAGCTGCTCGATGGGGTATCCGCGATACTCCAGGATGCCCTTGTCGCCATCGATGAAGGTGATGGCGCTCTTACAGTTCGCCGTATTGAGGAACGCGGGGTCGTAGCCCATCAGACCGAAGTCTTCGTCACTGACTTTGATCTGTCGCAGGGCGTTGGTGCGGATACAGCCGTTCTCGACCGGGACCTCGTACGTCTTCCCTGTCCGATTGTCGGTGATCGTCAGCGTGTCCTTGGGCATGGCGGGAGATTTCACAGTGCGCTCGAAGCTTTCAACAAAAAAGAACGATAAGTCGGTGAGGGTGACACTGATGGCTCCGCTCGGGGCTCAGGAAATACGGACCCCGAGCCGCGTGAGCTGTCTCCAGAACCCCGGGAAGCTCTTCTCCACACACTCGGGGCCGGTCAGCTCCAAGGAAGCGCCCGACAGGATGCCCAGTGTCGCGGCCGTCATGGCGAGCCGGTGATCTCCACGGCTGTCCACCGCGAACCGCTCGGGTGGGGCGGCCGGAGGGAAGATGCGCAGGCGTTCCCCCTCCAGCTGCGTGGTGCCTCCGTAGGCCGACACCAGGGTGCGGATGCCCTCCAGGCGGTCGCTCTCCTTGACCCGGAGGATGCCCACGTCCGTCAGCGTGGAGGGCTCCGGTAGCACGCAGGCCAGGGCGGCCAGGGTGGGCAGCAGGTCCGGACACTCGGTGCCCGACGCGAGCAGTCCTCCTCGCGCGCGGCCCTCCATCCGCAGGGTGTGGGCCTCACCCGTGGGCACGGCCCTGAGGCCCACCTGCTCCACGAGGCGGAGGATGGCCTGATCCGGGTGGGCGCTCTCCACGTCCGCGCGCTCCACGACGCTCCCGGTCTTCCACGCCGCGAGCAACAGATAGCCCAGCGAGGACCAGTCTCCAGGCAGAGAGGGGACCTCGGAGGGCGGGTGGTATCCGACCACCGCGTAGCGCGACGCGGACACCTCCAGCGCGAAGCCGAAGCGCTGGAGCCACGACACCGTCAGATCGAGGTACCCGGCGCTGGTCAGCGGGCCCTCGATTTCGACGCTCCACGGACGCTGTTCGCGCATGAACAGCGAGGCGCACCCCAGCAGGAGACTGGAGGCGTACTGGCTGCTCTGGGCCCCCGGGACGCGAAACACTGGCGCTGCCGTCGACGTGTCACGGGGCGCGGCGATCGTCACGGGCCACGGCTGACCTTCGCGCAGCTCCAGCCCCGAGCCGCCCAGCGTGGCGAGCAGCGAGGTGAAGAGCGGACCATGGGGGCGCTCGCCCAGGCGTGGCGTGCCCGTCAGTCGCGCCTGGATGCCGGGTGTGACAGCGGCCTGGGTGACGAGGATTCGGAACGGCGCACCCCCATCCGCGCAGTCCAGGTCGCGCACCGGACCTGCCGGCAACCGCAGCGCCTCAACGCCCCGGCGGAGCACGCGCACGTCGGCGGGAAGGTCGTCGTCGGCCTCTGCCTGGACACTGGGCAGCGGCCACGCTCCGGTGAGGTGGCCGAGCACCAGGGCGCGCTGCGCGTCCGACTTGGACACCGGCGGTGTCAGGCGCGCGGCGTGGAGGGCGCTGGAGTCGACGTGGACCCGACCCGGGTTCGCGGCGCTCATGGTCGAACTCCTTCGGTCCAGGCGGGCCACAGCTCACGCCAGGTGGCCGCGGCCACGTCGCGCACATCGGTGGCGCCCAGGGCCGTCAGCAGCACCATGCGCAGCTCGCCCTTGGCGCCGGCCTTCTTGTCGGCGTTGAGCAGCGCCACGACGTCGCGCTGCGAGGCTCGGCGCAGCAGGCGGGCGGCATGCTCTCGTTCCAGCACGCCAGGGCCGTTCTGAAGCGCGGCCTCGACCTCGGCGGCCACCATCCCCGGCGTCGCGCCCAGGTGTCGGCCCACGTCCAGGGCCATCAACATGCCGAGCCCCACCGCGTCGCCATGCGAGAGCTGGAAGCTGGAGAGGCTCTCCAGCACGTGGCCGAAGGTGTGCCCGAAGTTGAGCACGCGGCGCAGGCCCGTCAGCTCGTAGGGGTCACGCGCGCAGACGCTCTCCTTGAGGCGCCTGGCGTCCCGCACCAGCTTCTCCAGCGTGGGCGGCGTGCGCACGTAGCGCTTGAACAGCCCCGCGTCGAGCGTGGCGACCATCTTCCACGCCTCGATGGAGCCCTCGCGGATCTGCTGCGCGGAGAGGGTGGCGAAGAGGTCCGAACACAGCCAGCCCTCCTCGGCGTAGTGGAACACCCCGGCGGGGTTCTTCACCACGCGGCCTCGCACGGTGAGGTCCACCGCGCCCTTGCCTCCGAGGCTGCTGTCCACCGCCGCGAGCAGCGTGGTGGGGACCTGCACGAGTCGCACGCCTCGCTTGAGCAGGTGCGCGGCCACCGTGGCGACGTCTCCCACGGTGCCACCGCCCACCGCCACGAGCGTGCCGGAGCGGGGCAGGTTCACCCCGTTGGCCAGCACCTTCTCCAGGGATGCGAGGCTCTTGGCGCGCTCTCCGCCCACGAGCTGGATGATGGCTCGGGGCTCGCGGGCTTTCAGCGCGGGGATGAGGTCGGGGTGCAGCCGCGCCACGGTGCGGTCCACCACGGCCACGCAGCCCTCGGGCAGTCGCGTGGCGAGTCGAGTGAAGGAGCCCCACCGGTCGGCGGGGGGACGATAGGCGCCAGAGGGAAGGAGGCTCATGGGGTGTGGGGTCGGGCGTTCATCTGCAGGACGAGATCGGCGATGACCAGGGACACCATCGCCTCCAGGACAGGCACCGCGCGCGGCATGATGCAGGGATCGTGTCGGCCGCCCTTGGCGTGCTCCGCGAGGGTCGCGGGCGGCTTGAAGAAGGCGCGCACCTGAAGCGGCTCGCCATTGGCGAGGCCACCCTGGACCCCGCCGTACGCATCCTTCACGGCATGGAAGGCGAGGCCCGGCTGTCCGATGCGCTCCAGCAGATCCGGCGGACCCCAGACGACGCCGGTCACCGCGCCGATGCTGCCGAGCGCCTGGGCGATGAGCGCCTTGAGCTTGCCGAACACGGGCTCGCCCAGACCCACCGGCAGGCCCTCCACGCGCACGTCGATGGCGCCGCCCAGACTGTCGCCCGCTTCCTTCGCGACGAGGATGCGGCGGGACATCTCGTCACGCACCGAGGCATCCGGGCAGCGCGTGGGGTGCGCGTCCACGAGCGCGCGAGTCAGGCCCGGAGGCGGCACCTGCGCCACGAGGTTCCCCACCTGGGACACGTACGCCACGGTGGAGATGGAGGGCAGGTCGCGCGCCAGGTAGGCCTCGGCGATGGTTCCGCCAATGACGCGGCTGAGCGTCTCGCGCCCGCTGGTGCGTCCGCCGCCTCGGTGGTCCCGGTGCTTGTACCGCTCGCGCCACACGGCGTCCGCGTGGCCGGGACGGTCCTCCGCCTTCAGCTTGTCGTAGTCACCCGAGCGCTGGTTGGTGTTGCGCACGAGGGCCGCGATGGGCGTGCCCAGCGTCTTGTCCTCGAAGACGCCGGAGAGGACCTCCACCGAGTCCGGCTCGCTGCGCGCGGTCGTGATGGTGGACTGGCCCGGGCGGCGGCGATCCAGCGCGGCCTGGAGTTGCTCGCGCAGGAGGGGGACGCCCGCCGGACACCCATCCACCACGGCGCCGAGCGCCGGGCCGTGGCTCTCGCCGAAGGTCGTGAGACGAAAGAGGCTTCCGAAGGTGTTCATGTCGCTGTCTCCCAGAGTTCGCGCTGTCGCCGGGCCTGCGCGACGAACCAGGCCGCGCCGAGCATGAGCGGTGTCCCGCCTCGGCGGATGATGTCTTGGGCGATGCGCCGCCCGGGTGCTCCGTACGCGATGACCGCGACGCGCGCGCCCTCGAAGCGCAGGGACTCCGGTGCCGCCACGCGGTCCGGCCACGTCCAGACCACGTCGCCTCGCAGCGGCCCTTGTGCGTCCGCTCGGCGCAGTACGCGCAGCGCGCGGCCCACGTCCCCAGCCACTCCACGCAGCGCGGCGGTGGTTCCGCCATCACCGAGCACGAGGCACTCGCCTCCCGAATCCAGGCGCTTGAGCACCGTGCGCGCGCCCTCGGTGTCGGTGTTGAAGGCCTCCCAGCGGGAGCCTCGCCGCACGAGCGTGTTGATGGCCTCGAGCGACGTGCCCACGTGGCGAGCCAGACGCAGCTTGAAGGGGCTGGTGATGGCGAAGCCCGCGTAGTGCGGCAGCATCGCGTCCACCACCGCCTCCACCGGCGCGTCCTCGGGCAGGTCGATGCGATCGAACGGCTGGAGGTGGATCCGCGGTGAGCGCGAATGCGCGATCGACGTCCCGAGGATGCCGAGCCGCGCGCGCGAACCGGGAGCCGCCCGGGTCCACTCGCGAACCGCATCGTCGAGCAGCCGCTGTCCAGGTGCCGCGGCCCAGGCTCCGCCCGTGGCCACGTAGTCCAGGACATTCGCTCGGGCGAGCACCGCGCGCGCCGGCAGCGCCAGGGCACCCATGCCCAACACCGTGACGCGATGGGCCCCGAAGCGCTCCCTCAAGCGCCGCTGGGTCTCCAGCAGGACCGAGACATGCGCGGGCGTCTCCATGGGCTCCACATGCTTGACGAGCGCGTCCTCGGGCAGCACGCGCGACCACAGCGCCAGGGCCTCCTCGGACGACAGTGAGCGGGCCGCGTGGTGCGACGCGAGCAGCTTGCCCGGAGGCGCCGCGAGAACACGGGCGTGCGCGACGTCGAAATCCGCGCGCCAGCAGGCCTCGAGCCAGCGTGCGGGAATCGGCTGGCCTCGCTCGGAGACGAGCAGCGGCAGCACCTGGGCCAGCGCGTGGGGCGCGATGGCGTCGGGTGCGTGCAGATCCGTGCGCACCTCCAGCACGTCCGCGCCCCGTTGCTGGGCGTTCCTGGCGAAGCGGACGGCCTCGGGGCCGACGAGCGAAGGGGGCAGGGTGACGACGCGCCGGGCGGGCGTCACGGGGACTCCTCGAGGATGAGGCAGCCCCGGAGGAAGTCGACCAGGGCCACGGTGGTGACGCGCGCGTGCAGCGCCTCGCGCTCATGGAACAACGTGGAGATCTCCTCCTCCAGCGACACCTCGGGGCGCAGCCGGGGGCGCGTGCGGTCGCGCAGCAGCCGCTCGCGATAGGTCTCGAAGGTGAGCGGGACGAGGAGGGTGAACACGCCCGCGAGCGCGTCCGGGTGGTGCGAGAGGAAGCCCCCGCCCACGGACACCAGCGTGCCCTGGGGTTGATTCAGGAGCGCCTGCCGCTCGGCGACGCGGAACTCGCCTGGCGCCTCCGCCACCCAGGAGCGCAGCGAGCGGCCCGAGGCGCGCTCCAGCTCCGCGTCCAGATCCAACCCGGGGCGCCCGAGCAGCCGGGACACCAAGGGCAGCAGGCGACTCTTGCCCGCGGCCCGATGCCCGGCGATGACCACGGTCTGCGTGGCGCTGGGGCGCAGCGCCGGGCCGGGGGAGGCGAGTGCCTTCCTCAGCGACGACTTGAGACGCGGGTCCACCGCGTTGAGGACCTGCGTGACGAGCTGGTTGCGCGCTTCAGCGGACCGTTCCGACATAGACGAAGGCGGTTCCGAACAGCAGCGAGTGGGCATCGCGCGCGGAGTAGGCATCCGCCTGCTCCATGAGGCCGATGAATTTCTCGCCCGCGGGGAACGCCGCCGCGGTGCGCGGCAAGTACTCGTAGGCGGCCCGGTTGCCCGTGATCAGTCCGCCCACCGTCGGCATCACGACCTTGCTGTAGAATCGGAACAGGCCACCGAAGAAGCCCGCGGGCTGCCCGAACTCCAGCACCACCACGCGGCCGCCGGGACGCACCACGCGGGCCATCTCCTTCAGGCACTTCACGGGGTCATCCACGTTGCGGATGCCGAACGCGATGGACGCCACGTCGAAGCTGGCATCCGCGAAGGGAAGCGCCATCGCATCGGCCACCTGGAACTCGACCTCGAGGCCCGCCTGCTTCGCCTTGTCCGGCGCGACCTGGAGCATCTCGGGGCAGAAGTCCGTGCCCACCACGCGTCCCTGCGGGCCCACCTTCCGCTTGAAGACGAGCGCGAGGTCACCCGTCCCGGACGCGCAATCGAGGATGCGATCGCCCGGCTTCGCCCCGCTGAGGCGCACCGCGGTGCGGCGCCACAGCCGGTGCACGCCGAACGAGAGGACCTCGTTGGTCACGTCGTACCGCGTGGCGATGGAGGAAAACATCTGACGAACTTCGGTGCTCATCGCGCCCCCGCGATTTGGGCCGGAGTCTCCGGCCGCAGAAGGTGACGGTCCACGGCGTCTAGCACGGCTGGCAGCCGCTGCATCAGGTTCTCGAAGGCCGCGGGCGTGAGGGCCTGATGCCCATCGCACATGGCCTGCTCGGGCTTCGCATGGACCTCAATCAGCAGCCCGTCCGCACCCGCGGCGGCGGCGGCCAGCGACATGGGAAGGATGAGCGACGGCTCTCCCGTGGCATGCGACGGGTCCACGATAACGGGCAGGTGCGTGTGTTGCTTGGCCCACGCCACCGCGGCCAGGTCCAGCGTGTTGCGCATCGCCGGCTCGAACGTGCGGATGCCGCGCTCGCACAACAGCACCTGCTCGTTACCGCCATCCAACAGATACTCCGCGGCGAGCAGCCACTCTTGCAGCGTCGCGGCGAGTCCTCGCTTGAGCAGCACCGGCTTGCGCACCTTGCCCAGCGCGCGCAGCAACGAAAAGTTCTGCATGTTGCGAGCGCCGATCTGGAGGATGTCCGCGTGCTGTTCCATCAGCGGAATCTGCGCGGTCTCCATCACTTCACTGATGATGGGCAGGCCGTGCCGGCGCCCCGCATCCGCGAGCAGTCGCAGCCCCGGCTCACCCATTCCCTGGAAGGCGTAGGGGCTCGTGCGGGGCTTGAACACGCCTCCGCGCAACACGTGCGCTCCGGCGCTCGCCACCGCCGCGGCGGTGTGCTCCACCTGCGTCGTGCCCTCCACCGCACACGGCCCCGCCATCACCACGAAGCCTCGCCCGCCAAACTCCACGGGCCCGACTTGGACCCGCGTCCCCTCCGGACGTGCCGCACGCGACACGCGGAGCGCGCCCGGGCCGTCTGGCTGCTTGCCTCCCACGACGCCTCCAGTTCATGGAGTTCAAGTGGTTTTGAACTCCTTGGTGCATGTATAGCCGAGATGGCTTAGAAGACAACCGAAGGTGATGGGCTGTGCGACATGGATGAGGAAGGCTGATGAGGACGCTCACTCCCGTTGAGGGACAGCGCTGGGTGGCGGGGTGGGTGCCCTTGCCCGCGGTGGATCCGCTGGCGGGAGCGGACGTGCTGGGTCCTCCCTCGGTCTACTGGGAGCGTCCGCTCGCGCGAGAGGCGGCGGCGGGGTGGGGTGAGGCGGCGGCCTGGGAAGCGCGCTCGTCGTCCGAGGCGCACACGGTGTTGGCCTCATTGGCGAGCCAGGGCATGCGCTGGCTCGATTCGGCGCCGGTGGAGCTGCTGGGGCCGTGGTTCGGCGGGATGCGGTTCGGGGCCACGGGCGCGCCGGACTCCGCCTGGGACTCGCATGGCGTGGCCCGTTGGGTTCTTCCCGAAGTGCTCGTCTGTCGCTCGGGAGAAGGCGTGGTGATTGCCGCCTTCTCGCCGGACAACGAAGGGGGCGAGGCCCGGGTCCGCGCGCGGCTGGAGCAGGTGCGCGCCTCGTTCCCCACCGCGTACCGGCATCCCCGAGGAGGCGCGGTGGAGGTTCGCACACGCTCCTCGCGGTCGGACTTCGAGGCGCGAGTCACGCGGGCGGTGGAGGACATCGGCGCGGGCCACTTCCAGAAGGTGGTGCTCGCGCGCGCGATGGACGCCGAGGGCCCGGACGACTTCGACGTGGTGGATGTGCTGTCGCGGCTGCGAGAGCAGAATCCGCGCTGCGCCACCTTCCTGTTCCGCGCGCCGGATGGGGCCTGCTTCCTGGGCGCCACGCCCGAGACGCTGTGCCGGGTGGAGGGGCGGGTGCTGGAGACGGAGGCGCTCGCGGGCTCCGCCGCGCCGGGCCAGTCGGAGGGGTTGGGCGCGAGCGACAAGGACCGCCGAGAGCACGAGGCGGTGGTGCGCTACATCCTCGCGGCCCTGGCCCCGGTGGCCGAGCGGGTCTCCGCGGATGAGCAGCCCGCGTTCCTGACGTTGAAGAACGTGGTGCACCTGCGCACGGGCATTCGCGCGGAGCTGCGCGAGGGGGCCACCGCCGCGCAGGTCGTGTCGGCGCTGCATCCGACGCCCGCGGTGGGAGGCACGCCGCGTGAGCGCGCGCTGTCGTTCCTGGTGGAGCACGAGGCCTTGGACCGAGGCTGGTACGCGGGGCCGGTGGGTTGGGTGGGCGCGGGGCGGGCGCACTTGATGGTGGCATTGCGCTCGGCGCTGGTTCGAGGGCCGCGGGCGCGCCTCTTCGTGGGAGCGGGCATCGTCGCCGGCTCCAGCGCGGAGGCCGAGTGGCGGGAGACGGAGATGAAGAGCCTGGCGATGTTGCGGGCCTTGGGAGGCGGGGATGTCGTCCGACGCTAACCTCAACCAGCTCTGGGCCCGGGCCCTGCTGGAGGAGCTGATCCGCGGCGGCGTGCGCCACGCGGTGGTGTGTCCGGGCTCGCGCTCTTCGCCGCTGGCCCTGGCCTGCGCGAGCGCGGAGGGTCTGCGCACGTGGTCCGTCATCGACGAGCGGAGCGCGGGGTTCTTCGCGCTGGGCCTCGCGAAGCACTCGCGGGCGCCCGTGGTGCTGGTGGCGACGAGTGGCTCGGCGGGGGCGCACTTCTATCCCGCGGTCATCGAAGCGGCCATGTCACACGTGCCGCTGATCATCCTGACCGCGGATCGTCCCCTGGAGCTTCAGGGGTGGGGCGCGGCTCAGACCGTGCCGCAGGATCGGTTCTACGGCGAGTTCAGTCGCTTCTACGCGGACGTGGGACTGCCCGAGTCGGGGAACGCGCCCATCACCCACCTGCGAGCCACCGCGGCCCGCGCGGTCGGTTGCGCCATGCGCGCGCCGCGAGGTGCGGTGCAGCTCAACGTCCCGTTCCGCGAGCCGCTCGCGCCGACGCCCGAGGCCCATGGCGCCGAGCACCTCTCCATGCTGGCGAGAGCGGGACGCCAGGGCGTGCCGCTCACGCGCATCGTGCCGCCCTCGCGTGCGCCCGACGCGAACATCCTGGACGAGGTGCGCCGCCGAGTTGCCGCCACCGCGAGGGGCGTCATCGTCTGCGGTCCTCGTGACGAGGACGATGGCTTCAACGAAGCCATCACCGCGCTGAGCCTCGCGACGGGCTACCCCGTGCTCGCGGAGGCCGTGTCCCAGGCCCGCTTCGGTGGCGGGCCGCTCACGGTGTCCTGCTACGACGCGCTGCTGCGCCATGGTGCGTTCGCACAGGCGCATCGGCCCGAGCTGGTGCTGCGCTTTGGCGGAGGGCTGACCCCGAAGGCGCCCCAGCAATGGCTCGACGCGTCCGGCGCGGAGATTGTCGTCTTCAGTGACGAGGGCGCGCTGTTCGATCCCGCGCATCGCGCGGCCACGGTGGTCGAGGGCTCGGCGGTCCTCGCGTGTCGCGCGCTGGCGACAGGCCTGTCTCGTGGTCCGGGGAAGTGGGCCGAGTCGTTCCTCTCCGGGGAGCGCCGCGTCCGAGGGGCGTTGGAGGCCGCGTTCGCGGAGCGGCCCGACGTGCTCACCGAGCCGCGCGTGGCCAGCGAGGTGGTGGCCGCGCTGCCTGTCGGGGCGCAGTTGTTCGTGTCGAGCAGCATGCCCATTCGCGCGGTGGACGCGTTCGCGCCGTCGAGCGCGGGACCCATGCGCGTGCTCGCCAACCGGGGAGCGAACGGCATCGACGGGATTGTCTCCACTGCGGCGGGCATGGCCTCGGCGGCGGGTCGTCCGGCGGTACTGCTGACCGGGGACCTGGCGCTGCTTCACGACGTGGGCGGACTCGTCACCGCGGCTCGCGCGCGGGTGTCGCTCACGGTGGTGGTGGTGAACAACGACGGTGGAGGCATCTTCTCGTTCCTGCCCATCGCTCAGTCCGCGCCGCGCGAGGCCTTCGAGACACTGTTCGGTACTCCGCACGGCGTGGACCTGTCGCATGCGGCGGCCTTGGCCGGAGCCCGATTCTCGCGACCCACGACGCCTTCGGCGCTGCGCTCCGCGGTGCGCGAGGGGCTCGAAGGCGGATTGCGCGTGGTGGAGGTGCGAGTGGACCGGGCCACGAACGTGGATGACCACCGGCAGCTCTTCGCGCGGATGGCGGGCGCACTGGGAGACGGACCATGGGCGTGACGCTGGCGTACGAGACGTGGGGCGAGGGGCCTCGGACCGTGTTGCTGCTCCACGGCTTCACGGGCAGCCGCGCCTCCTTCGACCACCTGAAGCCCCTGCTGAGTCGCTCGGTGCGCGCGGTGGCGGTGGACCTGCCGGGCCATGGCGCCACGCCGTTGCCCGAGCGCTCGGGTCGAGAGGGCTTCGTCGAGACGGTCGACGCGGTGATCCGACTCGCGCGAAGCCTGGGTGAAGGCCCGGTGGATCTCCTCGGGTACTCACAGGGCGCGCGTGTTGCGCTGGCGGCGGCGGTGACGGCGCCCGAGGTGTTCGAGCGCCTCATCATGGAGAGCGGCTCGCCGGGGCTGCATCGCCGTCAGGAGCGCGCGGCGCGGCGCGAGTCGGATGCCCGGCTCGCGGCCTTCATCCAGGCGCGCGGCGTGGACGCCTTCGTGGAGCGCTGGGAGGCCCTGCCGCTGTTCGATGGCCTGCGCCAGCTTCCCGCGCAGCATCAAGATGCGCTGCGCGAGCGCCGACGCGCGTGCACGGTCACGGGGCTCGCGGGCGCGCTGGGGACGCTGGGGGTCGGAGTCCAGCCTGACTACTGGCCGAGTCTGCATCGACAGCGCCTGCCCACGTTGTTGCTGACGGGGGCTCGGGACGAGAAGTTCACCCAGCTCGCGCGGCGCATGGCGGCGGAGCTTCCGGTGGTGTGGCGGCACGCGTTCGCGGACTGCGGTCACACTCCCCACCTGGAGACGCCCGAGGCGTACGTGCGCGAGGTGCTCTCTTTTCTCCAGACACCCTGGTACGAAGCGCCGCAGTTCGAGCACACCGCGTTGCGCAGAGAGGCCTCGAGTCCATGAGCACCACCGTTCCCAACCTGGCCACGCCGGGACAGCCGCAGCCTTCCTTGAAGACGTGGTTGATGGCGGCGCGTCCGAAGACCCTGACCGCGGGCTCGGTGCCCGTGGTGGTGGGGACCGCGCTGGCGTTCGCCGAGGGCGTGGGACGTTGGCTGCCCGCGATCGCCGCGTTCGTGGGAGCGGTGCTCATCCAGATCGGGACGAACTTCGTCAACGACTACTACGACTTCAAGAAGGGCGCCGATACGGCAGAGCGCCTCGGGCCCACGCGCGTGACGCAGAGCGGGCTCATCTCGCCGAGCACGGTCATGGCGGGCGCGCTGGTGTGCTTCGGCCTGGCCACGCTCGTGGGCGTGTACCTGGTGGCGATCGCCGGTTGGCCCATCCTCGTCGTGGGCCTGGCTTCGCTCCTGTGTGGCTATGCGTACACGGGTGGCCCGTATCCGCTGGGCTATCACGGCCTGGGTGATCTCTTCGTGCTCATCTTCTTCGGCTTCGCCGCCGTGGCGGGCACGTACTTCGTGCAAGCGGGCCTGGTGAGCACCGCGGCATGGTGGGCCGCGGTGCCGGTGGGCGGCCTGGGCACGGGCATCCTCGTGGTGAACAACCTGCGGGATGCCACCACGGACGTGAAGGCCGGCAAGCGCACGCTCGTCGTTCGTTTCGGCTCGGGCTTCGGCAAGGCGGAGTACGTGCTGCTGCTGGCGCTGTCCTACGCCACGCCTGTCGCACTGCTCGCGATGGGCCTCGCGAGTCCGTGGGTGCTGTTGCCGTTCCTGAGCCTGCCGCTGGCGGTGCCGCCCTTGAAGCTCGTGCTCAAGTCGCAGGGCGCGGCACTCAACCCCGCATTGGGTGGCACGGCGCGACTGCAGCTCGTGTTCGGCGTGCTCTTCGCGGTGGGGCTGTACCTGCGCTGACGAGCGCCATGCGCATCGCCCACGCGACGCTGACCCCGCTGCGGCTGGACTTCGCTCGGCCGCTACGGACGGCGCGCGCGACGTACGCGGCACGCGAAGGTTGGATCGTGCGCCTCGTGGATGAAGCGGGTCACGTAGGGCGAGGCGAGGCCATGCCGTTGCCTGAGTTCGGCACGGAACCCCTCGCGGCGACTGAATCCGCGCTGAGACGGTGGTCCTCGACGCTGGTGGGCCAGACCGTCGCCGACTCGCTGGAGGCGATTGCGTCCACGCTGAGCGGAGACGCCACCGAGTTGGAGCGGTGGGGCGGCGCAAAGGTCCGAGTCCGCGCGAGTGGGACGGCTCCGCGACTGCCTGCCGCGGAGCATGCGTTGGAGCAGGCCCTGCTGGAGTTACTCGCGCTGCGCCGAGGGCTCCCGCTCCGCAAGCTCTTCTTCGAAGCCGCGCGCTCCGCGGTCCGCGTGAATGCGCTCCTGGGAGCCGCAACTCCCGCCGTACTCGCGGACGAAGCGCACCAGTCCGTGGCCGAAGGCTTCGACACGCTGAAGCTCAAGGTCGCCGGACGCCCGCTCGACGAAGACGAAGCCCGGGTGCGAGCGGTGCGCGAGGCCGCGGGTCCACGCGCACGGATCCGCCTCGATGCGAACGGCGGCTGGACCGAGCCCGAGGCAATTCAAGCCCTGCGGGTGCTCCATCGATACTCACCGGAGCTGGTGGAGCAGCCCACGCCCGCCGAGGATTGGGACGCACTCTGCCGAGTGCAGCAGTCCGCACCGTGTGCCATCGCCGCGGATGAGTCGCTCGTGTCGCCGGAGCGATTGCGTCGAGCATTGTCATCCGAGGAGGGCACGCCTTCCGTGCGCGTTTGGGTTCTCAAGCCCATGGTGCTCGGAGGCTTGTTGACGTCCCTCGAGTGGGCGCGCCGAGCGGAACGCCGAGGCATCCGGACGTTCGTCACCAGCTCACTGGATGGAGTGATCGCACGAGCAGGTGCGGCACACCTCGCGGCGGCGCTACCGTCGGGCGAGCTGGCCTCGGGGCTCGCGGTGGGGCGCTTGTTCACGAACGAGCCACCGGTCCATCCGTATCGACCCGTGGCGGGGCGGATCCACTTGTCCGATGCCCCGGGAATCGGCTGGGAGGAACAGCGGGAATGACGTTCGACTGTCCCATTCACGAGGGCGCGCGAAATCACCCGGCTGCGGAGGCCCTGACCTTCGCGGGACGCGCGTGGACCTACGCGGCCCTGGACACAGAGGTCTCACGTTGGACCGCCGCGTTGGATCAGCGAGGCGTGGGCAGCGGTTCGCGGGTCGCGGTGCTGTCCGCGAGCCATCCTTCAGTCGTGTTCCTGTTCTGGGCCCTGTGTCGCCTGGGTGCCATCTATGCGCCGTTGAACGCACGGCTCACGGCCGTGGAGCTGGCGCCGCTCGTGGAGGACATCGCGCCCGTGCTCAGGCTCGCACAGGCATCTCTCGCGGAGCGCCTCCCCGGAGCAGAGCCGCTGGAGGCCTGGGCAGAGAACTCCCGCGCGCCTTCGTCCACGCAGGTGCCACTTCATCGAGACACGCCACGGGTCATCCTCTTCACCAGTGGGACGACAGGGCGACCGAAGGGGGCCGTGCTCACCGAGGGCGCCTTCCGCGCGTCGGCGCGAGCCTCGGCAGCGAACCTCGGAGCCCATGCCGCGCCGCGCTGGCTGGGCACACTGCCGCTGTTCCACGTAGGCGGGCTCGCGATGCTCACGCGAACGGCCTTCGAGGGTGGCTGTCTTCTTCTCCACGAGCGCTTCGATGCGAGCGCGGTCAACCGCGCCATCGACTTCTCAGGCGTCACGCATGCCAGCTTCGTGGCCACCACGCTGGAACGGGTCCTCGACGAGCGCAGCGATCGGCCTGTGCCAGACACCTTCCGTCTCGCATTGATTGGTGGCGGACCGGTGCCCACGCCCTTGTTGGCGCGAGCCCGTGCGGCGGGCCTGCTCGCGCTCCAGACCTACGGCTTGACCGAGGCCTGTTCTCAGGTGGCGACAGAACGTCCCAGCGAAGCCGATGGCCGCACGGCCGGGCCACCGCTTCCCACCCTCGAGGTCCGCATCGTCGACCCGCGGGGCCGTGCTCTCGGTGCTGGCGAGGAGGGCGACATCGAAGTGCGCGGTGAGACGGTGATGGCGGGCTACTGGAACCGCCCCGATGCAACACGCGAAGCCCTGCGTGAAGGCTGGTTGCGCACGCGAGACGTCGGAGTGCTCGATGTGCGAGGCCGGCTGACCTTGCTCTCACGCCGCACGGATCTCGTCGTGCGCGGAGGCGAGAACATCTATCCCGCGGAGATCGAGGCCGTGCTCGCCAACCACCCCTCCGTGCTGGAGAGCGCGGTCGTCGGTGTGCCCGAGCCACGCTGGGGCGAAGTCCCCGTCGCGTTCGTGGTGACTCGGGCGGGGAGCTCGGCTCCAACGGCAGGGGAACTCGAGGTCTGGTGTCGACAGTCGCTCGCGGGGTTCAAGGTGCCCGCGCGATTCATCTTCATCGCGGAGCTGCCACGCAACGCGATGAGCAAGGTCGAGCGCGGCGTGCTGCGCCAGCAAGCCACACGCTGAGGTTCGACCTCGAGTTCGTGTGACGGGGCTGCCTCGGGAGCGCTCGAAACAGTGCCTCCCGCCCCGGCCCGCGAAGGTGCGGAGCCGGGGCAGGAGAGGCTCAACACTCGGAGGCGGGGTGGCCCCACGGATTGGTGCGCGTGTACTTCCTCAGCAACGTGCACATCCGATGCGCCAGCGTGCTCCCTGACTTCACGGGGGCCGCGCGGCGGTACGCTACGGTCCTCTCCAGACGGGACACCTGGAGCGCCAGCTTGCGCTGCACCTCAGGGGACCACCGCTGGAAGTCGAGCCATTCCATGTGTCTGCTCCTTCGCGAGACTGCGCGGGAAGCAGCCATTCAACGCCTGATGCCGAGGGAAAGCACGACGCCCCGCGCTAACGCGAGGCGCCAGTGCGCGCTTCCCGACAGCGCAACTCAGGCCTTCGGGGTCGAAGCGGGTCGCCCAATGAGCATCATCAGGCCGAACGGATTTCCCGCGTTCGTCAGGCGATCAATCTCCCAGATGTAGTCGTCGCTCAGACCTTCCGTCAGCTCGCGCATCTCCTCCACCGAGTAGGTCCGCAGGCACGACACCACGCCGTCGAACGCGGCCGCGAAGGGGATGAGCGGCAACAAATACGTGAACGCCAGCCGATCCAGCTTCACCGGACGAATGAAGGGCGTGGTCAAGGGCACGTTGAGCAGCGCCGCGGCCGTCATCGCGATGGCCGGCCCTCGTCGCTCCACCAACTCCATGATGGCGATGCCGCGCCGCTGCGCCACTGCATCCGCGAGCACCTTGCGCGCCTGCTCGGGCGGCAGGTGGTGGAACGAGTTGCACATGATGCGGAAGCCCGAGTACTCGGGGGGAACCGCGGTCGCGTCCACGGGCGTCGACACGTAGTCGATGCGCCCGGCGTGCTGCGTCTTCACCTTCTCGAACGTCTCCACGTCCGGATACAGGTCCGTCAGCAGCGCGTCGACCTTGTAGTTCTCTCGCTCCTCCATCAGCTGGATGAGCTTGGGCACCGGGCCCGCGCTCCCGGACGCCATGTCCAGCAGCGTGTGTTCGCCCATGGACTCCATCGCCCGCTTCAGCCGCGTGACGAACTCCGTGTACCGGTCGTCAGACAGGCCCCATACAAAAGCCAGGAAGTCCGTCACACCGCGTCGGAGCGTCGCGGGGAACCACGGCTGATCCTCAAGCTCGAAAAGTTGCAGTCTGGGCATAATTGATGGGCGCGCCAAGGGGCGGGGAGAGAGGTGGGGGGCGCCAATCTCGCCGAGTTCTCCAGCTCACACAAGCGGTCCGTGCGGGGCCTTCGCATTCATCTGATGCATCAATTTAACCAGACTGTTCCAGGAGTTCTGCGCGGTAGGGGCGCAATGTTGAACCCCCAGGGTAAGAATTGAGCCAGCTTTCCATGTTTCACCGGGACAATTGCCAGACATGCAAGGAATTTCGCGCGCGGCGTTTGTGAAGAGAGAGACGTGAAATCGCGTCGGGGGTGTGTCGCGCGAGACACATGCGGTGAAACAAATCGCAATGGTGCGAGTGCCGGATGTTGGGGCTACACTGAACTCCACGGACAACGGGGGGATTCAGACAGGCGCACGCTCAACATCACGGCACGCACGCAACGGGGAGTGGGCAGATGGCTCCAGAGTCTGTGGATGTGATCATCGTGGGATGCGGCCCGGTGGGGGCCATGGCAGCCAACTTCTTGGGCCAGCAGGGGCTGCGCACCCTGATCATCGAGAAGGAGACAACGCCCCATGGGCAGTCTCGCGCCATCAACGCCGACGACGAGACGCAACGCATCTTCCAAGCCGCGGGCCTGATGGATGTGCTGGGGCCGGACCTTCATCCCTGCCAGCGCATGGCGTATGTCGATGACGAGCTGCGCGTGTTGGCGGAGGTGGACTTCGCCAAGGTGGAGCGCCCGAACGGCCACGCCATCGGCGCGCTCTTCACGCAGCCGCGTTTGGAGGCCGCGCTTCGCAAGGGCTTCCAGCGCCACGCGAGCGTCTCGTTCTGGCCGGGCTCGGAGGTCGAGTCCTTCGTGCAGGACGAGGACGGTGTGTCGGTGCGCGTGAAGGACCTCGCCTCGGGGCGCACCGAGTCCGTGTACGCGCGCTACCTCCTGGCATGCGATGGCTCGCACAGCAGCATCCGTCGGCGGCTCGGCCTGGCGCTGCAGGGCACGACGGCGCAGGCGCACGCGCTGGCCATCGCGGTGGGGACGACCTCAGAGGCGCCGGACTTCACCTACTACCCCTGCGGCCCGGAGCGGGTGGGCATCGCGACGCGGACGGCGCGCGATGAGCTGCGCTTCGACATGGTGGTGCGGCCGGGGCAGGACCTGGAGGAAGTGCGCCGGCCCGAGTACGTGCGGCGGATCATCTCGGCCTTCGTGGATCCGGCGACGGTGACGGTGAAGAGCGTCAACGTGTACGCGTATCACAGCCGCATGGCGGAGAAGTGGCGCGTGGGCCGCGTCTTCCTGCTCGGCGACGCGGCGCACCTCATGCCTCCGTTCCTGGGGCAGGGCCTGTGCTCGGGCCTGCGTGACGCGGCGAACCTCACGTGGAAGCTGGCGCAGGTGCTCGGCGGCGGCGCGGACGACTCGCTGCTGGATACGTACGAAGTGGAGCGGCGTCCCCACGCGGCGGAGATGATGCGCATCTCCGAGTCGCTGGGGCAGATGCTCTCCTCGGGCGGTCCGCTGATGTCTCGCGCGCGCAACGCCCTCATCCACCTGCTGTACCGGTTGCCCGTGACGGGGCCGTTCATCCGCGAGTACCGGATGAAGCCGAACCTCTTCTTCTCCGAGGGCTTCATGCGGGGCGGGCGCCGCGAGGGGAAGGACGCAGCCGAGGGGCTGCTCATTCCGCAGCCGCGGGTCCAGCGCGCGAACGGGGAGGCGCTCCTCCTGGACGACGCGCTGGGGGATGGCTTCGCGGTCATCACCCGGCCGGGCGCGACGGTGGAAGTGCAGCAGGGCGCGCGGGCCCTGGCCGAGGAGCTGGGGGCGACGTGGGCGCACCTGGCGCCCGCGGCCCGTGTCGACGCGGGCCGCTCGGGTGAACTCGTCGATGTGGAGGGCCGCCTCGGGAGCTGGTTCGCGAAGCACTCCGCGGACGTGGTGGTGGTGCGGCCGGACCGCTACGTGTTCGGCACCGCGGATGCGACGACGCTGAGCGACCTGCACGGCTCGCTCAAGGGCCGCATCCGCCCGTGTACGCGGCGGGGCGGGCGCGTGTCGCGGCGCGCCTCGAGCGCCTAGGCCATCCCTGAAACGACTCCGGGCGCCCTGGAACAAGCCAGGAGCGCCCGGAAGGACTTCGGAAGGGGAGTAAGGTCAGGCCGCGGCGGAGTTCATCATCTTGCGCGCGCGCTCCAGGCAGTCGCCATAGAAGCGCAGGTAGATGTCCAGCGCGCGGGCGCCGGTCTTCCCGATGGTGTCCGCGTGCGCGGGCACCTGACCCAGCAGCCGGGTCAGCATGTTCTCGTTGAGCGCCGTGTGGCCCACATCCAGCTCCACGTGCTCCTCGATGAAGGACAGCGACTTCATGATGTCCTTGCCGAGCACGCGCTTGCACTGCTCGATGAGCTTCGGCGCGAACTGCACGGAGAGGTTCTCGATCTCGTACTCGATGGCGACCTGACCGCCCGGCATGGCGCTGGCGATGGTCTCCTCGTGAATCTCCCGGTACTCCTGCATGGCCCTGCTGGGGGGCTGGTTCAGGAGCTGCTCCGCGTCGAGCTTCGGCGAGCGGCGCGTGTTCCAGCTGGCCACGAGGTTCTTCGTGTCCTGCACCATCATCAGGTGGTGACCTGCCTCGTGCTTGGCGTGGGTGATGAGCTGCCTGCCAATCTCATCGAGGCCCACGCGCAGACATGACTCGCCGGCGCGGCGGATCCAACCATCCACGGGCTCGGTCATGTACACGCCGAGGGAGCACAGCTGGATGAGGAACGCCTCGAGCAGCATGGGGTCCACGTTCGGATCCAGCAGGGTGCGAACGGCGGGGCCCGACTGGAGGGCCTCGCGCACAGTGGCCACATGCGGCATGTACTGCTCGGCGACGAGGTTCTTGTTCATGGGGTTCATCCTTGGCGGGGGGAGTGGGCGCCACGGCGCCCGATCGTCAGTTCGCTGATGTGCTCGAGGAAGTCCGGGACGAGCTTGGACGAAATGATCCACAGGTAGGGATCCGGCCCGTCGTGCAGCCCGGCCTCTTGGACGTAGCTGCCGCCCTCGTCCTCGCGCAGGAAGAGGAAGGACTCCCGGTTGCGCGCCGCGTACCACCGACGCGCCTCGTCCATGAGCGCCGCGTAGGTCCGCTGGCCGTCCTCGACGAGGGAGAACATCCGGGTGTTATCGAGCAGGCGGAACAGGTTGGTTCCGAGCTGCCCCAACTCAACCACCGCCGCGGCCTGCGGCACACCTGCGCGACGGGCGACCAGGACGGCGCGCTCGCGCTCCATGCCGAAGCTTTTCCACTTCTGCGTCACCGGCGTCAGGTCCAGCCGGTCTCGCGTGAAGTCGAGCGACTCCACGTAGCACTCGGGGAAGGTGCGGGCCACGGTGTCCGCCAGCAGCGACAACTCCCTGGGCGTCGCGGGGCCAATCTCCAGCTCTCGGAAGTCGCGGCCGCTCAGCTCGTGGCTGTAGGCCTTCATCTTCTGGATCTTCCGCGTGTAAGCGAGCCCCGAGCCCTGCTCCATCTGGCGTTGCGCGTAGCGAACGTGCGCCTTGGCGATCCACGGGTTGAGCGCCTCCACGTAGGCGACCACCCAGTGGAAGTCCGGATCGCTCTGCGGGTGCTCGAACGTGCGCAGGTAGATGTCGCGCATGATCTGCCCCGGCTCCTGGACGCCGGTGGGCGGCTTGCCGGGGCGCTTGGCCACCTGATGCCCCAGCCACGCATGGCGGTAGGGCTTGGTGAACGACAGGGTCGCCTCGATGCCGCGCTCGGACGGCCAGACCGCCTGACAGAAGAGCTGGGGAACGTCGGCGGCCCGGCGCGCGAGCGACTCGAAGTTCATCTTCAGCTCCTGGAACGCCTCCGGGGAGCTGCCGCCCAGGTTGAAGAAGCCCGAGCGCGTGAAGAGATCCCACAGGCCATCCACCAGGTCCTCGCTGGTGCGGGTGGCCGGCGACATCGTCTGCGACACGAAGCGCACCCACCGCGCCTCATCGACCGAGTACGGCTGGATGCTGATGCCGCACAGCACGGTGCCATCCGCACGGGGGCGGGTGACGTAGCGAAGCTCGCCGCGCAGGCTGAGCGTCTGGCCGTTGCCGGTGTCCAACTCGATGAGCGGCGGAAGCAGCCCCGGGAACATCAGGTCATCCGGAGCGCACCGCACGCACAGCCCGGAGAAGGAAAGGTCAAGGACCTCCCGCTCCAACTGTCCCAGCTCGCGCCACAAAGGATGGTGGAAGCGGACGCGCACGCCCTCGGGGGCCGGGACTCGCCGATGCCAGCGGTGGCGGATGCGGAAGAGATTCTCGGGCAGCGGCGTGAAGAACCGCGCGCCCTCGCCGTGGCCCTCTTCGAGCCGCATGCGGTACGCGGAGTTGTAGCCGATGACGTCGATGTCGTAGGCGGGCGCGCCCCACTCGGGCTCCGCCTCGTCGGTGCGCCACTCCAGGCTCGACGTGGACGGGTTGTAGCGCTCCAGCTCCATCCGCACCGTGCGGCCCATGCGGCGCAGCACGCCCTTGTTTCCGGCGGCGCAGATGGCCACGAGGATGGACCGGATCCGGTCCGCGTCCGCGATGGTGTCCTGGACAGGCAGCGCGGACGCCGCGGGCTCCGCCACGCCCCGGCGCAGTGCATCCGCCAGCAGTGCGACGATCTCCCGGCCCTGATCCAAGGAGACGCCCACCAACTGGAGTCCCACCGGCGCGTGCGCGACCTCGGCATCCGTCCGGATGAACGCGCCGTGAAGGGGCCCGAGCGTCACGCCGTTGCCGGACAGGTACACCGGCAGGGGACGGCTCTCACTGGTGTCCACCTGCGCCTGTCGGGGCGACACCCACACAATGGTGGGGCTCAGCCGGGTGATCTCCCCGAGCACGTTCTCAGGAGTACCGAGCGAGCAGGTGAGCGCATTCACGCCCGTCCCGTGCAGCGAGTACCCGGAGTCGTCGAGGGCGGCCTCGGCCGGCGGAAGTGGGATGACGTTTCGCAGCGCGTCACCACTGCCGAACTCGACCCCGCGGCGCGCCGATACTCCCGGAGTGCCTCCTTCCATGGTCTGGAACCCTCTTCTCCGGGCGACGACGCCATTCATGGACGGCGATGTTGCGAGCACAACAGTCCCTCCCTGCTCCGGCGCTCCTGCGGTCGGCAACTTGACTCTGCGTCGCATCATATGGACTGACGAGAAACAGTCAAATCGAATTTGTGCATCCTGGCTGTTTTTGCGGAGCTGGGTGGTTTCTGAATCAGGGTTCCATGTGACTAAGTGATTGCCCGTATTCCGTGATTCTTGAGCGCCTCGCGGAGCGACTCCACCCCCAAGTCTTGGCGTCACCGGAATGTCACAAAGCCCGTTTCCCTCGGGGGCAGGGGCCGGGGAGAGGGTGGACGGGTGTCGGAGAAGCCCGGTACAGTTCTGATCCGCAGCCAAGCGGAGAGGTGCCCCGATGAGCGCAGCCCTGAGTGCCGTGGGAGCCAAGGCCCTTCAGAAAGAACCGCAAGGACGTTCACAGGCGCTGGAGCCTGTGGACGTGCCGGACGTACTCCAGGTGGATGTGGCGGTGGCGGCGCACAACGCGCTGGAGTTGCTCGGTGCCACGCGCCGGCTGCGCGGGGTGGAGGTGAAGCTGTCGCTGCCGGATGAGCCGGTGATCGCGCGCGTCAGCCGGCGTCGTCTGGAGCAGGTGCTGCTGCTGCTCCTCGCCCACGCGGCGGACACCTTGGGAGGCGAGTCACCGGGGGTGCGCCTCACCGTGGAGCCGCCCGATGACTTTGGAGACGTGGGGCCGCGCTTCCACGTCGTCACGCCCGGCGCGAGCCTGTCTGATCGCGAGATCCAATCCATCCTCCTAGCGCCGTTGCTGGTCAGCTCGCCGCACCGGCGGTTGGCGCGGGCGCGGGAGCTGCTTGAGTCGGTGGGCGGCACGCTGAGCGTGGCGCGGGAGCTGCCGTCGGGGACGCGAGTCACCGTGGAGCTGCCCGCTCCGGGGCTCGCGAGCTGGTAGGGCAGGGCGGAGGGGGCCGAGCCCGGCTCCCTCGGGCGGTGCGAGGTGCGCGGCCTCTCTCGGGAGGCCCCCTCGCGCGGCGGTCTCGGACGATGATGCCCAGCGAACTTGCGGGCGTGCTGATCGCGCCGAGCCGCTGGATTCGATAAGTCCGGCACTCCGAGCAGAAGGCCAAACTCCTTGACGGCGGGGGGGCGGGTTCCCGACTATCCGCCGCCTCTTCTTCTTACACGGCCACACCCCCAGGAGTTCCGTCCATGGCGCCTCCCTCTGGCGAGAAGATCTCCCTGCAGAACGGCAAGCTGACCGTCCCAGACCACCCGATCATCCCCTACATCGAGGGCGATGGAACCGGTCGCGACATCTGGCGCGCGTCCCAGGCCGTCTTCGATGCCGCCGTCGAGAAGGCGTACAAGGGCAAGAAGAAGATCGCCTGGTACGAGGTCCTCGCTGGCGAGAAGTCCTTCAAGCAGGTCAACAACTGGCTGCCCGACGAGACCGTCGAGGCCTTCCGCACCTATCTGGTCGGCATCAAGGGCCCGCTGACGACGCCGGTGGGCGGTGGCATCCGCTCGCTGAACGTGGCGCTGCGCCAGATGCTCGACCTGTACGTCTGCCTGCGTCCGGTCCGCTACTTCAAGGGCGTGCCCAGCCCCGTGAAGCAGCCGGAGAAGGTGGACATGGTGATCTTCCGTGAGAATACGGAGGACATCTACACGGGCATCGAGTTCGAGGCCGGCACGGCCGCCGCGGACAAGTTCCTGGCCCTGCTCAAGCAGGAGTTCCCCAAGGAGTTCGGCAAGATCCGCTTCCCGAAGGACGTGGGCCTGGGCGTCAAGCCCGTGTCGCACGAGGGAACGGACCGGCTGGTTCGCGCGGCGATCCAGTACGCCGTGGACCACAAGCGCAAGAGCGTCACGCTGGTCCACAAGGGCAACATCATGAAGTTCACCGAGGGCGCCTTCCGCAAGTGGGGCTACGAGCTGGCCGCCCGGGAGTTCGGTGACAAGGTCTACACGTGGGATCAGTGGGAGGCCACCAAGGCCGCCAAGGGTGAGGACGCCGCCAACGCCGAGCAGAAGGCGGCGCTCGCGTCCGGGAAGATCCTCATCAAGGACTCCATCGCGGACATCACGCTGCAGCAGGTGCTCACGCGTCCGGACGAGTTCGACGTCATCGCCACGCTGAACCTCAACGGCGACTACCTCTCGGACGCGCTGGCCGCGCAGGTCGGCGGCATCGGCATCGCGCCGGGCGGCAACATCAACTACGTCACGGGCCACGCGGTCTTCGAGGCGACGCATGGCACCGCGCCGAAGTACGCGGACCTGGACAAGGTGAACCCGGGCTCGGTCATCCTGTCCGGCGAGATGATGCTCCGTCACCTTGGCTGGCACGAGGCCGCGGACCTCATCATCCAGGGCATGGACAAGGCCATCGCGGCCCGCACGGTCACCTACGACTTCGCCCGCCTCATGAAGCTCGAGAGCCAGGGCACGGTGACCGAGGTGAAGTGCTCCGAGTTCGGTCAGGCCATCATCAAGCACATGTAGTCCCCCATCCGGGGAGACGGGAGAGCGCGAACCCATGGCTCACAATCGCAAGAAGAAGATCGGTCTCATCGGCGGCGGCCAGATCGGCGGCAACCTGGCGCTGCTGGCGGTTCAGAAGCAGCTCGGCGACGTGGTGCTCTACGACATCCCGGTGGCCGAGGGACTCGTCAAGGGCAAGGCGCTGGACATCAACCAGCTGTCCGCGGTGGATGGCTATGACTGCCGAGTGACTGGCTCCACGGACTGGAAGGACGTGGCCGGCTCGGACGTCATCATCATCACCGCCGGCGTGCCGCGGAAGCCGGGCATGTCCCGCGAGGACCTGCTCGACATCAACCTGAAGATCATGAAGGACGTGGCGGCGAACATTAAGCAGCACGCCCCCAACGCCTTCGTCATCAACGTGGCCAACCCGCTGGACGCGATGGTGTTCGCGCTCCAGAAGATCGCCGAGCTGCCCAAGAACATGGTGGTGGGCATGGCGGGCGTGCTGGACACCAGCCGCTTCAAGTGCTTCGTGGCCGAGGCGCTCGGCTGCTCCATCCGCGACGTGGAGGCCCTGGTGCTCGGCGGCCACGGCGACGACATGGTCCCGCTCGTGCGCCACAGCACCGTGGGCGGCGTGCCGCTCACCGAGCTGCTGCCCAAGGAGAAGCTGGACGCCATCATCAAGCGCACCCGTGAGGGCGGCGCGGAGCTGGTGGGTCTCTACAAGACGGGCAGCGCGTACTTCGGCCCGGCTTCCTCCTCCATCGCGATGGCGGAGAGCTTCCTCTTCGACCGCAAGCGCGTGCTGCCGAGCGCGGCGCTGCTCGAGGGCCAGTACGGCATCAACGGCTACTTCTTCGGCGTCCCCGTGCAGATCGGCGCGGGCGGCGTGGAGAAGATCATCACCGTGTCGCTCAACGACGCGGAGAAGGCCGAGATGGAGAAGTCATTCCAGTCCGTGAAGAAGACGGTGGACTCGGTCAAGCTGTAGTCGAAGTCGCGGGCGCGGTCCGTCGGGAAGTTCCCGGCGGGCCGTGGCCTGATGCCGCGGATGACGCGGGCTTATCGCCCGGCGCATCGACGATGCGGCGAGGTTCCCTCAGTTTAACTAGCCTGTAGAACTCGCACTGGACGTCCAGGCGCGGGCCGCCGCCGGAAGCGGGGTCCGCCGGATGTATGCCCGGCGTCTGGCAGTCAAGGAGACGATGATGGCAGCAGCAGCGCGGTTCACAGTGGTGGGCGGCGGTCTCGCCGGGCTGATGACGACAATCAAGCTGGCGGAGGCGGGCCACCAGGTGGACGTGCTCTCGCTGGTGCCCGTCAAGCGCTCCCACTCGGTCTGTGCCCAGGGTGGCATCAACGGCGCGGTGAACACGAAGGGCGAGGGTGATCACCCGGACATCCACGTGAAGGACACGCTGCGCGGCGGCGACTTCCTCGCGGAGCAGACGTCCGTGAAGGGCATGTGCTACGCGGCCCCGGGCATCATCTACCTGCTCGACCGCATGGGCGTGACGTTCAACCGCACGCCGGAAGGTCTGCTCGACTTCCGCCGGTTCGGCGGCACGCTGCACAACCGCACGGCGTTCGCGGGTGCCACCACCGGCCAGCAGCTCTTGTACGCGTTGGACGAGCAGGTCCGCCGCTATGAGGCCGAGGGCAAGGTCACCAAGTACGAGTACTGGGAGTGGCTCGGCACGGTGAAGGATGACACGGGCCGGGTCATTGGCAGCGTGGCCATGGACCTGCGCACCATGGAGATCCGCACGTTCCCCGCCGAGGCCGTGTGCCTCGCGACGGGTGGCCCGGGCATCGTCTTCGGGCGCTCCACCAACTCCATCATCAACACCGGCACCGCGGCGGGTCGCGCCTTCATGGAGGGCGCCATCTACGCCAACGGCGAGTTCATCCAGGTCCACCCGACCTCCATCCCGGGCGAGGACAAGCTCCGCCTGATGAGCGAGTCGGTGCGCGGCGAGGGTGGCCGCGTCTGGGTGCCGCGCAAGAAGGGCGACGTGCGCAGCCCCCGGGACATCCCCGAGAGCGAGCGCTGGTACTTCCTCGAGGAGAAGTACCCCAAGTACAAGAACCTGGTTCCGCGCGATGTCGCCACGCGCGAGATCTTCATGGTCTGCCGCGATCTGGGCATGGGCATCGGTGGGCGCGACGGCGTCTACCTGGACGTCACGCACATCCCGGCCAAGACGCTCGACGCCAAGATCAAGGGCGTCATGGAGATCTACGAGAAGTTCGTGGGCGATGATCCGCGCCACACGCCCATGGTCATCTTCCCGGGCATGCACTACTCGATGGGCGGCCTGTACGTGACCTTCGAGTCCGACGCGAAGACGAACATGCCGGTGGACGGCAGCCCCAAGAACCAGTCCACCAACATCCCGGGCCTGTATGCCGCTGGAGAGGCGGACTACGCGTTCCACGGTGGCAACCGGCTGGGCGCCAACTCGCTGTTGTCGTGCATCTACTCGGGCATGATCGGCGGTCCGGCCATGGCGAACTTCGCCAAGAGCCAGACGACCAGCGCGGCGGCGATGCCGGAGAAGTTCTTCCAGAATGCCAAGTCGTACTGGGCGGATCGCTTCGCCACCATCAAGAAGATGGCCGGCCCGGAGAACCCGTACCAGCTGGCGCGCGAGCTGGGCGAGGTGATGACGGAGAACTGCACCGTCGTCCGCTACAACGACCGCCTGAAGAAGACGGTGGAGAAGGTCCGCGAGCTGAAGGAGCGCTGGAGCCGCGTGAACGTGCTGGACACGGGCGAGGTGGCCAACCGGGCCCTGTCGTACACGAACCAGGTCTGGAACATGCTGGAGCTGGGCGAGGTCATCGCCACGAGCGCGCTCTTGCGCGACGAGAGCCGCGGCGCGCACTACAAGCCGGAGTTCTCGCTGCCCGAGCCCAAGAGCAAGGACCCGACGCAGGATCCCGAGTGGATGGCCCTGTGGCGCAAGCGCCACGAGAAGTGGGCGAAGACCACCATGGCGCGCTACGCCTCGGAGGGGCCGCAGATCTCCTACGAGCCCATCCCCACGCCCGTGCTGGATCCCGAGCCGCGCTGGTACGCGTAGTCGGGGCATCGCATCCTCGGGCCCCGGCGACACGCGGGGCCCGCCACATGACTTTTGAAGTGAAGGGAAGGGCTCAGCATCATGGACACCGCACAGGCCAGCGCCGTCAGCAACCAGTCCATCACCTTTCGCATCTGGCGGCAGGATGACCCGGCGAAGCCCGGGCACTTTGACGAGTTCAAGGTCCCCTATCGCAAGGGCGCCAACGTCATCTCCTGCCTGATGGAGATCCAGCGCAACCCCGTCACCTCGGATGGCAAGAAGGTGGCCCCGGTGGTGTGGGACGCCGCGTGCCTCGAAGAGGTCTGCGGCAGCTGCGCGATGAACATCAACGGGCGGGTGCGCATGGCGTGCTCGGCGCTCATCGACAAGCTCGAGCAGCCCATCACCCTGACGCCGATGACGAAGTTCCCCGTCGTGCGCGACCTCGCGGTGGATCGCGACCGCATGTTCGAGGCGCTCAAGCGGGTCAAGGGCTGGGTGCCGGTGGACGGCACGTACAACCTGGGGCCCGGTCCGCGGCAGTCCCAGAAGGACCAGTCCGTGATGTACGTGCTGTCCACGTGCATCACCTGCGGCAGCTGCCTGGAGGCGTGCCCGCAAGTCACCCAGGACAACGAGTTCGTGGGCGCGGCGGCCATCAGCCAGGCTCGCCTGTTCAACATGAACCCCACGGGCAAGCTCAACTCCGAGGAGCGCGTGCGCGCGCTCATGGGGCCGGGCGGCATCCAGGACTGCGGCAAGGCGCAGAACTGCGTGAAGGTCTGCCCGAAGGAGATCCCGCTGACCACGTCGATCGCGGTGATGAACCGCGAGGTGACCAAGCTGGCCATCAAGGACATCTTCTTCAAGGAAGACGAGCAGAAGGGCAGCAGCGGGCCGGCGTAGGTCCGCCTCGCGGCTTGGTGCTCACGGCCCCGTGCTGGCGCTCTCTTGGGAGCCGCCAGACGGGGCCGCCGTCGTTGGTGAAGGCCCGTTCGTGAGGTGGACGGGCTTGTAGGGCGGCTCATTCCGCCCGACATTCGCGGTTATGTCGTGTCGGGGGCCCTCGACTTCGACCGCCGCCGGAGGGCAAACAGTCTTGCCATCCGTCGTTTTCTGCGCAATGAGGGCCCCGCGCTGACGCCCCGCCGGGGCTGTCTCCCTCGTCTCACCCGGAGCCTCGATGAAGATCCACGAGTACCAGGGCAAGGAACTCTTCCGGAAGTATGGCGTCCCGACGCCGCGCGGCATCCTCGCGCTCTCTCCCAATGAGGCGGAGACCGCCGCCAAGGAGCTGGGCACGTCGGTTGTCGTCGTGAAGTCCCAGATCCACGCGGGCGGCCGCGGCAAGGGCGGCGGCGTGAAGCTCGCCAAGAGCCCCGCCGAGGCGAAGGACCTCGCCAAGGCGATGCTGGGCATGAAGCTCAAGACCATCCAGACCGGGCCCGAGGGCCAGACGGTTCACAAGGTCTACATCGAGGAAGGTCTCGCCATCGGCCAGGAGCTGTACCTGGGCGTGACGCTCGACCGCGCCTCCAGCCGCGTCACCTTCATGGCTTCGCGCGAGGGCGGCGTGGAGATCGAGGAAGTGGCCGAGAAGCACCCCGAGAAGATCCTCCGCGAGACGGTGGATCCGGCGGTGGGCTTCCAGGACTTCCAGGGCCGCAAGCTGGCCTTCGGCCTGGGCCTGTCTGGCTCCACGGTCAACAAGTTCGTCCAGTTCTGCTCAGCGCTCTACCGGATGTACATGGAGACGGACGCGGCGCTCGTGGAGATCAACCCGCTGGTCATCACCAAGGATGGCGGCGTGGTGGCGCTCGACGCGAAGGTGACCTTCGACGAGAACGCGCTCTACCGGCACAAGGAGCTGCTGGAGTACCGCGACCTGGCCGAGGAGGAGCCGCGTGAGACGCAGGCCAAGGAGTTCGACCTGGCCTACATCGCGCTCGACGGCAACATCGGCTGCATGGTGAACGGCGCCGGTCTGGCCATGGCCACCATGGACACCATCAAGCTGGTGGGTGGCAACCCGGCCAACTTCCTGGACGTGGGCGGTGGCGCGAGCCGCGAGAAGGTCACGGCGGCGTTCAAGCTCATCCTGGCGGACTCGGCCGTGAAGGCGGTCCTCGTCAACATCTTCGGCGGCATCATGAAGTGCGACGTCATCGCCGAGGGCATCATCGCGGCCGCCAAGGAAGTGCAGCTCAAGATTCCGCTCGTGGTGCGGCTCGAGGGCACGAACGTGGAGAAGGGCAAGGAGCTGCTGCGCAACTCCGGGCTCGCCATCACCCCTGCGGACAACCTGCGCCAGGCGGCGGAGAAGGCCGTGGCGGCGATCAAGTAGTCGCGCGCACCGTCTTCGAACTCTTTTCCTGAAGGAACGCCATGAGCATCCTCGTCAACGAGAACACGAAGGTCCTCTGCCAGGGCATCACCGGCTCGGCGGGCTCGTTCCACGCCAAGCAGATGTTGGACTACGGGACGAAGCTGGTGGCCGGCGTGACGCCGGGCAAGGGCGGTACCGACTTCGAGGGCAAGGTCCCCGTGTTCAACACGGTGGCGGACGCCGTGAAGCAGACGGGGGTCAACACCTCCGTCATCTTCGTGCCGCCCCCCTTCGCCGCGGACTCCATCATGGAGGCCGCCGACGCCGGCATCTCCCTCATCATCACCATCACCGAGGGCATCCCGGTCAACGACATGGTGCGCGCCAAGCGCTACCTGCAGGGCAAGCCGGTGCGCCTCATCGGGCCGAACTGCCCGGGCGTCATCACCCCCGGCGCCAAGTGCAAGATCGGCATCATGCCGGGCCACATCCACAAGCCGGGCCGCATCGGCGTGGTGTCCCGCTCGGGCACGCTGACGTACGAGGCCGTGCACCAGCTCACGCAGCTGGGCCTGGGCCAGTCCACCGCGGTGGGCATCGGCGGTGACCCGGTCAACGGCACGGACTTCGTGGACGTGCTGCGCCTGTTCAACGCGGATCCGGAGACGGACGCGGTCATCATGATCGGCGAGATCGGCGGCAGCGCCGAGGAGGCTGGCGCGGAGTACATCGCGCGCGAGTTCACCAAGCCGATCGCCGGGTTCATCGCCGGCCAGTCCGCGCCCCCGGGCAAGCGCATGGGCCACGCGGGCGCCATCATCTCCGGCGGCAAGGGCACCGCGTCGGAGAAGATCAAGGCGATGGAGGCCGCGGGCGTGCTGATGGCCGCGAGCCCCGCCGAGCTGGGCACCACGCTCCAGGAGGCGCTGAAGCGCGGCGCCCCCAAGAAGAACCGCTAACCGCTACTCACGCGAACACACAAGGACTCACCGACATGGCCATCGAGCGTACGCTGTCCATCATCAAGCCGGACGGTCTGGAGAAGGGCGTCATCGGCAAGATCATCACCCGCTTCGAGGGCAAGGGCCTCAAGCCGGTGGCGATCCGCCTGCAGCAGCTGTCCCAGAAGGAGGCCGAGGGCTTCTACGCGGTCCACAAGGCCCGCCCCTTCTTCAAGGACCTGGTGCAGTTCATGATCTCCGGCCCGGTGGTCCTGATGGTGCTGGAGGGCGAGAACGCCGTCCTGGCCAACCGCGACATCATGGGTGCCACCAACCCGGCCAACGCGGCCGAGGGCACCATCCGCAAGGACTTCGCGACCAGCATCGACAAGAACACGGTGCACGGCTCGGACAGCCTGGAGAACGCGAAGAACGAGATCGCGTACTTCTTCCGCGAGACCGAGATCCAGAGCTACACGTACACGAAGTAGTCCCGTCCGGCGCTCCGCCGCCGACGACTCCGGCCCGGTTCCCACGTCACGCGTGGGGCCGGGCCGCTGTCGTTGTGGCAACCACTCCCCTCGGTGCGTTGACCGGGCAGGGGAGGGGACGGGGGCGCTTTGACTTGCCGGGCCCAGGTATGGGAAGGGACTGCCGCGTACCCTCCGTTACAGTCGACTGAACGATGTCCGAGCCCTCTGCCACTGCCCTCCCTGTCACCGAGCCGCTGGCCGCGCCCGCGCCGGCGAAGCTCGTCGATGTGGCCAGCCTCTCGCTCGACGGGCTGACGCGCTTTCTCACCGAGCGACTGGGCGAGCGCGCGTTTCGCGCGGCCCAGCTCTACCGATGGCTGCACCAGCGCGGCGCCACGTCCTTCGACGAGATGACCGACCTGTCCAAGGTGCTGCGCGAGAAGCTGCGCGCCCAGGCGGAGATCGTCCCGCTGGTGAAGGACCTGGAGCAGCGCAGCATCGACGGCACCATCAAGTACCGCTTCAAGACGCGGGACGGGCGCTTCATCGAGTCCGTCTACATGCCCTCCGAGGACCGTAAGACGCTCTGCGTGTCCACCCAGGTGGGCTGCGCCATGGCGTGCACCTTCTGCATGACGGGCACGCTGGGGCTCAAGCGCAACCTCACGCCCGGCGAGATTGTCGCGCAGGTGCACGCGGTCAATCGCGAGGTGCGCCGCAACGAGAGCCTGGAGACGCTCCGCCCGCTCACCAACCTGGTGTTCATGGGCATGGGCGAGCCCCTGCACAACTTCGAGAACCTGAAGACGGCGCTCTCCATCCTCCAGTCCGAGGACGGGCCCAACTTCAGCCACCGGCACATCACCGTCTCCACCGTGGGCCTGGTGCCCATGATTGAACGCTTTGGCCAGGAGACCGACGTCAAGCTGGCCATCTCGCTCAATGCGAGCACGGACGAGCAGCGCAGCCAGACCATGCCGGTCAACCGGAAGTGGAACATCGCGGCCCTGCTGGACGCCTGCCGCAAGTTCCCATTGCGCCAGGGCCGGCGCATCACCTTCGAGTACGTGCTGCTCAAGGGCTTCAACGACACGGACGAGGATGCGTACCGGTTGATGGAGCTGCTCCGGGACATCCCGGTGAAGGTGAATCTCATCCCGTACAACGAGAACCCGGGCCTGGGCTTCCAGACCACCGGCGAGCAGCGCGCCGAGGAGTTCCGGGCCATCCTCGCCGAGGGGCATGTCGCTGCCTATATTCGGCGGAATCGGGGTCGGGACATCGCAGGGGCGTGCGGTCAGCTCGCCAATCGGGGAGAAGCCGCGCCCCAAGTGACATAAGCACCCGAGCTTCCTTGACAATCCGCTAGGAGGGGCGCTAAGAGCGCCCCCCTCTTAGTCTGACGTAACCTGTTCGTTGGAGTTCTCCATGGCCGTCGTCCTCCGTCTTGCCCGCGCGGGCGCCAAGAAGATGCCGTA
This sequence comes from Myxococcaceae bacterium JPH2, assembly GCA_016458225.1. Taxonomy (NCBI): domain Bacteria; kingdom Pseudomonadati; phylum Myxococcota; class Myxococcia; order Myxococcales; family Myxococcaceae; species Myxococcaceae bacterium JPH2. The sequence continues at coordinate 120,911 of JAEMGR010000010.1, read as the reverse complement.
CTACCACGTGGTCGCCACCGACTCCCGGAACCCCCGGGATGGCAAGTTCATCGAGGCGGTCGGTGCGTACGACCCGAACATCTCGCCGCCGAAGGTGGAGTTCAACGAGGAGCGGCTGAACTACTGGCTGAAGACGGGCGCGACCCCCTCCGAGACCGTTTCGGACCTGATCAAGGTCGCCAAGAAGGCCAAGCCCGCGACCACCGCCTGAGCGCGCACCCGTCTGGACAAGACGTGGAGCCGCTTCTCACGTATCTAGCGAAGGCCCTGGTCGACCAACCAGACCAGGTGAGCCTGCGCATCTCCGAGGCGGACGGCGGACAGCTCTTCGAGCTGAAGGTCGCTCCCGAGGACGTCGGCAAGGTCATCGGCCGTGACGGGCGCACCGTGAACGCCCTCCGGACGCTGATCGGCGCCGCCGCCCAGAAGCAGGGCCACAAGGTCCGCCTCGAGATCCTGGATGACCGGCGCAATGCGGCCAGTGGGCCCGTGGCGCCGTCCTCGCCGAGCGACGCGCCGTGACGCCGCATCTGCAGTTTGGATACGTCGCGCGTGCGCATGGCCTCAAGGGCGAGGTTGCCATCCGCAGCTTCGACCCCGGGTCGCAGACGCTGGACGAAGTGGAGCGCATCTTCGTGCGGCTGCGCTCGGGCGAGGAGCGCGAGCTGCGCGTGAAGGCCCTGCGCGCCGCTCCCAAGGAGGACCTCGTCGTCCTCGTGGGGGTCTCTTCCCGGATGGATGCGGAGGCCCTGGTGGGCGCCACCGTGTTCGTCTTCCGCGAGGACCTGGAGCCGCCCGAGGAGGGCGAGTTCTTCCAGGGCGACCTCGTGGGGCTCACGGCCGTGGACGAGGCTGGCAAGGCGCTGGGGACGGTGGAGGAGATCTGGGCCACCGGCGAGGTGCCGAACCTGGTGATCCGCGCCGCGGGCGCCGAGGAGATGGTGGTGCCGTTCGCGGACGAGTTCGTCCCGGCTGTGGACATGGCCGCGCGGCGCATCGTCATCCGTCCGCCTCGGTTCCTGGACGCGGATGACTCGGAGTCCAGCGGAGACCCATGAGCTACCCGGTGGAGATCCTCACCCTCTTTCCGGGCATGGTGTCGGGCTATCTGGGGGCGAGCATCCTGGGGAAGGCCCAGGAGAAGGGTCTGCTCGCCGTCACCCTCACGGACATCCGCGAGTTCGCGGAGGGCAAGCACCGCGTCACCGACGACGCGCCCTACGGCGGCGGCGCGGGGATGGTGATGAAGCCCGAGCCACTGGTGGCGGCCATCGAGGCGGCGCGACAGCGGCTGCCGGGCGCCAAGGTGTTGTTGATGAGCCCGCGGGGGCCTGTTTTCAACCAGACGACCGCGAAGGCTTTTGCGACGCACGCGGAGGGGCTCATCCTCGTGTGTGGCCGCTATGAGGGCGTGGACGAGCGGGTGATGCCGTTCCTCGACGGAGAAGTGTCCCTGGGCGACTTCGTGCTGACGGGTGGCGAAGTGGCGGCGCTGGCCGTGGTGGACGCGGTGGCGCGCCTGGTGCCGGGGGTCCTCGGCAACGTGGCCTCGTCGGTGTCGGAGAGCTTCGAAGAGGGGCTGCTCGAGTACCCGCAGTACACGCGCCCGCCGCTGTTCCGAGGGGCCGAGGTGCCCGCCGCCCTCCAGTCGGGCGACCATGCGCGCATCGCGCGGTGGCGCCGGTGGAAGGCGCTCATGCTCACGCGGGAGCGTCGCCCCGAGCTGTTCGAGCGTGTGGCGCTGGACCGCGCGGATCAGAAACTTCTCGCCAAGCGCGAGGAAGAGCTGTAACGCTGTCTGTTCTCGTCCGGAGCCGATCAGCGGGCTTGTCCGAGACGCTTGTCTCTGCTAGTACGGCCCGCTCTTTCCACGCGTCCTACGCGTCAAGTTCTGTATTCTGGAGTCCGTTATGCGCCGCGACCTCATTCAGCACGTTGAAAGCAAGTACCTGCGCCAGGACGTCACCTCGTTCCGTACCGGTGACTCCGTTCGCGTTCACTGGAAGGTGAAGGAGGGCGAGAAGGAGCGCGTTCAGGCGTTCGAGGGCGTCGTCATCCGGAAGAAGAAGGGCCAGCACCGCGCCACGTTCACCGTGCGCAAGATGTCCTTCGGCGTCGGCGTGGAGCGCATCTTCCCGCTGCACAGCCCGCGCTACGAGAAGATCGAGGTCCTGACCCACGGCGACGTGAACCGCAACCGCCTGTTCTACCTCCGCGGCCTGAAGGGCAAGGCGTCGCGCGTGGCGGTCCAGGAGGACTCGGACGCGAAGGCCGCCGCCAAGGCCGCCAAGGGCGCGTAGGCATCCGGACGGTGTCTTGACCGTCCCCTTCGCGGCATGAGTCCGCGAGCGAAAAGGAGCGTCCAGCGATGGACGCTCCTTTTTTCGTTCAGGCTAGACTGAGGGTGCCATGCACTTCGTCGAGGTTGCCGTTCAGAACGTCCGGGGCTTCTCTCCAGCGGGGCGTTTTCCGCTCAAGACCGGGTACCTCGTCCTCAAGCCACCCGCGGAGGCGGCGCCATTCGCGGGGCTGACGATCTCGCTCCTGTTCGCCGATGGACGCGGCGGTGACGTGGCCTACGTCGGGCCGGGCGGGAAGTCGGGCAAGGCCGCGCTCACGTTCGTGGGGCAGGACGGCGCCACGTACCGCGTGCTTCGCGAGCTGGGTGGCTCGGGGACGTTGCATCGCATGGGCGCAGGCGCGGGTCAGCCCGAGCTGATCTCTTCGGATGCCGCGGAGATTAGCCAGTATCTGCGCGGGCAGGCGGGCCTCCCGCCGCGTGGCACGTTCGAGCAGGTGTACTGCCTCCAACTGGCGATGTTGCCCTCGCGACGCCCGCGAAAGTCGGCTGCCGCCGCGAAGGTGGATCCGAAGACGACGGGCAAGTTCCCCTCACTGGCCCAGGCCGCCTCGGTGCAGGCCGCCGAGGACATCCCCGCGGCCGAGGCGAAGCTTCGCGCGCTGGAGACCGAAGCGGTCAGTGCGCGTGAGGTGGATCAGATCCAGTTCCGCGTCGACGAGCTGAACTCGCTCATCTTCGAGGCGGACTCGAAGCTCAAGAGCACGGAGGGGCTGAAGGTCGCTGTCGCGGACGCGGAGGCGGCGTGGCGCGCGGCACCCGCGCCCGAGACGCTCGGGCTGCCTCAGGACATCATCTCGCGTGTGCAGCGCTACCCGAAGGCGGTGGCGAAGCGCGACGACGCGTTGATGAAGCTCAACGCGGATCGCGAGGTCGAGGCGCAGGACGTGCCCTCGTCCGTCGAGCCCCTGACGCAGAATCGGATCTTCTGGGCGGGGTTGGGGGCGGGGGTGTTCTTCCTCGCGTTGAGCGTGGGCCTGGGGCTGTCGGTGGGGCCGCTGTGGCGCTACCTCGCCCTGTTCAACATTCCTGCCTTCGGCACGGCGGCGCTCATGGCGCTGCGCTACGTGGACGACCTCCAGAAGTCCACGCGGCGAGGCAGCAAGGAAGGCCGCTTCGACTCGCGCGAGAAGAAGATCTACGACGAGTTCGAGGCCGAGGCCGCGCCGGTGCGCATGGCCCTCAAGGCGCTCGGGCTGGAGAACATCGACGACATCCCCGGCGCACTGGAGCGCAAGGATCTGCTCGGCGTTCGCGTGGGGGAGCTCCAGGTCCAGCTCGAGCAGATGGAGGCGGATCCCGAGTTCGTCGCCGCATCTGCCCGGCGCCAGGGGCTGAAGGATGAACTCGAGGGCCTCAACGGTCAGCTCTCCCAGAAGGGCGCCTACGTCCGCGAGCTGCGTGAAGTGGAGCGGGAGATCGCGCGCATCAAGGAGTCGATCTTGCTGGCCAAGGCACCTCCCGCCGCGGCCGCGCCCGGTTCCCAGTCCGGGGGCACTCCCGCCGAGCCGCTGGAAGATCCATCCCCCGCGGTGCTCGCGCAGGCTGCGGACCTGCTGACGCTGGACATCCTGGCCACGCAGGCGCTGCTGCGCGACCGCTGCGTTCAGTACCTCACGGCGCTGACGGATCGCCGCTACCAGGGCGTCGAGTGGGACAAAGAGGGCCGCGCCTTCGCGCTGGCCCCTGGCAAGCGCACCCCCGTGGGCGAGTTGCCGCCGCGCGACCTGGACCTCTACTACCTGGCTCTGCGCATGACCGTCGTCGAGAAGGCGAGCGCCCGCGTGAAGCAGCCGTTCCTGCTCGAGGATGTACTGACGGGCGTGGAGGAGGCGAAGCTGCCGCTGGTGGCGCGCATGCTCAAGCACCTCGGCACGCTGACCCAGGTGCTTCACGTCACCGCGCACCCCGGCTTCGCGCAGATGTCGGACGGCACCGTTAACGTCTAGGCGGTGCGAGGCGGTCCGCGCGAGACGCCTTCGGGGAGTGTGTGGGATGGGACGGGCGGCGGCGCCGGGAGAGCGGCGCGGGTGGGGGAGTACGGCGGAAGACAGCGCGGTGCGCTTCCTGGAGGCACAGGGGTGGCGCGTGCGGGCCCGCAACTGGACATGTCGCTACGGTGAGCTGGATGTGGTGGCCGAGCGCGACGAGTTCGTGTGCTTCGTCGAGGTGCGCATGCGCTCCTCCACCGCGTGCGGCGAGCCCGTGGACACGGTGTCGTTCGCCAAGCAGCGCCGCGTGGTGAAGGCGGCGATGCACTACCTCTTCAAGTATGACGTGCGCGAGCGCATGGTGCGCTTCGACGTCATCTCCGTGGTGGGGCGCGGCGCGCACGCCACGGTGGAACACATTCCTGGCGCCTTCGACGCCGGTATGTGAGGAACGCCCCATGGCTGGAACGCTCTATCTCGTCGCCACTCCCATCGGAAACCTGGGGGACATCACCTCGCGGGCGCTGGAGACGCTGCGCTCGGCGCGCTTCCTCGCTTGCGAGGACACGCGGCACTCGCGGGTGTTGCTCGACCACTTTGGGATTGGGGGCAAGGACCTGGTGAGCCTGCCTGCCTTCGCCGAGGGCCAGCGGGCCGGGCGCATCCTGGAGCGCATCGTGGAGGGCGAGGACTGCGCCCTCATCACCGACGCCGGGAGCCCTGGCATCAGCGACCCCGGGGAGAAGCTGGTCGCCGAGGCCCTGGAGCGCGGGGTGACGGTGGTGCCGGTTCCTGGTGCCACGGCGCTGGTGGCCGCGCTGAGTGCGTCTGGCCTGCCCACGGGGCGGTTCCACTTCCTGGGCTTCCTGCCTCGGAAGGGACCTGAGCGCCACGCGATGCTGGAGGAAGTCGCTCCGCTGTCCGCCACGCTGGTTCTCTATGAGTCACCCCGTCGATTGGGCGAGACGCTCGTGGATCTCCACGCGGCCTGGGGCGAGCGGCGGGCCTGCGTGGCCCGCGAGCTGACCAAGCTCCATGAGGAGTTCGTTCGAGCGCCGCTGTCGGAGCTGGCCGCGCGCTATGCCGCCGAAGAGGCTCGGGGCGAAGTCGTGGTCCTGGTGGAAGGACGCACTGGTGAGCGGCGCTGGTCCGAGGAGGAGATTCAGCGTGCCCTCCAAGAGGGGCTGAGCCGGGGCGAGAAGCTCAAGGCGCTGAGCACCGAGCTGGCTCGCCGCGCGGGCTGGGCCGGTCAGGAAGTGTACCGGCTCGGCCTGGGACTGAAGCAGCGTTAAGACAAGCCCCAGGGCACGCGTGCCCCAGGGCCGAGGCCCTCGGTCAGAAGCTGAAGCTGGCCGAGAGGTCGAAGCGGAACGTGGTGCTCTCCGTGGCGCGGAAGCGACGGCCGGCCACGTCGTAGCGCCAGTCGAAGTTCGGATTCACCTCGGAGGGGTTCGCCGCCACGTTGACGTTGCCGCTGCTGTCCTCGTCCTTGCCAATGGTCTCGGACGTCAGCAGGTGGTCCGAGTTGTAGAGGAACGTCCCCGAGGCGCGGATGCTGAAGGCCTCGGCGGCGCGCGCCGAGACACCCACGAGCCCACCGACCTGGAAGTAGTCCTCCGACGTCAGCAGCTTGCGCAGCGCCGAAGACAGCTCGTTGTAGTAGCGGCCCTTGCCCACGTAGTTGCCGATGGCGCGCAGGTCGAAGGCGAACTTCTGGAACTTTTTGTCGTTCTGGAAGGGCACCAGCTCCACGCCGAAGAGCATGCTGGCCTGCGTGGGGGACTTGATGCCCGTCTCCCTGCGATCCCATGGGCCCGTGAGGCAGTTCTCTGGCGCGCCCAGGTTGGGGGGCGAGGCGTCGCGCTGATCGCAGTTGGAGTAGAACTTCGGGCCGCGCACCGGGATGGTGTACGAGGCGCGGAAGTACGGGTCCGCGATGCCCATGCGCCGCGAGAACGACGTGTAGATCTGGTACTTGTGCACCCGGTCGCCCACGTTGCCGCGGTTGTCCGGATCCGTGGTGTCCACGCTCGGGTCGCGCTGCTTCGCGGTGGGGGCTTCCCAGTCCAGGCCGATGATCCACGTGGGCTTGGTGTCGTCCTTCTCCTGGTTGAAGAAGGCGTAGGCCATGCCGAAGTGCATGTTGCCCAGGCCGCCGCGGAAGCTCTCCTGCGGCACGCCGAACAGGGGATGCCCCAGCCCGGCCGGGTCCGCGAGGCAGCCCGGAATGGTCGAGCCGTCCGCGTTGATGCAGTTGTTGGTGATGGTGGAGTTGGCCAGCGTGGTGCCGCTGACGAAGTCCCAGCGCTCGTTCTGCTGGAAGACGATGGGGACCGCGAAGGAGAACTCAAGGTCGCGGTAGAGGCCGAAGGCCAGCCGCAGGTTCAGGCGCGAGTCCACGCCCTTGTACCAGAGCTCGTTGCTCTCCTGGAGGTGGCCGCCGTCGACCGACGGAGCCTGCTCCCGGACGAGCTTTGCGCGGGTTTGTGTCCGCTCGAACCCCACGTCGATGAAGAGATCGAACGGATCGTCATCCTCGAACGAGGACGCGATCCGCGTGATATCCGCCGCGCTGGCGGCCAACGGCGCGCTGAGCGTCAGCGCGGCGAGAACGGCGCGAAGCCTGTGCATCCGACCTCCGACGACAAATGGCCAGGGCTGTCAGCTAGCCGTGCCCTCGGAGGGGTGTCAAGAATCAGATGGCGTTTACTTGCCCGCGACCGGGGTCCCCAGGAGTCCATCGAGCCGGCGGACCTCCTGTTCAAAGGCGGACTTCTGCGTCGCCTTAAGTGCGCCACGGTAGGTCTTGTGCTGATCGAAGGGGTCCAGTACGCGGTCATCCTGCGTCATGAGCTGGTAGTGCAGGTGGGGCGCGAAGGAGTGGCCCGTGTTGCCGCTGTGGGCCAGCACCTGGCCCACGTTGAAGCGCGCCCCGGCCTGGAGGCTCTTGGGCAGCTCGGACAGGTGCAGGAAGAGGGCGCGGCGCGCCTTGCCGCCGGACTCGACCAGCTCCAGTGAGTTGCCGTTGCTGCCCCAGTTCCAGTTCTTGCGCTTGATGACGCCGGCGAACGGCGCCTTGACGGGCGTGCCCACCGGGGCGCGGAAGTCCACGCCCTTGTGTCCGCGGCCGTCGCGCAGCAGCGACGTCACCTGCTCATACGTGTCGATGGGGGAGTGCTCGAGCCGCAGCTCCAGCTCCTCGCCCGTGGGCAGGTAGTAGCGGGCGTTGGCCTCGCCCTCGGGCTGGAAGCGATAGGCCCGGTGCGTCTGGCCCGTCTTCGCGCTGACGAACCGGACCGCGTACACGAGCGGCTCCTCGCCGTCGCGGCGCTGGTAGATGACGTCGAGCGTGTCACCCCGGAGCACCTCGCCCGGGACGCGCACCCACCACACCAGCGTGCGGGTGACGACCTGGGACAGCGCGGGGCCCACGTCCGAGCCGGCGGCCTGGACGAACGCGGTCTCCAGCGGACCGTTGATGCGCATGGAGGCGTGCTCCAGGCCCGCGGCCTTCGCCGGGGTCTCCGGCGTCGCGGTGGGCGTCGCGCCGGTGGGGGCCGCGGCGGCGGTCGCTTGCTGGGGCGCCGGGGTGCCGGCATCGGGCGGAGCGGCCTGCGCCTCCGCGCTGACCTCCTGCGTGGCCTGCGCCATGCGCTGCTTCCACCACCACACGCCTCCCGCGGCCGCGCCGAGGATGACGGAGACGGCGACCACCGGTCCGAAGGGGTTGCGCTTCGGTGGGGCACCGAGGGTGGGAAGGTTCGGCCGCATGCAGGCTCCCGGAGGGTGGCAATGGGTACGCGGGCCCGAAACCGCCGGCATTCCGGCGATATTTCGGCCCGCGGTCGTGGGTGGGGAACAGCGAGGGGTTACTCGTCCGGCCCCTCGTCCTGGCCTTCCGGCGACGGGTCGCGGAGGCCAAACTCCTTCATCTTCGTCTGGAGCGACTTGCGGCTGATCTGCAGCAGGCGCGCGGCCCGCGTCACGTTGCCGCCCGTCTCATCGAGCTTCTTCACGATGAGGTCGCGCTCCAACTCGGCCGCCTTCATCCGGACGATGTCCTTGAGGCCCACTTCGCCCGTGGGGACCTCGAGCGTGGCCGAGGAGGACGTGCCCGCGCCCGCGGTCATGCTCGTGCCCTGTCGCACGGGCTCGGGCAGGTCCTTCGCGGTGATGAGGGGACCATCCGCGAAGAGCAGCACGCGCTCGATGAGGTTCTCCAACTCGCGGATGTTGCCGGGCCACGCGTAGGTCTGCAGCAGGGCCAGCGCGTCGTCCGCGATGCCCTCGATCTTCTTGTTGAGGCGCCGGTTGTACTTGTCGACGAAATGCTGGGCGAGCATGGGGATGTCGCTCCGGCGCTCACGCAGCGCGGGCAACACGATGGGGACCACCGCCAGGCGGTAGTACAGGTCCTTGCGGAAGCGTCCCGCTTCAATCTCCGCCTGCAGGTCCCGGTTGGTGGCCGCGACCAGGCGCACATCCACGCGCGTCGTCTTGATACCGCCCACGCGCTCGAACTCGCCCTCCTGGAGCGCGCGCAGGAGCTTCACCTGCATCTCGACGGGGATCTCGCCGATCTCGTCCAGGAAGAGGGTGCCTTCGTCGGCCAGCTCGAAGCGGCCCGGCTTGGAGGTGACCGCCCCGGTGAAGGCGCCCTTCTCGTAGCCGAACAGCTCGCTCTCCAGCAGCGTGGCGGGGATGGCCGCGCAGTTGATCTTGATGAAGGGCTTGTCGCGCCGGCTGGAGGCGCCGTGCAGCGCGGTGGCGATGAGCTCCTTGCCCGTGCCGCTCTCTCCGGTGATCAGCACCGTCGAGGGCGTGTCCGCGACCTTGTCGATGATCTTGTAGACGTCCTGGATGGTCGGGGACTCGCCGATGATGGCCGCGCGCGCCTTGTGGTCCGGGCGCACCGAGCGCTTGGCGCTCTCGTTCGTCTTGGCGGCCTTGGCCACGACGGAGGACAGCTCGGCCTGATCGAACGGCTTGGTGATGTAGTCGAACGCACCGGCCTTGATGGCCTCCACCGCGGAGTCCACCGTGCCGTGCGCGGTGATGATGATGACGGGCACGTCCGAGTTGGCCGCGCGCACGGAGGCGAGGACCTCCATGCCGCCCACCTTGGGCATCACCAGGTCCGTCACCACGATGTCCGCGCCGTTCTTGTGGAACTCGGCGAGCCCTTGCTCGCCGTTCTCGGCGACGGTGACGTCGAAGCCGTCCCGGCGCAGCAGCGCGGCCAGCACCTTGCGCAGGTTGGCCTCGTCGTCGATTACCAGGACCTTGGCCATGGACGCGGGGCCTACGACTGGCGCGGGGCCGAGGGAGTGCCCTCGATGGTGCAGATGGCGTCCGGGTGTTTGATGCGCAACAGCAGCGACTCCAGGACCCGGAACGGGTGGTTCATCTTGCTGGCGCCCAGGTAGGCGGTGACCATGTCCATGGCCACCGCGAGGTCCATGTTCTCGCGGCCGGTGGACACCACCACGCCCGAGTCACCGCGCAGGCGGTTGGACTGGAAGATGCCATCCGAGGCGAGCTGCCGGATGGTCTCGATCTCCAGCACGCCCGACTTCTCGTAGATGCGGTGCAGCTGCGAGTACAGGCGCGGCGACAGCACCACGGCGTAGGGGCCGTAGTGGCCGTGCTCGTTGAGCTTGCGCGTGGCCTCGACGATGGCCTGGAAGCCGCCACCCGCGGCGGTCCAATCTCCGAGCGAGACCGAGAGTCGGCCCACGGCCGTCATCAAGCCCTCGTAGCCGAGCTTGGTGTCGCCGTAGAAGATGAGCTCGTCCTCCTGCTGAGCGCACAGCGCGGCGGCACCCGCGGCGGCGGACACGTCCAGCGGCATGTTGTGCGAGCGCGCCGCCTCGATGTCCCGCCAGTGCAGCAGGAAATCCTTGTAGATGATGGGGATGGTCTTGAACTTGCGCGCGTCGGTGAAGACCATCGCGGTCTCCTGCTCCCCGACGATGTCCACGGCGCCGGGGGACACGCCCTGGTACTCATCGTAGGGCACCGTCTGCACGCCCGCGCCGAGCGGACCGTAGATGTCCAGGATGCGGCGGCCGACGAGCGAGCGGCGGGCGACCTGGATCACCGTCTCGTTCAGGCGCGCCCACTCCTCTTCGCGCAGCGGGTTCTCGGCATGTCCAAGAAAGTCAGGCATCGGAAGGCTCCGTCACGACGGCAACAAACGGGAGGAGAATCGAAAGAGGCTCAGCGTCCACCGCCGCCGCCTCGGCGCAGGGGACCCACGGTCAGCGGATGGCTGCCCTCGGAAGGGGGCGGGGCCGGCATGCCGTAGATGAGGCGGTGGGGGGGCAGGGGAGTCAGCGGCTCGGGAGGCGTGCGGCCATGGGGCGCGGCCGTGGAGGGCGAGGGAGGCGGCGCGGACGCCGCGGCCTTTCCTCCCGCGATGGCCTGCTGGAAGTGCCCGGGCGCGATGGGGTGCGTGAAGTGCGCGTCCTGTCCGGCATCCAGCATGCGCAGCATGTGGGTGGCCTCGAAGACGTGCTCCTTCTCCTCGGCCGCCAGGTGCAGGAAGAAGGCGCGGACTTCCGGATTGGTCGAGGCCTCCGCGAACGCCTCGTACTCGTTGATGGTCTCCAGCTCGCGCGCCAGCACGGCGCGGATGCGCGCCACGTCAGACCGCTCGGTGTCGGAGTTTCCGGCCATGGGGGCGCGACCCTCGCAATCCGTTGGGGGCACCGTCAAGTGAAAGAGGGCTCGGTGGGTTTCCTGCTTCATGGCGCTGGACACGGCGCTAGAGTCCGCGCCCGCGTGACCGCCCCAGCACCCGCATCGCCCGCCGAGCCGCCGAAGCCCGCCGTCGCCACCCAGGCCCCCCCGGAGCGAGGGAGCGGACGGGGGGCCATGCTCGTCGCCATCGGCATCCTGGCCTCGCGCCTCATGGGGCTCGTGCGCGAGCGCGTGTTCGCCCACTACCTGGGCAACGCCGCCGCGGCCGCCGTCTTCAAGGCCGCGCTGCGCATCCCCAACTTCCTGCAGAACCTCTTTGGTGAGGGCGTGCTGTCCGGCTCCTTCATCCCCGTCTATGCCCAGCTGTTGGGCAAGAAGGACGCGGAGGAAGCGGACCGGGTGGCGGGCGCGGTGTTCGGCCTGCTCGCGCTGGTGACGGGCCTGACGGTGGCGATGGGCATGCTCGCCACGCCGATGTTCGTGGAGATCATCGCCCCGGGCTTTCATGGGGAAGAGCGTGAGCTGGCCATCCGGCTGGTGCGCATCATCTTCCCGGGCACGGGGCTCCTCGTACTGAGCGCCTGGTGTCTTGGAATCCTGAACAGCCACCGGCGCTTCCTGCTCTCGTATCTGGCCCCCGTGGTGTGGAACGTGGTGATGATCGCCACGCTGCTCGGGGCGGGTGGCCGCTACGGCGAGGAGAAGCTGGCGGAGATCCTCGCCTACAGCGTGGGCGTGGGCAGCTTCTTCCAGTTCGCCGTGCAGCTCCCCACGGTGCTGCGCCTGCTGGGGCGCTTCCGCCCGGCGCTGTCGCTGGCGAACGCGTCCGTGCGACAGGTGCTGCGCAACTTCGGCCCCGTGGTGTTGGGCCGCGGCGTGGTGCAGTTCAGCGCCTGGGTGGACACCGCCTTCGCGTCGCTCATCTCCAGCCGCGCCCTGTCTTCCCTGCTGTACGCGCAGACCGTCTACCTCATCCCGGTGAGCCTCTTCGGCATGGCGGTCTCGGCCGCCGAGCTTCCCGAGATGGCGCGGGCCACGGGAGAAGGAGACGCGGATGCCCACGTGAAGTTGCGGACGCGCATCGATGGGGGCGCGCGGCGCATCGCCTTCTGGGTGGTGCCCTCGGCCGCGGCGTTCCTCTTCGTGGGCGACCTGGTGAGCGCGGCGCTGCTGCAGACGGGGCGTTTCGACGCGGCGGACTCCCGCTACCTCTGGTACCTGCTCATGGGCGCGGCCGTCGGGCTCGTGGCTTCCACGGTGGGGCGCCTGTACGCCTCCGCCTTCTATGCCCTGAAGGACCCGAAGACGCCCCTGCGCTACGCCGTGCTGCGCGTGGCGCTGGGCACGGCGAAGGCGTACGTGTTGGCGCTGTGGTTGCCCGACTGGCTCGGTGTGCCCCGGGAGCTGGGGGCCGCATTTCTCACCCTGTCGAGCGGCATCGTGGCCTGGTTGGAGACCACCCTCCTGCGCCGCAAGCTCGTGCAGCGCCTGGGGCCCGTGGGCCTGCCGGCGGGACTGCTGCCCCGGCTGTGGCTGGCGGCGGGCGTGGCCGGCCTCGTCGGACTCGGCATCAAGCTGGGGCTGGCCCGGTGGCTGGGACCCATGCCCGGGGTGACAGCGGAGTGGGGGGGGCACCTGCTCGTTCCGCCGCACCTGAACCCCGTCCTGTCGCTGCTCGCCGTGGCGATTCCCTTTGGGGCCGTGTACTTCGCACTCGCGGCCGCCCTGGGCGTCCCCGAGGCGGGCGCCGTGTTCCGCAAGGTGGGGCGCCGGCTCGGAATCGCTCGCTGACGCGCCTCGTCGCTCGGGGCCCAGGCGGGCTTCCGGGCAAAGGTTTGAGGCGCAACGGGATGATTGTTCCCGACGTGTAAGTTGTCCCGGGAGCATCGGTGCGCTCGGCGTGTGCGTATCGATCTTCCTCTAAAGGTGGCGCGCGTGTAGAGTGCGCCGCCTTTTTCATGGGACTTGGACTTCACCGGAAGTCTGGGTCGACATCGTCTACGGAAGGTCTCGGCAGTGAGCGACGAGAAGAGCGGCGGAAATTCGGGTGGTCCTGGTGGCTTCGGTCCGAAGAAGCCCAAGGCCACCTTCGGCGACGTGATGCTCGGAATTCCCTCGGGCGGCCGGAGCGACGAGCGCGGTGGGCGTGGCGGCGGCCGGGGAGAGGGCCGGGACAATCGCGGACCGGGCCGTGGCGGCGAGCGCGACGCACAGCCTCGTCCCCAGGGTGATGCTGCCGCGTCGGCGCGGGATGACCGCCGTCCGCGCGGTGGCAACGACCGCGGTGGCCAGCAGCGTGGCCCCGGAGGAGGCGACGCAGGTCAGCGCCGTCCGCAGGGGCCCATGGTCGTCGTGAAGCGCGCCTCGGGCGTCATCGAGACGCGTGGCCCGGCGGGTGACAAGCCGGCCGATGCGACCGCGACCGCCGAGGAGACCACCGCCACGGCGGAGGCTTCCGCGGCCGCTCCGGCGCCGGCGCCGCGTCCGGTGGCTCCGACTCCGGCGCCCTCGAGCGCGCTGTACGAGGAGGTCGCCGAGTCCGAGTCCTTCGCCGACATGTTCGAGGCGCAGGTGAAGGACGGAGGCGCTCCCGGTCGTCGCTCGGTTCGGGTGGGCGAGAAGGTCGCGGGCACCATCTTCCAGCTCGGCGCGGACACCGCGTTCGTGTCGCTCGATGGCTCGGCCAAGAGCGAGGCGATGATCGAGCTGCGCGAGCTCAAGGACGACGAGGGCATCCTGCGCTTCGGCGTGGGTGACCGCATCGAGGCGCACGTCGTGGAGATGGGCGCGCGCGGCATCCTGCTGAGCCGGGCGCTGGCCAAGGGCAACGCCTCCATGGCGATGCTGGCCGAGGCGCGCGCCTCGGGCATGCCGGTGGAAGGCATGGTCCTGGCCGTCAACAAGGGCGGCGTCGAGGTCGCCATCGGCGACGTGCGCGCGTTCTGCCCCATCAGCCAGCTGGACATCCGCTTCGTGGAGAAGCCGGATCAGTTCATCGGCGAGAAGCTCCAGTTCCGCGTCACCGAGGTTCGTGACCGCAACGTGGTGCTGTCGCGCCGCTCGCTGCTCGAGGACGAGCAGCGCCGCCTGGCCACCGAGACGCGCAAGAACCTGGCGGACGGCAAGGTCGTCAAGGGCAAGGTCTCGGGCGTCCGGGACTTCGGCGTGTTCGTGGACCTGGGCGGCGTGGAGGGGATGATCCCCGTCTCCGAGCTGTCCTACCAGCGCGTCGGCCACCCGAGCGAGGTCGTCAAGCAGGGCGACGAGGTCGAGGTGGAGATCCTCCGCATGGAGGCCGCCCAGCCGAACTCTCCGGACAAGTCGAAGCAGAAGGAGCGCATCACGCTCTCGCTGCGCGCCCGTCAGGAGGATCCGTTCAAGAAGGCCCTCACCGAGCTGAAGGAGGGCGACCGCCTGCAGGGCAAGGTCGTCCGGCTCCAGCCGTTCGGTGCCTTCGTGGAGCTGCGTCCGGGCGTGGATGGCCTGGTGCACATCTCCGCGCTGAGCGACCGCCGCATCGCGCACCCGCGCGACGTGGTGAAGGAGGGCGAGGTCGTCTGGGTGGTGATCGAGAAGATCGACCCGAACGACAAGCGCATCGGCCTGCGCCGCATCACGGAGGAGGAGGCGTCGCGTCCTCCCGAGGAGCGTCCGGCTCAGGCCGCCGCTGCCGCCGCGCCCGCGGCCCCCGCCGCGCCGCGTCCCCAGCCGGGTCAGGTCGTCGTGGGCAAGGTGGATCGCATCGAGCAGTACGGTGTGTTCCTCGCGTTCCCGGGCGGCAAGGGGCTCATCCCCGCGAGTGAGACGGGCACGGATCGCGGCACGGATCTGCGCAAGCACTTCTCGCTGGGCCAGGAGGTGAAGGTCGCCATCCTGGAGATCGACGCCTCGGGCAAGATCCGCCTCTCCATCCCGGCCGCGCAGCGCGCCGAGGAGCGCGCCGAGGTCGAGGCGTGGCAGAAGACGCAGCAGCCGCAGGGCGCTGGCAAGAAGGGCTTCGGCACCTTCGCGGATCTGCTCAGCAAGATGCGGAAGTAGTGGTGACTCTTTTTCGGCGCCCCTTGCCGATACATGAAGGGGTGCCGAAAAAGGTGTTGACGGTCCAGGGTGTGGGAGGTACTAACCCTCTCACTTCGCCGCGGGGTGGAGCAGCCTGGTAGCTCGTCGGGCTCATAACCCGAAGGTCGCAGGTTCAAATCCTGCCCCCGCAACTCAGTAAGCTGAGGCCCGATTTTGAATGCAGGATCGGGCCTCAGTTGTTGAAAGACATACAAGACAGATGGTGCCGCGGGGTGGAGCAGCCTGGTAGCTCGTCGGGCTCATAACCCGAAGGTCGCAGGTTCAAATCCTGCCCCCGCAACTCAGTAAGCTGAGGCCCGATTTTGAATGCAGGATCGGGCCTCAGTTGTTGAAAGACATACAAGACAGATGGTGCCGCGGGGTGGAGCAGCCTGGTAGCTCGTCGGGCTCATAACCCGAAGGTCGCAGGTTCAAATCCTGCCCCCGCAACTCAGTAAGCTGAGGCCCGATTTTGAATGCAGGATCGGGCCTCAGTTGTTGAAAGACATACAAGACAGATGGTGCCGCGGGGTGGAGCAGCCTGGTAGCTCGTCGGGCTCATAACCCGAAGGTCGCAGGTTCAAATCCTGCCCCCGCAACTCGTAAAACAAGGCCCCGTCCTCCGAACCTGGAGGACGGGGTTTTGTTTTTGGTGCGCAGGGCCGCGCCACGATTGTGTTTTCAGGCGCACGTGAGGGTTTTCGCGCGGATGCGCTGAAGGAATGCGTGGGGTCTGCTGTGAGGCTCCATGTTCCTGTTTGCCTCCGCCGCGCCGCCGTTCTTTCCGGAAGTGGTCGCGATCATCGTCGCGGGCGCGGTGATGGCGTACGTGGGCCACCGCTTTCGCCTGGTGCCCATCGTCGGGTTTCTGCTCGCGGGCGTCGTCATCGGGCCCCACGGTCTGGGGCTGGTGCAGGACCTGGAGCTGGTGAGCGCGGCAGCCGAGGTGGGCGTCATCCTGCTGCTGTTCAGCATCGGCATCGAGTTCAGCCTGGAGAAGCTGGCGCGCCTCCAGAAGCTCATCTTCGGCGGCGGCGGACTTCAGGTGGGGCTGGCCACGGCGGCGACGTGGCTGCTGCTGGCCTCGTTCGGCGTGGACTGGCGCGCCGGAGTGTTCACTGGCTTCCTCGTGGCGCTGTCCTCGACCGCCATCGTGCTGAAGCTCCTGGGCGACCGCGGCGAGACGTCCACGCAGCCAGGGCAGGTATCGCTGGGGCTGCTCATCTTCCAGGACCTCGCGGTGGTGGTGATGGTCCTCGTGGTGCCGATGCTCACGGGGAAGGGGGGCTCAGGCTGGGCGCTCGTGTGGGCCTTGGCCAAGGCCCTGGCCATCATCGTCGCGGTGCTGGTGGCGGCACGCCGGTTGATGCCACCGCTGCTGGAGTCGGTGGCCCGCACCTGTTCGCCCGAGCTGTTCCTGCTCACGCTCATCGCCGTGTGCTTCGGCACGGCCTACCTCACCAGCCTCGCGGGGGTGAGCCTGTCCCTGGGCGCGTTCCTGGCGGGGCTGGTGGTGAGCGAGAGCCGCTTCAGCGAGCACGCCTTCGGGGAGATCCTCCCGCTGCAGATTCTCTTCAGCGCGACGTTCTTCGTGTCGGTGGGGCTGCTGCTGGACGTGCACTTCCTGTTCACGCACCTGCCGGTGGTGGGCGCATCCATCGTGGCCATCCTCCTGCTCAAGGTGCTGACCACGGGCGCGAGCGTGCTGGCGCTCGGTTTTCGTCCTCCGGTGGCGGTGGCGAGCGCCCTGGCCCTGGCGCAGATCGGCGAGTTCTCTTTCGTCCTGGAGCGTTCGGGTCGGGCACAGGGGCTCTTCTTCGCGGGCGTGCCCGACGGCTCGCAGGCCTTCATCGCCGCCACGGTGATGTTGATGGTGCTCACGCCGCTGGTCTCGTGGCTGGGGGGCTGGCTCGCCGGGCGGATGGTGGTGCGCCGCCAGGAGCGCGCGGCGGAGGTCGCGGCCGGCGAGGAGGGCGCGAACGACGAAGCCGCGAGCGAGCGATTCGGGGCGCTGGAGAACCATGTCATCGTCGCGGGCTATGGCGATGGGGCTCGGCGACTCGTGCGCGTGCTGCGCGGCTCGGGCATTCCCTTCGTCATCACCACCCTGAGTCCCTCGGGCGCGGCGGAGGCGGAGTCCGAGGACATGCCCGTGCTGCGCGGCGACTACGCCCGCCAGCGCACGCTGCTGCTCGTGGGCGCGCAGAAGGCCAAGGTGCTCGTCGTCGCGGATGATGAAATCTCCATGGCCCGTCGTGCGGTGGCGGTGGCTCGGACGGTGAATCCGACCATGCGCGTGGTGCTGCGCGCGCGCTCCGTCGCGGACGTGGCGCCGTTGACCGAGGCGGGAGCGGACATCGTCATCACCGAGGAGATGGAGAGCATCGTCAGCATGTTGGTCGCGGTGCTGCGCGACTACCGCCTGCCCGCCGAGGAGATCGATGCCCACGAGGCCGCGGTCCGCCGCGCGGGCTATGCGGCGCTGCGCGAGCCCTCGGGTGATGCGAGGCCCGTGGTGGTGTGCTCGCTGGGCGAGGACTGTCTGGACTCGCGCGAGGTCACGGTGCGCGCGGGGGCGCCCGTGGCGGGGCGCACCGTGGCGGAGCTGGACCTGGAGAAGACCCATGCCTTGCGCGTGGTGGAGGTGCAGCGCGAGGGCATGAAGCTGCACGGCGTGGCGGAATCTCTCCGATTGGAGGTCGGAGACGACGTGACGCTCGTGGGGGACGCGGAGGCGTTCGCTCGGGGCGCGTCGTTGTTCCGCGCTCCGATTTCTGGAGACGCGTCAGTCGAGCCGCCCGCGAACGCGGACTCGCGACCTCCTCAAGTGGCGGACTGGATCGACACCGAGGCCACCATCGTGTTCGAGCCCCATCCGGGGGCGCCGCCGTGCTCGCATCTCGCGCAGATTCATCCGGTGCGTCCGGGCACGCGAGGCTGCGAGGAATGCCTGCGGCTTCATGACCGCTGGGTCCATCTGCGGCTGTGCCTGACGTGCGGGCACGTGGGGTGCTGTGACGACTCGAAGAACCGGCACGCGACGAAGCACCACCAGGACACCTTGCATCCGCTCATCCGCTCCGTGGAGCCGGGAGAGGACTGGGGTTGGTGCTACGTCGACCAGGTGACGCTCTGAGGCGTGGCGCTACAGCGGCTGGAGGTGGTCCGCGATGCGGCCGGTCGCAAGCAGCTCGCGCAGCTCGTCACCCATTCTGCGGCCCTCGTCGAGCACTTGATTCCAGGCCTGCGTGCGCTCGGCGTCGGAGCGCTTCACGAAGTCGTCGCGGTCGGGAATGCGGCGGCCCGGGAGCCGCGCCAGGTGCGCGGGCGACGGCGCGATGATCAGGGCGCGCCGGAAGTTCAAGGGGCTCGCGCGCCGCCAGGGCAGGGACTTGTCGAACCAGCCAGGCACCACGTGGGGATAGAAGTGCGGATACAGCACGAGCCCCTCGCCCGCGCCGTAGTCGACGTCGAGGTGGTAGTCGATGACGCCGCCATCCCGGTACATCCCTGGAGGTCCGCCCGGAATGTCCTGCACACCGCTCAGGACCATGGGGATGGAGCCCGAGGCGAGCAGGGCGGGGCGCAAGTTCTCGCGCGTGAGCGGATGGTGCGCGGTGGGCAGGTCCTTCAGCGCCGCGAAGGGAGAGGTGTCCCCGCCCGTGTGGAAGAGGACGCGCTCCAGATGCAGGCCGAGCGTGCGGCGGCTGATCAGATTGCCCAGCGCTCCCACGCCGAAGCCGAGCGCCTGAAGGGTGGGATTCTCCAGGGCCATCCACCCTCGGCAGCGCGCGGTCACCACGTGGAGGCGTGCCCACGCGTGCGTGAGGATGTCCTCCACGCCGGTGTCACCCAGGAGCTTCTCGAGGATGGCCGCGCTCGTCTCGCTCACCAGGGTCGGGGGCGGCTTGGGCGGATAGCGCTGGGCGACATAGGCCGACGCGAAGCGGTCCAACGCGGCGACGGGGTCTCGATTCGCCAGGCACGCCAGCCGCCAGCTCCCAATCGAGCTGCCCAGGAGGTGGAGCGGGCGCGAGCGTGGCGCGCGGAAGAACTCACCAAAGAGGACGCGGTCGAGGCCGGCGAGCACCAGCCACTTCGGTCCTCCCGATGCGCCCGGAACGACGTCCACGTCATCGGCGCGCAGGCCGCGCTCGCGAATCAGGCGCAGCGCGTCGGGGCCAGCCAGGAGGGTCAGGCTCGTGCTCATCGCGGCGCGGCACGCTAGCAGCCGGTGGGCGACGGAGCCTGACTGACGGGCCGCGCCTTGCGATGCCCGACCCGCGCTGCTGTAGTCCCTTGCATCCCATGAAGAAGCCCAGCTCGTCGGATGTCGAGGCCCGCACACTCAGCCGTCGAACCTTCCTGGGCGGGGCGGTGGCCGCGAGCGCCCTCGTCGCGGGCGAAGTCGACGCGAAGGAGCCGACCTTCCGGCGGGCCGCCGCGTCGGAGAGCGGGTCGCAACGAACTCGGCGCCCGTTCGAGCTGGAGGAGGCCACGCTGGTGGACCTCCAGCGCGCCATGCAGGCGGGCAAGCAGACCGCGCAGTCGCTGACCGAGCTGTACCTGGCGCGCATCAAGGAGCTGGACCGTTCCGGAGAGCTGCCCCTCAACTCCGTCATCGAGCTGAACCCCGAGGCCCTGGCGCTGGCCACCGCGTTGGACTCCGAGCGCAAGCTCCAGGGCGCGCGTGGCCCCTTGCACGGCGTCCCCGTCCTGCTGAAGGACAACATCGGCACGGCGGACAAGCTGCAGACCACGGCGGGCTCGCTCGCGCTCGTGGGCGCGGTGCCGACGCGCGATGCCTTCCTCGTGGAGCGACTGCGCACGGCGGGCGCGGTCATCCTCGGCAAGACGAACCTGAGCGAGTGGGCCAACTTCCGCTCCACGCGCTCGACCAGTGGTTGGAGTGGACGGGGAGGGCAGTGCCGCAATCCGTATGCGTTGGATCGCACGCCCTCGGGATCCAGCTCGGGCTCGGGCGTGGCCACCGCCGCGAACCTGTGCGCGGTGTCGGTGGGGACGGAGACGGACGGCTCCATCGTCTCGCCCGCCGCCGCGTGCTCGCTGGTGGGGATCAAGCCGACGGTGGGGCTCGTGAGCCGCTCGGGCATCATCCCGCTGTCGCATACCCAGGACACGGCCGGCCCGATGGCGCGCACGGTGGCGGACGCCGCGGCGCTGCTGGGGGTGTTGGCGGGAGTGGATCCGCGAGACCCGACCACCGCCGCCGCACAGGGACACCTCGCGGCGGATTACACGCGCTTCCTCGATGGCGATGGCCTCAAGGGGGCGCGCATCGGCGTGCCGCGCGAGCGGCTGTTTGGCTATCACCCCGCGACGGACCGACTGGTGGAAGAGGCGCTGTCGCTGATGGCCTCGCGCGGCGCGGTGCTGGTGGATCCGGTGTCACTGCCCACGCTGGCGAAGCTGGACGAGCCCGAGCAAGTGGTCCTGCTGTACGAGTTCAAGGCGGACCTGGAGACCTATCTGTCGGGCCTGGGCGCCGCGTCGTCCGTGCGCACGCTGGCGGACCTCATCCGCTTCAACTCGGCGCATGCGGATCAGGAGCTGGCGTACTTCGGACAGGAATTGCTGATCCAAGCGCAGGCGAAGGGGCCGCTGACGGACAAGGCCTATCGCAAGGCGCTGGAGACGTGCCGGAGCCTGTCGCGCGAGCGTGGCATCGACGAGGTCATGGCGAAGCACAAGCTGGACGCGCTCGTCGCGCCGACGCAGGGTCCACCGGGGCTCATCGACCTGGTGATGGGAGACCACTGGCTCGGCGGCAGCTCGACGCTGGCGGCGGTGGCGGGCTACCCGTCCATCACCGTGCCGGCGGGCTACGTGCAAGGGCTGCCCGTGGGCATCTCGTTCTTCGGTCGGACCTGGAGCGAGCCGACCTTGTTGCGGCTGGCGTATGCCTTCGAGCAGGCCACGCATCATCGCCGGCCGCCTGCGTTCGTGCCGACGGCGGAGCTGCGGCCCCCGGGCGGAGCGTGAGGCGCCTTCCGCCCGAGGGTTCCGAGCGGGCCAGGGACTCCGGCCCGCTCGGAGGATGACTCAGCGGTAGTAGGGCGAGATGGCCGCGTTGATGCGGGCCAGCAGGTCCTCGGTGCGCAGCAGCTCGTCACCGCTCAGCGTGGGCAGCCGGGCCACCAGGGTGTCCTTCGCGGTGCGAAGGGCCGAGTAGGCGGCCAGCGACTGGTGCGTCTTCAGGATGTCCACCGCCGTGCGGCGCGAGGCCGGGCTGCGGATGCCGTCCACGTTGAGCACGATGCCGCTCAGGTCGGCGATGACCATGGACGTCAGCGGCTGCGTGTTGGCCGGATTGTTGACGAAGCTGCCGCGCGCGGCGGCCGGATCCAGGTACAGGCGGGACAGGATGCGCGTGGCGAGGAAGTCGGCGCGCGCGCCGTAGCCCGGGATGTCGTCCGGAACGGCCAGCGGCGGACGGACCTGCGCCATGGCGATGTCGTAGGCGTAGGCCTGCGTGCCCGCGTCTCCGGCGCGGATGAAGCCGAACTCGCGGTTGCCGTAGTAGTCGAAGGCGCGCGCCAGCTCGGAGTACGACGCGCTGCCCGTGAGGATGAGGTCGAGCACGAGCTGGTGATACGGGCCGACCCAGTAGGTGAGCGGGTCGTCGTAGCGATCGTACGGGAGGCAGTACGGATCCAGCTCGGTGTCCTCGTCGGTGCAGAACGGGTACGTGGGCAGGTCCGAGGACAGGCCGTACAGCAGGCGGATGGCCTGCACGTCATACGGGCCGGGCGTGCTGACGTAGACCGCGTCCGGATCGTAGATGTACTCCATCACCGAGCTGGAGCGCGGCGTGCTCGGCGAGCCGTCGAACGCGAGCGAGCCCGCGAAGTTGTGGCGCAGGCCGAGCGTGTGGCCGACCTCGTGGAGCACCACGTGCGTCACGTAGTTCTCGACGATCTGCTTCTTGGTCAGCGCGGTGGCCGCGGCGGAAGCCGTCCCGGCCTTCTCGGCGGGAGCGCGGCCGCGGGTGTCCGGGCGGAACTGCGGCGCCGCCAGCTCGCAGAGCGAGTCGGACTTCATGCCCGCCCACGTCAGGCGCGTGGGGCGCTGCGTCTTGGCGGTGGTCTTGGCCGTGGCGCTCGCGCCGCCGCCCAGCTCGGAGTCCGCGTACTCGAGCCACAGCGTGTTGAAGTACACGCTGGCGCCGCGGATCTCGCCGGTGTTGGGGTTGGTGCGCCAGTTGGCGAACGCGAAGCCCACGGAGTCATCCGGATCGAAGATGAGGACGTTCTTGTCGTCATCCGCGAAGCCCAGCGAGCTGTCGGCCACGACAGCCTCGAAGACCTTGTAGCCGAACACCGCGTTCCAGTTCTCGATGCCGCGCTTCACCGCGGCCACCACGTCGTAGTTGGCGTAGCGCGGGTCGGCCTGGACGGCCTTGATGTTGTCCGTGATGTACCACTTGATGGGCTTCATGCCCGGGTGCACGTTCCACTTGGCGGCCGTCTGGGTGATTGCCCCCGTGTTCGGGATGATGCGCGGCTCGCTGCGGAAGAAGTACTCCTGGGGCGGCAGCTCGGTGGGCGTGTAGCCCGAGCCCTCGGCGTACTTGCGCAGGCCGATGCCCAGCGTTCCGGACGTGCGGAACTGGTTCTTCTCCAGGAGGTCGCCCGAGCCCGGGTCCGGCGTGTCCGAGTAGCCCGTGAAGACCTGCTCGAAGGTGACGCCGTCCGCGATGCGACGGAAGCGCTGCGCGAAGCTCAGCTCCACCTGGAAGCGCTGCGCGTACTCGCCGAACTGATCGCCCACCACCCCGAAGTGGTTGAGGCCCGCGGTGGGATCGAACAGCACGTACTGATCCGAGCCGCGCGTGCGGTTGAACGCGTCGTAGTTCGTGACGACCGGATAGGCCTCGACGAGCACCTGCGGATCGAACACGTCGCTGTTCGCCTTGCGGTCATCCACGTCGAAGACGAAGAGCTTCCCGTTCTGCACCTTGAAGCTCACCACGCGGGTGCCCAGCGAGGACGCCGCGGAGTAGCTCACGCCACCGGGGAAGTTCTGCTTGAGGAACGCGGACAGGAACCACTTCTGCGCCAGCTCGCTCTTGCGAATGGCGATGTAGAAGCTTTGCCCCGAGTCCTCCACCGCGCCATCCAGCTTCTGCTGGACCACCTGCTGCTGCTCCGTGCTCACCGTGCGCGGAATGGCGACGAACGCCTCGTCCAGGGCGACGTTCAGCTCCGCGGTGGGAGTCTCGGGAGCGGGTGCCGCCGGGGTCTGCTCAGGGCCACTGCAACCCGCCACGAGGCTCGCGGCCAGGGTCACGGCGCCCAGGGAACGCCGTAGCGGGAGATGCCACCTCGTCATGTCTGCCTCCAGAGTCACACTCGGGTGTGCGGCGGACGTCCGGCGTGGACGCCCTGCGCAACCGAAGTATCCGGGAAACAGGCAACTCAGTTGCGTATGCAATGATTGATGGATTTTCCGGACACAAGTCATCATCAAATCGCAACGAACCGCCGCGCTCGGAAGAACGCGCTTGCATTTGCATGCGGATGTTTCGCCTTGCGGGAGGCGGAAGGTGAGGGACTGGAAGTTGCCCTCGCCGCGCGGGGGGAGCGGCTGTTGATTGCGGGAGCGATGGCGGGGACTCGCTGTCCCTCGTTCAACGTTCCCGTTGCTTCCGCACTTCAGTTCTCGGACCGGCATCGCCAGAGGTTGCTCTCCCAGAAGCAGGGCCCGGGGTGGCCCCGGTGCCTGTTGGGTTGGCGTGGTCGGTCGCGGAGGCATGGCGTTGGATCATCGATATTGGAAGGTGTTGGGGATGGCGTGGTTGGGTCTGTCGCTCGCGGCTTGTGGGGACGAAGCCCCGCGCGCGAAGCCGGGGACCTCGGGTGAGGACATCCGCTCCGCTCTGGGTGCGCTCGGGGGCGCGAAGGTGCTGGGGACGCAGGTGGAGGGCGTCATCCCCGACACGATTCGTGGAGAGCTGGCGCACGTGGAGCGAGGCCGCGCGGGCCTGTCCGCGGAGCAGTCCCTGGCGCCCGCGCTCGCCGCGGTGGCTCCGGTGTTCCGCCTGAGTCCGAAGGACCTGGTGTTCCGCAAGGCGAGCACGGATGCCCAGGGCAATGAGCACCTGCGCTACCAGCAGACGAAGAACGGGCTCGAGGTGGTGGGCGGCAACCTCCTCGTGCACGTCCGTCGGGATGGCACGGTGTACATGGCGAACGGCTCGGCGCGGGATGGGGTGAACCTGTCCGCGCGTCCGAGCGTGGCGGCCTCCAGCGCGAGCGCGGCGGCGTTGCGCGCCACGCACGGCACGGACCTCTCGCTGAAGGGGACGCCTCGGCTGGTGTACCTGCGCACCGAGGACGGTCAGCTTCGCCTGGCGTGGGAGACGCGCGTGGTGGGGCAGGGCGAGGGCATGCCGCTGCGCGATCGCGTCTACGTGAGCGCGGCGGATGGCGCCGTGCTGCTGCGCGTGCCGGAGATCCACTCCGCGCTGAACCGCGAGGTCTATGACGGGCACGGCCTGTTGTTGCCGGGCGAGCTGATGCGTGCCGAGGCCGACGCGCCCACCGGCGACACCACGGCCGACACGAACTTCGACATGCTCGGGTACACGTACCGGTGCTACCAGGAGAACTTCGGCCGCGACTCGTATGACAACGAGGGCCACACGTACGTCAGCTCGGTGCACTACGGCTTCAACTTCGTGAACGCCTTCTGGGACGGCGAGCAGATGGTGTACGGCGACGGAGACGGCGTGAACTCGGGGCCGCTGGGGCGCGATGGCGACGTCACGGTCCATGAACTCACCCACGCTGTCACGCAGAACGAGTCGAACCTCCTCTACTTCGGCCAGTCCGGGGGGCTCAACGAGGCCATGTCCGACACGTTCAGCGCGGTGTGCGAGAGCTGGAAGTCGGGCACGTGGAGCACCGACGCGGACATCTGGAAGATTGGCGAGGACATCTGGACGCCCGCGGTTCCGGGCGATGCGCTTCGCTACATGGATGACCCGTTCGCGGATGGGGACTCGCTCGACTACGCGCCGGACTTCAGCTCGGGGACGGATCCGCACTACTCGTCGGGCATTCCGAACCTCGCGTTCGCGCTGCTCTCCAAGGGCGGCACGCATCCGCGCGGGCGCTCCACCGTCCAGGTGCCGGGCATCGGCGTCGAGAAGGCGGCGCACATCTGGTACTACGCGAACACGGTCTTCTACTCGGAGCTGACGACCTTCGAGCAGGCTCGGGCGTGGACCATGCTGGCCGCCGCGGACCTTGGCTACGATCAGGCGACGCAGGACGCGGTGAAGGCCGCGTGGGACGCGGTGGGCGTGGGCGTCGTGCTCCCGCCGCCTGAATCCATCGCGCTGGTCAACGGCGAGAGCGTCACCGGCTCGGACTCCGAGATCGGCCACGGCACGCTGTACAGCCTGGACGTGCCGGCCAACACGCCGGTGACGTTCGCCATCACCGGCGGCACGGGGGATGCGGACCTGTACGTGCGGTTCGGGGCCGCGCCCACGTCGGATGCGTATGACTGCCGCCCGTACCTCAACGGCAGCAGTGAGGTGTGCTTCATGGCGCCGAGGAGCACCGCGGGGACGTTCTACGTGATGCTCCGGGGCTACCCGACGTACTCCAACGTGAGGCTCACGGGGCAGTTCTAGGCGGACCGCGCGCGAGCGCCGGGGCCAGCGTGGGGACGAGCCATCGTGTCCCCGCGCGCCCCATGTCCGCCGCTATTCCTCGGGGGGGATGTCCGGGGCCAGTGGATGCAGGGTGACCACCTCGTGGGGATCGTCGGACGCGCTGCGGACTTCGTCCAACTCCTCGGGCGTCTGCGGCGCCCGCTCGGAGAAGTTGTCACCCTCCAGGTGGCGCTGACGCTGCTCGCTCGTCTCTCCGTAGCCCTCGTGAAGCTTTTTCCTGGCCATGCTCGTGCTCTCCGCGCGTCGTCCCACCGCACAAGGGTTGGGGGCCGCGAGGGCTCGGGCAACTCACGCGCGTGGGTCGTTCCGAGGGCGAGGAGGCACGCCGCGCCTCACTCTTCCTGCTGGAGCTCAGCGCGCGCGTCGGCGGGCCGCTCGCGCTGGGCATCCAAGTAGGCAGCGAAGCCCGCCTTGGACTGGATGCGCAGCGTGGGCAGCCGCGCCAGGGCCTCGGGTGCGAAGGCGTACTGCTCACAGACGAGGCTCGCTCGCTGCTCGCCCGGACCACCGCCCGTGAAGGGGCGCACCTCGTGTTGGAGGTCGCCTCGGAAGTGCACCAGCATCCCGGGTCGGGGCTTCACCTCGCCCACGGAGCGATCGTCGCGCAAGAGGTGCAGCGCGCCGCCGCGTGCCTTCTCCGGGAACTGGAGATACAGGACGCTGACATGCTCGGGCATCGCGCCGGGCACGCCGCTGGGATCCTGCAGCGTGGCGTCGATGTGGCGGCCCACCTCGGTGCCCGCGTCGAGCAGCAGCAGGTTCAGGTAGTACGCGTTGGGGCGCGGGCGATCCGCGCGCGGCCCCCACCACCGCTCTCGCCAGGGCCAGAGTCCGCGCGCGCTCTCGGGATCGAGCACGCGCGAGAGATAGGTGCCCAGGAAGGGGAAGCGCTGCTCGAGCGCGGCGCGCCCCTCGTGCGTGAAGATGAACGCGAAGCCGCGGCTGGCGCGGAACGTCCCCATGAGCGGGCTGCGCGCCACGAAGCGCGAACCCAGCAAGGCATCGCGCAGGGCGACCCGTTCGTTATTGGAGAAGGCATTGCGCCGAGTCACGAAGTCGCGCACGGGGCAAGGCTATTCCAGATGCCTCGGTGACGGGTCAGCCAAGCCGCCGGAAAAGCGACCGCTCGCGTTTTTCTCTCTCGGTGTGGTCGTTTAGAGTTCGTTGCGACTCCTACCTCCTTCCACCACCGAGCCGAATGAGCGCGTTGCTCGAAGCCCTGCTGGCCTTTCCGACCGCCGTCTTCACCATCCTGCTCGGGGTGGTGTTGAGCTACTGGCTGTTCGTCATCATCGGGGCCGTGGGCATCGACGTGCTGGATGGCGACGTGCACCTGGACGTGGAGTCCGGGGCCAAGGCGGTGGGGGGCGCGATCCAGGGTGGGGCCAAGGCGGTGGCGGGACACGGGGACGCGTCGCATTCGCACCTCGATGACGCGGAGGCGGCCGCGGGTCTCTTCGGACTGCTGGGCTTCAGTGGGATTCCGGTGACGGTGTCGGTGAGCCTGGTCGTCTTCCTGTCCTGGGCGCTGTCGGTGGCGAGCGGGCAGGCGGTGCACGCGGCGCTGAGCGCGTTGCCTTCGGCGCTGGTGAGCGCGGGGCTGGGGCTGCTGTGCTTCATCGCGGGCACGCTGGTCGCGAGCGTGCTCGTGCGGCCGCTGCGGCCGGTCTTCGTGGCCAAGCGGGCCCCGGGGCGTGAAGCGCTGATGGGCCGCGTGTGCGTCGTCTCCAGCGGCTCCGTGACGGAGCGCTTCGGCCACGGCACCTTCGAGGATGGTGGCGCGGGCCTCATCCTCAACATCGTCTGCGCCAAGGCCAACACGCTCAAGCGCGGCGAGCCCGCGCTCATCCTCGGCTACGACGCCAGCCGAGACGTCTACGAAGTGGAGCCCGTGGACTGGCTCCTGCCCGAGGAAGCGGCGCGCCTGGGGAATCCCAGCGAGGCCCAGGCCTTGGCTCGCGCCCGGGTTCGAGCGCGATGAGTCCTTGAATCGTTTCGCGTCACGACCCGACTGTCGGGCCGATGTGACAACTCGCTCCGGAGCGCTTTCGCGGGGGACTCCGGGGCCTTGGTACAAGGCCCGCCCATTCACTTCACAGGAAAGGCCATGGATCCCATCACGCTGGTCGCAATCATCGGTGGCGGAGTCATCATCCTCTTCGGCATCTTCGTCACGGTCGCGAAGTTCTATCGGCAGGTCGACCAGGGCAAGGTGCTCATCGTCAACACGTTGAAGAGCGAGCCCGTCGTCACCTTCACCGGCTCCGTGGTGCTGCCCATCGTGCACCGCTCCGAGGTGATGGACATCTCGCTCAAGACGGTGGAGATCGATCGGCGCGGCAAGGAAGGCCTCATCTGCAAGGACAACATCCGCGCGGACATCAAGGTCACCTTCTTCGTGCGCGTGAACAAGACGCGCGAGGACGTGCTCAAGGTGGCCCAGTCCATCGGGTGCGCGCGCGCCAGCGATCAGGAGACGCTGGAGAACCTCTTCGAGGCCAAGTTCTCCGAGGCCCTCAAGACGGTGGGCAAGAGCTTCGACTTCGAGGAGCTCTACACCAAGCGCGAGGAGATCAAGGACCAGGTGGTCCGCGTCATCGGCCGCGACCTCAACGGCTACATGCTGGAGGACTGCGCCATCGACTTCCTGGAGCAGACCCCGGTCGAGATGCTGGACAAGGACAACATCCTCGACGCGCAGGGCATCCGGAAGATCACCCAGCTCACCACCGAGCAGAACGTCTTCACCAACGAGCTGCGCCAGAGCGAGCGCATGGCCGTCACCAAGCGCAACGTGGAGGCCGATGAGGCCATCTTCGCGCTGGAGCGTCAGCGCCAGGAGGCCGCGGCGAAGCAGAAGCGCGAGATCGAAAGCATCCAGGCCCGCGAGACGGCCGAGGCCGACCGCGTGAAGAGCGAGGAGCACGCCAAGGCGGAGCTGGCGCGCATCAAGGCCGAGGAGGAGATCCTCATCACCGAGCAGAACAAGTCTCGGCAGGTGGAGGTCGCCCAGAAGAACCGCGAGCGCGTGGTGGGCGTGGAGGCCGAGCGCGTGGAGAAGGACCGCGCCCTGGAGGCCATCAACCGCGAGCGTGAGACGGAGCTGCAGCGCATCGCCAAGGAGAAGGCCGTCGAGGGCGAGAAGAAGCTCATCGCGGACGTGGTGCGCGCCCGCGTCGCCGTGGACAAGACGGTGGCCGAGGAGGAGGAGCGCATCAAGGACCTGCGCGTGACGGCCGAGGCGCGCCGCAAGAAGGACGCGCTGGTCATCACCGCCGAGGGCCAGGCCCAGGAGAAGCTGGTCAAGGATCTCAAGGCGGCGGAGACGAGCGCGGACGTGGCGAAGTTCACCGCGCGCGAGAAGCTCACCCTGGCGGACGCGGACCTCGAGGCCGCGGACAAGACGGCCAAGGCGAAGATGCGGCTCGCCGAGGGCGTCCAGGCCGAGGCGGCCGCGGCGGGGCTCGCGAACGTGCGGGTGCGCGAGGCGGACGCGGTGGCCACCGAGAAGCAGGGCATGGCGCAGGTGCGCGTGAAGGAGGCCGAGGCCAGCGCCATCGAGAAGCAGGGACAGGCCCAGGCCGTGGTCGTCCGGGAGCGGCTGCTCGCGGAGGCCGCCGGTGCCCAGGAGAAGGGCATGGTGAGCGCGCGCATCCAGGAGGCCGAGGCCAGCGCCATCCACAAGCGCGGCGAGGCCGAGGCGTTCGCCACGAAGGAGAAGCTGCTCGCGGAGGCCGCCGCCATCCAGGAGAAGCTCATGGCCGAGGCGCGCGGTCTGGCCGAGAAGGCCGCCGCGATGAAGGCCCTGGACGGCGTGGGCCGCGAGCACGAGGAGTTCCGCCTGCGGCTCCAGAAGGAGCGCGACGTGGAGCTGGAGTCCATCCGCGTGCGCAAGGACATCGCCCACGCCCAGGCGGAGGTCCTCTCCAAGGCGCTCGCCAACGCGAAGTTCCAGATCGTCGGCGGCGACGGCGAGTTCTTCGAGCGCTTCGTCAAGGCGGTCTCCTTCGGCTCCTCGGTGGACGGCGCGCTGGACCACAGCGAGTCGCTCAAGAAGGCGTTGGGTGGCTACCTCTCCGGTGAGAAGGACCTGCCGTCGGACATCAAGGAGATCCTCTCCAAGCCCGGTCTGACGAACGACGTGCAGAACCTGGCCGTGGCCTCGCTGCTCAACCGCATGAACGTCAACCCGACCGCCTCCGCCGCGAGCAACCTCAAGGCGCTGGTGAACGCGGACGGACAGCCCAAGAGCGACAAGCAGGGCTGACCCTCACGCTGGCGGTTGGGACAGGGGGCCCGTTCGCGGGCCCCCTTCGTCGAGACGCAGTCGGTTCTATCCGGTGAATCTTCATGGCAAGTGGCGGCGACAGGGCCTCGGGCGAGGCGACGCTGGAGGGCGGCAGCTACGAGGTCATCCGCACGCGCTTGCTGGCGCACGCGGACGCGCTGGCGACCCAGGCGAATGACCTCAACGCGCGGCGCAAGACGCTGTTCGGCGGCACGGAGTTGTCCGTCATCGGCAACGAGCGCGTGCGCACCGAGAACAACTGCGTCCCGCGCGACATCGTCAGCGTCGGCAAGTACGTCCTCTTTGGCTACAACGTCTTCATCGGGCTGAAGAAGGAGACGGCCGTCTCGGACGTCTTCTCGCTGCACCGCTTCGAGGCGACGGCGGAGGGGTTCGACCTGTCCGCCGTGCCGCACACCGAGGCCGGCGGCTTCCTGGCGGACCCTCGGTTCGTGAAGGACTTTGGGGAGCTGTACAAGTACTACAAGGACACGCGGCTCACTCAGCTCCGGCGCCGGGACTCGCGCCTGCTGGCCGTCTTCCAGACGGGGCAGTCCGCGCGGGACGTGAAGGTGTTCCGCTTCAACGTGGACGTGGAGGGCCGCGCCACGTACCTGGACAACCAGGGCGAGCGCGACCACGTCTTCCCGCCCGCGCAGGACTTCGAGTGGACGGTGGCCACGCGTGAGCACTACGTGCTCGGCCAGCACCCGCACGTCAACGTGTTGGATCAGGTCTTCGTAGAGACGGTGAAGGGTGACCTCACCGTCAAGGTGGAGAACAACACCACCACGGGGCTGGGCATCTACAGCGAGCCCGTGGAGGATCCGGATCAGTCGCTCGATGACGCCGAGTTCGCCTGGGCGCAGGTAGGCGGCCTCATCCTGCTGCGCGTGCTGCCGTTCCGCGAGAAGGCTTACCGCTACCTCGTCTTCAACTCGCGCACGCAGCATGTGGTGCGCATCGATGCCATCGGTCAGTCGTGTGTGCGGCTGCCGGAGGACCAGGGCATCGTCTTCCCGGGCGGCTATTACCTCCAGACGGGGGACTTCAAGGTCTTCGAGGGTGCCTCCGAGGGGATGGAGTTCCATCAGGCGGTGCGCTCGCCCAACGGCGAGGACGTCCTCTACGTCTTCCACCGCCGCGACGAGGGGGCCTACGTGCTGTTCGCGTACAACCTCGTGCGCAAGGAGGTGCAGAACCCGCTCGTGGGTCACGGCATGAGCCTCTTCGCGGACGGGCGCCTCGTCGTCTTCCGCGCGACCTCGGCCGAGCCCACCCGCGTGCATCCGATGCAGGTGTGGCAGACGCCGTTCGTCTCGGCTGAGCACGCCGCCGCGACGCCGCCGGTGCCGGGCTACCTGGGCAAGGTGGGCAACGCGGAGTTGGTGCGCGGCATCTCGGACGCGCTGACGCTCCAGCGCATCGCGAAGACGAATCAGCCCTCGCGGCGCACGTACGAGGACCTCGTCTCCGCGGCCACGCGCGCGCTGGATGCGTACTACTGGCTCAACCACGCGGAGGTGGGGCTCCAGTCGCACGTCGAGCAGCTTCGCCGCACGGCCGAGCTCATCATCGATGAGTTCGAGAAGGTGCTCGCGCTGCGCCGTCGCGCCACCGACTCGCTCGCCGAGGCGGAGAAGAAGCAGGACGCGCTGCTGCTCCAGGTGCAGCCCGAGGGGCTCGTGGATGCGGAGGGCTACATGCGGGCGCTGGCGGAGCTGCGCCAGCATCGCGGCCACCTCATCACCCTGAAGGACATCCGCTACATGGACGTGGCGCGGGTGGACGTCCTGGAGGCCGCCGTGGAGGAGGCCTCTGGCCGCGTCAGCACCGCGTGCGTGGAGTTCCTCCAGAAGGGCGAATCGCTCCAGCCCATCGCTCAGCGCCTCGATGAGCTGCTGGGCCGCTTGGAGCCCATCACCACCACGATGGAGCTGGCGCCGCTGGCGCAGGACGTGGAGATGACGGGCAAGGGCCTGGAGGTGCTGGGCGAGGTGGTCGGCGGACTCCAGGTGGGCGACCCGCTGGCTCGTGCCCGCATCCTCGAGGGCATCTCCGAGTTGTTCAGTCGCGTCAACCGCGTGCGGGCGGGCGTCCAGGCCCGGCGCAAGGAGCTGAGTGGCAAGGAGAAGCGGGCGGAGTTCGGTGCCCAGTTCAAGCTCCTGGGCCAGAGCATCGAGAGCGCGCTGACCCAGTCGGACACTCCCGCGCGCTGTGACGAGGCGATGTCTCGCCTCACGGTGCTCCTGGAGGAGTTGGAGGGCCGCTTCGGGGAGTTCGACGAGTTCCTCGGGCAGATCACCCAGAAGCGCGAGGAGCTGCTCGAGGCCTTCGGCGCGCGGAAGCAAGCGCTGGTGGACGAGCGTCAGCGCCGGGCGAGCAACCTGTTCGGTGCCGCGGAGCGCATCCTTCAGGGTGTCCTGCGCCGCGCGAAGTCGTTCCCGTCGGATGACGCGCTGAACGCGTACTTCGCCTCGGACGCGATGATCCAGAAGCTGCGGCAGCTCGCCGATCAGCTGCTGGAGCTGCAGGACAGCGTGCGCGCGGATGAAATCCTGTCGCGCGTGAAGTCCGCCAAGCAGGAGGCCCTGCGCGCGCTTCGCGATCGCCAGGACCTGTACGAGGGCGGCGAGGGCCTCATCAAGCTGGGGCCCTATCGCTTCCACGTCAACACGCAGTCGCTCGACCTGACGTTGATTCCGCGCGATGGCGCGCTCTTCCTCCAGCTCACCGGCACGGACTACACGCGGAAGCTGGAGGACCCGGAGCTGCTCAAGTACCGCGACCTCTGGGAGCAGCACCTCGTCTCGGAGTCGGCCGAGGTGTACCGCGCCGAGTATCTGGCCGCGTGCGTGCTCTCGGCCGCGGAGGACGGCGAGCGGGGCAGTTCGTTGTCTTCGCTCCAAGAGGCGGTCGCGCAAGGCACGCTGATGGAGAAGGTGCGTGCGCTCGCGGCCGAGCGGTTCGACGAGGGCTACGAGCGAGGCGTCCACGACGCGGACGCGGCGGCCATCCTGGAGAAGTTGCTCGGGCTGTACCAGGGCGCGGGCCTGCTGCGGTTCTCTCCGACGGCGCGCGCCTGGGCGGCGCTGTACTGGGCCTTCGACTCGGACGACGCGGCGCGCGCGGTGCTCCATCGTCGGGCGCGCAGCCTCGCGCGGCTGCGCACGGTGTTCGCTTCGTCCTCGGAGCTGAGCGCCCTGGGCGATGCGCTGGGCGAGCGCGTCGAGGCGTTCCTCCGCGCTCATGGGCTCGCGCATGCGGAAGCGGATGCGCGGCAAGCGGGCCGCTACCTCGTGGAGGAGCTGGCGGTGGAGCGCCCCCGGTTCACCACCGCGCGGGAGACGGTGGCGCTGCGGGATGCGTTCCTCGCGCAGCTCGACAAGCAAGGGTCGCGCGCGGCGTTCGAGGATGACCTCCGGGGCCTGGAGAAGAACCTGCCCGAGCGGCTCCTGCTCGCGCGGGCGTGGCTGGAGGCTTCCCTGTCGCGGCGGGAGGAGGGCCCCGGTGACGCGCGCCTCCTGGTCGACGAGGCGGCGGTGCTGCTCGTCACGGAGCGCAAGCTGGAGCGCACCACGGCGGGCGCGCTGACGTCCACGGAGGTGACGGGCCTGTTGGGAAGCCACGCGCGCATCCAGGACCGGAAGCTGGTGCTGCGGCTGGATGAGTACCTGGCTCGGTTGGAGGCGTTCCGTCGGACGCGCGTGCCCGCGTACCTCGCGTATCGCGGGCTGCTGCGGGATCTGCTGGAGCGCGAGCGGCGCAAGCTTCGCTTGGAAGAGCTGACGCCCAAGGTGCTGACCAGCTTCGTGCGCAACCGCCTCATCGACGAGGTGTACCTGCCCCTCATCGGCGCGAACCTCGCCAAGCAGCTCGGGGCGGCGGGGGAGGGCAAGCGCACGGATCGCATGGGCATGCTCTTGCTCATGTCTCCGCCGGGCTACGGCAAGACGACGTTGATGGAGTACGTGGCCAGCCGCCTGGGGCTCACCTTCGTGAAGGTGAACGGTCCGGCGCTCGGCCACGCGGTGAAGTCACTGGACCCCGCCGAGGCGCCCAACGCCACCGCGCGGCAGGAGGTGGAGCGCATCAACCTGTCCTTCGAGATGGGCAACAACGTGATGCTCTACCTCGACGACATCCAGCACACGGATCCGGAGCTGCTCCAGAAGTTCATCTCGCTGTGCGACGGCCAGCGCCGCATCGAGGGCGTCTGGGAGGGCCGCACGCGCACGTATGACCTGCGCGGCAAGAAGTTCTGCGTGGTGATGGCGGGCAATCCCTACACCGAGACGGGCGAGCGCTTCCGCATCCCGGACATGCTCGCCAACCGCGCGGATACCTACAACCTCGGCGACATCCTGGATGGCAAGGAGGAGCTCTTCGCGCTGAGCTACCTGGAGAACTCGCTGACCTCCAACGCGGTGCTCGCGCCGCTGGCGACGCGGGACCCTGGCGACGTGCACCGCCTGTTGCGCATGGCGAAGGGCGAAGAGGTGCCCTCGGGCGAGCTGAAGCACGGCTACTCGGCGGCGGAGCTTCAGGAAGTCATCGCGGTGTTCCAGCGCCTCTTCCATGTGCAGCGCGTGCTGCTGAAGGTGAACCTCCAGTACATCGCCTCCGCGGCGCAGGATGAGCGCTTCCGCTCGGAGCCCGCGTTCAAGTTGCAGGGCAGCTACCGCAACATGAACAAGCTCACGGAGAAGGTCGTCGCGGCGATGACCGACGAGGAGCTGGAGCGGCGCATCGATGACCACTACCAGGGCGAGTCCCAGACGCTGACCACGGCGGCCGAGCAGAACCTGCTCAAGCTCGCGGAGCTGCGCGGGCGACTGAGCGAGGCGCAGGCGAAGCGCTGGGAGGAGATCAAGCAGGGCTTCGCGCGCGTCAAGCGCATGGGGGGCAAGGAGGACGACCCCGTGGCGCGCGTGACCGGGCAGCTCGGGGCCATCGAGGAGCGGCTCGGCACCGTGCGGGATGCGCTCGTGGAGGCGGCCTCGCGTGCGCGGCCCCGTGCCTCGGAGCAGGACTCGTTGGCGCCTCGGCTCGATTCGCTCCGCGAGGCGCTGCTCGACGTGGCGCGCTCTGGGGCAGAGGCCCCGGCACCGCAACAGGCGCCCGCGTTGGACCTGTCGCCCTACGTGAAGCACCTGGCCCAGTTGCTCAAGGCCCTCACGGAGCGCGCCGCGGCGCCCGTCGTGGCCCCGCCCGCGAGTGCGCCGGACGTCAGCCCGCACCTGGCCGAGCTGACCCGGGCCATCGCCTCGCTGGCGGATCGCCCGGCCCACGTCACGGTCACTCCCTCCGAGCCAGTCGCGCGTGGGCCGGTGGCACCGTCACCCGCGGAGTTGAGTCGGCAGATCGAACTGGTGGAGGGCGCGCTGCTGCCGCTGGAGCGCGCGTCTCGCCGAGCCATTCAAGGCGAAGAGGAGGCCGTCAAGGCGCTCCAGGTCTGGCAGGGCGTGACGGAGGCGCTGGAGGTCCTGCGCGGCATGCTGCGCAGATAGGCCCACGGCTCACTTGAACTGCGCGCTGCCCTGGACGCTGGAGTTGTCGAGCACCTTGGGCAGCGTGTCGGTGAGCTGCTGTCCGTCGCTCGCGGTGACGCGCACCTGGAAGCTGCCGGTGCCCACGCCACTGTTCGCGACGAAGTAGTTGTAGTCCTCGCGAGGAATGGCCTTCCAGTCGCCGTCCCGCTTCCACTCGAGCTTCTGGATGGGCAGCCGGTGGTTGCGGATCTGGATGGCCGTCCAGTCCGGGTTGCTGCCGTCCTTGAAGTGGTACTCGATGTTGCCCGCCACATCGCAGGACACGGGCGTCCATGAGATGTCCACGCGACCCAGACTCATGTCCGCGACCTTCGCGAACGCCTCGCGGCTGAGATCCAGGTGGCCCTTGTCGCAGTCCGGGCACTGGTCGACGATGCGCACGCGCACCGTGCCCTTGGGGCCCACCACGTCGACGCACTGGCCGCACGTGGCGCTGCGTGCGTACTGCGCGGTGTTGATGGCGGCGACCATCAAGTCACCGCTCGGATCGAAGCTGCAGTTCCCCGCGCCCGTCGCGTCGTAGAAGGTGGCGATGCCCTTCTGCTGCTCGCCCAGCGGGAGACCTCCGCCAGAGGGATCGTCTCCACAGGCGAGCCCGGTCAGCAGGGCGGTGGCGGCCAACGACACGGCAAGGCGCGGAGCAGGGCGTCGGTTCATGCGCGCGAGCATACACGCCGCATGAAAGACACCGCCCACGCCCGAGCAGGTCGGACGTGGGCGGTGTTCCCCCCTGGGTTCTGACGTCCCCCCGGACGTCAGTTGCCGCGCGCCGAGGCGCCAGAGAGCGCGCGGGCTTGTGTCACCAATCGAACGAACTCGGTGCGATCCGCGTCACCGTTGGCGGACCCCTCGGCCAGCTTCTGCGTGGTGCCCAGGCTCCAGCCCTCGGCGGCGGGCGCGGCGCGGAGGATGTCCGCGGTGGCGGCCACGGCGAGCGCGAAGCGGAAGTCCGGCGAGGCCTCATCCAGCGAGGTGTGCACCTGCGCACGGGTGAGCGGGAAGGACTGCTCGGCGGCCTCGGTGCCGTTGGGCGCCTTGGCCCGGATGCGCACCGTGGCCAGCTCCTGGGCCGCGCCCGTCAGCTCGACCTCGTAGAGGGCGGTGACGTTGTGGCCCGCGCCAATCTCGCCGGCGTCCACCTTGTCGTCGCGGAAGTCCTTGTCCGCGATGTCCCGGTTCTCGTAGCCGAGCAGGCGGTAGCGGCTCACCGACTTCGGGTTGAACTCCACCTGGAACTTCACGTCCTTGGCGATGACCTCCAGCGTGCCGGTGAGCTGCGTCTCGAAGACCTTGCGCGCTTCCTTGAGGCTGTCCACGTAGAAGCTGTTGCCGTTGCCCTTGTCCGCCAGCTTCTCCATCATGTCGTCGCGGTAGTTGCCCATGCCGAAGCCGACCGTGGTGAGGGTGACGCCCTCGGCCACGTACTTGTGGACGCTCTCCAGCATGGCATCGGCGCCCAGGTTGGGGCCGATGTTGGCGTCACCGTCGGTGAGCACGACGACGCGAGACACCACGCCGCCCGCGGCCTTCTTCACCGCGTGCCCATAGGCCATCTGCATGCCCGAGCCCATCGCGGTGCCACCGCCCGCCGACAGCGTGTCGATGGCGGAGTAGATGCGCTGGACGTCCGTGGCCGGCGTGGGGGGCAGCACATCCCGCGTGGAGCCCGCGTAGGTGACGATGGCCACCGTGTCGTTCTCGTTGAGGTTCTTCACGGCGATCTTCATCGCCTCGCGCGCCAGGGGCAGCTTGTCCTCGGACTGCATGGAGCCGCTGGTGTCCACGAGGAAGACGAGGTGCGCGGGCTTGCGCTGCGAGCGCGAGACGACCTTGCCCTGCACACCCACGCGCAGGAAGTGGCGGCGCGGATTGAACGGCGAGGGCGCGCCCTCCAGATGCACCGAGAAGGCGCCGGTGGTGGGCGGGGCGTAGCGGAACTTGAAGTAGTTGACGAACTCCTCCACGCGCACGGCGCTGGTGGGAGGAAGTTGGCCCTGCTGCAGGTAGCGCCGCGCCACCGTGTACGAGGCGGTGTCCACGTCCGCGGCGAAGGTGGACAGCGCGTCCTTCGCGGTCTCCGTGAAGGCGTTGGGCTTGTACGCCTCGAACGTGTTGCCGCCCGCGGAGGCGCGCGCGTCGCCGTCCTTGTCCTGCATGAACTTCTCGGACGCGGGGACCTTCTTGGAGGGCGCCTCACGGCGAGCCGCCGAAGGGGCAGGAGCGCCGCTTGAACGCATCACCATGACCGCCTCGGCTGCGGGGGCCACGTCTTTCGGCGCGGGAGGCGGCGGGGGCGTCGAGGGTTGTGCGATGGCGCCTGTGGCCTGAGGGGCATCGTCCGCTTCGGCGCTCGCACCCTCCGGCTTCGGTGTGGCAGGGCCGGTGCTGGAGAGGCTGCCATTGCTCACCCGCGGCGCGGTCTTCGACTCGACGGGGGCGAGCTGCGAGGAGCAGGAGGACAGCAGACTGGCGGCTAGGATGGCGCAGCCCCATCGGGTCGCGCGGCGCTTCTGGAAGGTCGAGGACATGGGGGCTCCGAGGGCTGCGAGTAGGTCGGGGCCTCGAAACGCACGACCTTGGAAATGGGTTTTATTCCCCGATTATTCGGCGGCGGGACGGTTCCCTCGGACGTGTCGGACGCTTGCGTGGCGAGGGCCCATTTGCGACGGTCCGCGCCATGCAGACGACACGGCCATTTCGCATCCTGGGCGTTCAGCAGGTCGCCATCGGCGGGCTCGACAAGGGCGGGCTCCGCAAGCTGTGGGTGGACATGCTGGGCCTCCATCCCCACGGCACCTACCGCAGCGAGCGCGAGAACGTGGACGAGGACATCGTCATCGCGGGGGCAGGGCCCTTCAAGGTCGAGGTGGACCTCATGCAGCCCATCCAGCCGGATGGGAAGCCGCGCGTGCACGACCCCGCGCTCAACCACGTGGGCCTCTGGGTGGATGACCTCGCCGTCGCGGTGAAGTGGCTGGAGTCGCAGGGCATGCGCTTCACGCCGGGCGGCATCCGCAAGGGCGCGGCGGGCTTCGACGTGTGCTTCATCCACCCGAAGGGGAACGAGCAGTTCCCGCTCGGCGGCGAGGGCGTGCTGATCGAGCTGGTGCAGGCCCCGCCCGAGGTCATCCGCGCCTTCGAGCAGGCCTCGGCGCAGCCGTAGCCGCGCGTCGCCTCACTGGGACGAGGCGGGGGTTCGGGGGCGCAGGTGCTTGCGCACGCTCCCGAAGCCCTGCTTCACCGCGCGCTCCAGCCAGTCATAGGCCCGGCACAGCAGGTACGTGAGCACGATGATCGCGAGCGTCAGCCCCGTGTAGAGGAGCCAGCCGCTGCGGTCGCCCCAGAAGCGCTGGAACGAGAAGACGCCCGCTGTCCGGTAGAACAGCAGCATCTGGTGGAAGAAGTACGCGGAGAGGGACGACGTCCCGAACACCTCGATGAAGCGCCGCGAGCGACTCGGCGGCGCATCCGAGGCCCGCTTCGTCTCCAGCCACACAAGGACGAGCAGCGCGGCGCAGACCCACGCCCAGCGCGCCGCCGAGTTGGACGGGTTGGCCACGAAGAACCGGTGCGCGGGATACAGCGCATAGAGCGGACGCGCGGCCAGCGTCCCCACGATGCCCAGCCCCACCAGGAACACGAGCGCGCGAGCCAGCCCCGCGCGACCCCACGCGCCCGCCGCGGTCCCCGCGAAGGCACCGAGCCACGCGAAGCCCACCCACGGCAGCAGCGGGAAGGGCGCCCACGAGGACTTGCGCAGGAAGGACGCCCACGGCTCAGGCGCGATGTCCCCCAGGGGCGCGAGCGCGAACGCGACCATGGCCAAGAGGAACGCCACCGCGCCCAACACCCGGGGACGGAACGCGAGCCCCGCGGCCACGGGCAGCACGAGCAGCAGACACACGCCCACGCACTGGAGGATGTCCATGCGGAGGATCCACTTCGGCTCGCGCAGCAGCGGGAACCAGGCCCAGTTGACCAGCGTGGCCACCACGAGCACCTCGCCGATGCGGCGCAGGTTGCGGGGCACGCGCTCGCGCAGGACGCCATCGGCCGCGCTGCGCACCATCACCAGCGCCAGCGCGAAGCCCGCGGAGAAGATGAACGCGGGCGCCACCAGCCCATCCAGCTTCAACAGCCGGCCGGTCCACGCGCTTCGGCGCAGCTCGGGCGTGAGCAGCGCCAGCGTATGGCATTGGATCATCACCAGCACCGCGAGCCCGCGCAGCCAATCAATGGCCCGCACGCGCTCGCGCGAAACAGGAAGCAGAGGTGTCGAGGGTCCCACGGAGGGGGCACGCTAGGGCAGCCGTGACGCCGTTGCACGTCCCGGTGCTCGGGTCGTGACGCTTGGCGTAGCAATCATCGGCGCGGGCTCGGGGCTCAGGGGGAGCACGCCAGGCCAGGCTCGTTGGCGTCCACGTCCTGCAGTTTCAAGAGGCAGCGCAGGGCCTCGGGGTCGGCGGAGTCCGCGAGATAGGTGTGCCGCCAGAGCAGGGCCGCCACGCGCTTGGGGAGGCGGGGATCCGGCGCGATGAGGGCCCGGTGCACGCCGTTGGAGCCCGCCAGTGCCTGGGCCTGGGCCTCGCGCAGCTTGGCGACCTCGTCGGGGCAACCTTCCGGGCA
Organism: Myxococcaceae bacterium JPH2; assembly: GCA_016458225.1. Lineage (NCBI taxonomy): Bacteria > Pseudomonadati > Myxococcota > Myxococcia > Myxococcales > Myxococcaceae > Myxococcaceae bacterium JPH2. Next base: position 80,689 of record JAEMGR010000010.1, on the reverse strand, counting down.
GTTGTAGAGGAACACCGCGTGCCCATGCTCCAGGTTGTGGAGCCACGAGCAGCGCGGCTGCTCCTCGGTGTACTCGCGGCAGGACAGCCAGGTGGGGCAGTGGGGGCCGGCGTTGGGCGGCTCCTCGCCGTTGCCGCACCCGGTGCTGATGCACGTCGCGACGTGGTTCGCGGAGGCGGGCTCGGACGTGGTGATGGTGAAGCGGCTGCAGTCCTGCGGCTCGGGCTCTGGCTGCGGCGTGGTGGAGCCACAAGCGAGCAGCGGGGCGGCGAGCAGGGCGAGCGCGAAGGGCGAGCGGAGCATGACCGCCCTTCATAGCGCATCCGGTCGAAGGACTCGTCCCATCCTCGAACACCTCGGGAGAGGGGTTGGGGGGCTGCTCGGCCCTCGGACGGCCCAGGGCGGGTGGCGGCCCCGCACTTCCGGGATGCCGGAGGGCGGCGGTTCTTCTACTGTCCGCCCCCATGACCCGACCCCTCACTGTGCAGCCCCGGATGCGAGCGCTCCTGGCCGTCCTCGCGCTGACGGCCCTGCCGTCGGCGGCTCAGGAGACGCGTGTTCCGCGCGCTCCGGCCGCCAAGGCCACCCCCGAAGAGGCGAAGAAGTTCGTCCAGTCGCTGAACGCCGACCTCAAGCGGCTGTGGGTGAAGCAGTCGACCGCCGAGTGGATCAAGTCCACGTACATCACGGACGACACCGAGCGGAACGCCGCCTCCGTCAACGAGGAGGTCATGGCCTTCACCAACACCGCCATCAAGGCGTCCCGCCGCTTTGACGGGCTGAAGCTGGATCCGGACACCGCCCGGATGATCCACCTGCTCCAGGTGTCCCAGACGCTGCCGGCCCCGGCGGACGCGGGCAAGCGCGCGCAGCTCGCCGCCACGGCCGCGAAGCTGGAGGGCCTGTACGGCAAGGGCAAGTACTGCGGCAAGGACGGCAAGGGCACCTGCCGCGACCTGGAGGAGCTGTCCGATGTGATGGCCAAGAGCCGCAACTACGAGGAGCTGCTGGACGCGTGGCGCGGCTGGCACGCCATCTCGCGCCCCATGCGCCCGCTGTACGAGCAGCTCGTGACGCTCTCCAACGAGGGCGCCAAGGACATCGGCTTCAACGACCTGGGCACGCTCTGGCGCTCCAGCTACGACATGACGCCCGCGGAGTTCGAGAAGGACGCGCAGCGGCTCTGGGGCCAGGTCAAGCCCATGTACGACGAGCTGCACTGCTACGTGCGCGGCCGTCTGGCCAAGCAGTACGGCGAGGCCAACGTGCCCGCGGGCAAGCCGATCCCCGCGCACCTGCTCGGCAACATGTGGGCGCAGGAGTGGAACAACATCTACCCGCTCGTCGAGCCGTACCCCGGTCAGGCCAGCCTGGACGTGGATGGCGCCATGCAGGCGCAGGGCTATGACGCGCAGAAGATGGTGAAGCTCGGCGAGAAGTTCTTCACCTCGATGGGCCTCAAGTCGCTGCCGCCGTCGTTCTGGGAGCGCTCGCAGTTCACCAAGCCGCGCGACCGCGACGTCGTCTGTCACGCCAGCGCGTGGGACGTCTCGTTCGACAACGATCTGCGCGTGAAGATGTGCATCAAGCCCACCGAGGAGGATCTGATCACCATCCACCACGAACTGGGCCACAACTACTACTACACCTACTACTACCAGCTCCCGGTGCTCTTCCAGGCGGGCGCCAACGACGGCTTCCACGAGGCCATCGGTGACGCGCTCACGCTCTCCATCACCCCGGCCTACCTGCAGCAGCTCGGCCTGCTCAAGGCGGTGGAGAAGAACGACAAGAACCTCATCAACCTGCAGCTGAAGGACGCCCTCGAGAAGGTCGCGTTCCTGCCCTTCGGCCTGCTGGTGGATCAGTGGCGCTGGGACGTGTTCTCCGGGAAGGTGAAGCCGGCGGACTACAACAAGTCCTGGTGGGCGATGCGCGAGAAGTACCAGGGCGTCAGCGCCCCGGTGGCGCGCAACGAGCAGGACTTCGACGCGGGCGCCAAGTACCACGTGCCGGCCAACGTGCCGTACACGCGCTACTTCCTGGCGCGCATCCTCCAGTTCCAGTTCCACAAGGCGCTGTGCGAGGCGGCCGGCTACAAGGGCGCGCTCCACGAGTGCTCCATCTACGGGAACAAGGAGGCCGGAAAGCGGCTGCAGGCCATGCTCGAGATGGGCGCCAGCAAGCCGTGGCCCGACGCGCTCTACGCCATGACGGGCACGCGGCAGATGGATGCCACCCCGATGCTCGAGTACTTCGCGCCGCTGCGCCGCTGGCTCCAGGAGCAGAACCAGGGCCAGAAGTGTGGCTGGTGAGGTTGCGGGCTAGACGTGGGAAACCTGGACGAATAAATTCTCGCCCGTCTTGCTGGGTTGACTCTGCCGAGACCGGGCGGCGGATCTTCGCGTCCGAGATGGAAAGAAGAAGAAGGCAATGGCGACTGGTACCGTGAAGTGGTTCAACGACGCGAAGGGCTTCGGCTTCATCACCCAGGACGGTGGCGGTGAGGACGTGTTCTGCCATCACTCGGCCATCAACATGGACGGGTTCCGCACCCTGGCCGAGGGCCAGAAGGTGGAGTTCGACGTGACCCGCGGCCCGAAGGGTCTGCAGGCGCAGAACGTTCGCGCGGCGTGATCCCGTCTGTCGTTCGGACGACTTCCTGATTCAACATGAGGGTCCGATCCTTCCCAGGGTCGGACCTTCGTGTTTTTGGAGCCCTCGTGTCCCTGAGAAAATCCCGGGCCTCTCGCGCCCGCCTGTTTCCGCTGCTGGCCGCGCTCGGCTGCGCGACCACGTCTCCCGTGCCCGCAGCCCCTTCGCCGTCGAAGGAGGCCGCCCCGGCGCCACCGCCCGCCGCCACCGCACCTCAACCTCAGGCGGACCTCTCCGCGCTGAAGGCGGAGCTGGTCGCGAAGCATGGCGAGGCGCAGCGCGCGCGCATCGAGCGAGGCCTGACGCAGGTGGCAGCGCTCTGGCGGCCCGAGGATGGGGACCTGGCCGAGTTCGCGCGGGAGCAGTTCGTCTCGGATCCGAAGCTGCTCGACGCGACGTTCGCGCGCATGGAGCGGCTGTTCGAGCAGCTCGATGGGCACATGAACGAGATGGGGCGCGAGCTCCAGTGGTACACGGACCTGGACCTGGGGCCGCTGTTGCCGGTGGAGCCGTTGCTGGCGGCGTATGACCCCTCGTCGAACCTGGTGTCGGACTTGTTCCGCGCGCGGGTGGGCTTCGTGGTGTTGCTCAACTTCCCGCAGAGCACGCTGGCGGAGCGCACGACGCAGGGCTCCACGTGGACGCGGCGTCAGTGGGCGGAGGCGCGCCTCACCGCGCGCTTCAACCGGCGCATCCCGGCGGAGGTTCAGCAGCACCAGGCGCAGTCCATCGCGGCCGCGAACCTCTACATCGCCGAGTACAACGTCTGGATGCACCACCTGCTGGACGCGCAGGGGCAGCGGCTGTTCCCCAAGGGGCTGCGCCTCATCAGCCACTGGAACCTGCGCGACGAGCTGAAGGCGGACTACGCGGATCCGCAGGGCATCGCCAAGCAGCGGATGATCATCCAGGTGATGGAGCGCATCGTCACGCAGACGATTCCAGCGGCCGTCATCGACAATCCCCGCGTGGACTGGAACCCCTTCACCAACGCGGTGACGGTGGCGCCCGCCGCCGAGGTGGAGGAGAACGCGCCGGCCCGCGAGGCGAAGGCGGACCTCGCTCCGGAGCCGGACACCCGCTACGCGCGGCTGCTGGGGAACTACCGCACGGCGCGCGAGGCGGACCCCTATTCGCCGGTGGCGCCCACGCAGATCGCCCGCAGCTTCGAGCTGGGGCGCGAGCTGCCCGAGGAGCGCGTGCGCGCGATGCTCACGCAGCTGCTCACGTCGCCGCTGGTGCCGCAGGTGGCCCGCATCATCCAGACGCGCCTGGGGCGGCCGCTGGAGCCGCAGGACCTCTGGTTCGCGGGCTTCAAGCCGGGCGGCAAGGTGCCCGAGGCGCAGCTGGATGCCCTCACGCGCAAGCGCTATCCCACGGCGGACGCCTTCGCGAAGGACATCCCGCGCATCCTCCAGGGCCTGGGCTTCACGAAGGAGAAGGCGCAGTTCCTGGCCGAGCACATCCGGGTGGACCCCTCGCGCGGCGCGGGCCACGCACAGCAGGCCATGCGGCGCGGTGACTTCCCGCACCTGCGCACGCGCGTGGAGCCCGGAGGCATGAACTACAAGGGCTACAACATCGCGGTGCACGAGCTGGGGCACAACGTGGAGCAGGTGTTCAGCCTCTACGAGGTGGACCACACGTTGCTCGCGGGCGTGCCCAACAACGCCTTCACGGAGGCGCTGGCCTTCGTGTTCCAGGCCCGCGACCTGGAGCTGCTGGGGCTGGGCAAGTCCGACGCGTCGAGCGAGCGTGAGCGCGTGCTCAACGACTTCTGGCAGGCCTGGGAGATCGCCGGCGTGGCGCTGGTGGACATGGCCACGTGGCATTGGATGTACGAGCACCCGGACGCGACGCCCGCGCAGCTGCGCGACGCGGTGGTGGCCATCTCGCGGGACACGTGGGACCGGTACTACGCGCCGGTGCTGGGCGGGAAGGGCAGCCCGCTGCTCGGCATCTACAGCCACATGATCAGCTACCCGCTGTACCTGCCGGACTACCCGATCGGCCACCTCATCGCGTTCCAGATCGAGGAGCAGCTCAAGCGCAAGGGTCCGCTGGGCGCGGAGTTCGAGCGCATGGCGAAGGAGGGCGCGGTGACCCCCGATGAGTGGATGCGCAACGCGACGGGGGCCCCGGTGAGCGCCGATTCGCTGCTGCGCGCGACCGAGACGGCGGTGAAGCAGCCGTAAGGGCCGCGGCGGTGCCTTCCCGCGCAGGAGGCGGGGAGGCACCGCGCGCGGAGCGCTACTTCGCGGACGTATCTCCGGGGATCTCCACCAGCTCCACGTCGAACACGAGCACGGCGTTGGGCGGGATGCGCGAGCCCTGGGGCGGGCGCTCGCCGTAGGCGGTGCTGCCCGGGCACGTCAGTTTGGCCTTGCCGCCCACCTTCATCTTCTGCACGCCCTGCGTCCAGCAGGGGATGACGCCGTTGAGCGGGAACTCGACGGGCAGGCCACGGCCGTAGGAGCTGTCAAACTCGGTGCCGTCCACCAGCGTGCCGCGGTAATGCACCTTCACGGTGTCGGTGGCGCGCGGCGTCTTGCCCTGGCCGGCCTTCACCTCGCGGTAGATGACGCCCGAGGGCAGCTTCGTCGCGCCCGGCTCCTTGGCCGCGCGCTCCAGGTAGTTCGCGTTGACCTGCGCCTGGCGCGACTTCGCGAGCGCCTGGATCTTGGGCGCGTAGTCCTCCAGCTTCACGGCGGGCGTCGCGCCGTTGAGTCCGTCCTGCATGCCCCGGTGGAGGACCTCCACCTCGGCCGGGGAGAGGGCGAACAGGGACAGGTCCTTCCCCACCGACAGGCCCAGGGCATAGACGGTCTTCTGGTCCTCCGTCTCCAGCCCGGCCGACGAGGTCGCGGCCTCGGTCGTCGAGGGCTTCGTGCCCGTATCGGGCTTGCTGGCCTTGGGGGCCGGCTTCGCGGCCGGAGCCGTCTGGGCCTGGACGCCCGTCGCGCCGAGCGCGAGCACCAGGGCCGTCATCCATGTCGTCCTTCGCATGCTTCCGCCTTTCAAGAGAGCGGCGCGACTATAGGGGGTGCGCATGTGGCCTCGTGTGTGAAACGCGCGCGGCGCACATCGGAGGCGAGCGCGAGTGATGGCCCGCGCACACAGTCCCGCGCGAAGAATCCAGCGAGCGGCGCTGCGAATGGCCCGCTCGCGAGCCCTCATGCGCGGAGGCCGGTCGTTTTCTTGCGTGGGGAGTGAGTGCCTCTACCCTGGCCGCGCTGCTTCAACGACGAAGCATCCTGTTGCACCAGCCGGAGGCCATGACCGATGAGCGAGAAGCGGAAGTCGAAGCGGGCGCCCCTCGACATCTATCTGAACAAGTACATGGGCGGCGTGCCGTACATGGCGCGCGCGGCGGACATCAGCCAGGAGGGCGTGAGCCTCTCGCGGCTGTTGGAGCCGCAGCACCACGCGCGTCGCGTGGGCCTCCAGTTCCAGCTCCCCGGCTCGGAGGAGATCATCTACGCCGAGGGCGAGGTGGTGCGGGACTGGCTGGAGACGCCGCGCAAGGCGGATCGCTCGGGCGTGCGCTTCACGCTGCTGACCGAGCGGCACCGTCGGATGATCGACGACTACGTCGATAGCCACAACGACGAGGGCTGACGCGAGGTGTCGCGCCGCGTGCGGACCCACGGTCGTCCGAAGGGGTTCGCGGCGGCGGCTCGCCTTGACTTCCCGCGAAGCGCCCCCCTTGAATGCCAGCGATTCTGTCCTGTCGGCTCGCTGGTGACGCGGTGAGTCCCGGAGGAGTTCCCGTGAGGCACTCGTTGTGGGGGTTGTTGCTGGCCGTGCCGTTGACGGCGCTGGGCCAGGGCAAGGACGTGAAGCCCGCCACACCCGCTGCCACCGAAGCCGTGCGCTCGGCGACGCGCGGGGTCAATTGGGAGGGCCAGGTGCTTCGGGCCACGGGCTCGGGAGCGCCGGACCTCAAGGCGGCGAATCCGGCGCAGGCCCGGTTGGGCGCCGAGCGTGCCGCCAAGCTGGACGCCTTCCGCAACCTCATCGAGCAGGCGCGCGGCATCCAGGTCAGCGCCACCCGCACGGTGGGCGACGAGATGGGGCGCGACGAGGTGCGTGGCCGCGTCGAGGGCGCCATCAAGGGCTACAAGGTCGTGGCCAAGCGGTACTTCTCGGACAGCGGCGTGGAGATGGACGTGGAGGTGCCACTGGCCGCCATCACCTCCGCGCTCGCCGCTCCGGCCGCGGAGCCCGCCATCGTGCTGAACGCCGAAGGGGCCCGTCGCTACACGGGGCTCGTGGTGGATGCGCGAGGTTTGAACGCGAAGCCGGTGCTGGCGCCTCGGTTGGTGGATACCGCGGGCAAGGCGCTCTATGGCTCTGCGGCGTTGTCCCAGGAGGCTCGCTCGACCACGGCGGTGGCTTCGTGGATGGACAGCCTGGACGCGGCGAAGAAGGCGGCGCTCGTCGGGGACAAGCCGCTGGTGGTGAAGGCCCAGCAGCTCCAGGGCTCGGACCTGGTGCTCGCCGCCGAGGGCGCGCGAGCCCTGTCCGAGGTGAACACGCGCTTCCTGGCCGAGGGCCGGGTCGTCATCGTCACCCAGTAGTCCTGTGAGGACGCGACGTATGTCCTGGAAGCTCTCTGTCCTATGCGTGTTGCTGTCCTGCCTGGCCGTGGCCGCGGAACCCACGGCGCCCGCGACGGTGGTGAAGGAAGCGACGGGCGAGGCCGCCATCGTCGACGGCAACCGCGAGAAGGCCTTCACCGATGCGCGCAACGCGGCGCTCCGCGAAGCGGTGGAGCAGGTGGCGGGAGTGCTGGTGTCCTCGGACACGCTCACCTCGAACAGCCAGTTGCTCAGCGATCGCGTCTTCACGAACAGCGCGGGCTACGTGCGCAAGTACGAGGTCCTGGAGCGCAAGGACGAGGGCGGAGTGACGCGCGTCACGGTGCGCGCGGAGGTCGGCACCGCTGAACTCGACAAGGATCTCCAGGCCGCGCAGGCCCTGGTGCGAAGGCTCGGGGGCAGCAAGCTGCTCATCGTCTTGAGCGAGCAGTCCATCAGTCCCGAGAAGGTCATCACCAGCAGCTCCGTACTGACCCAGGTGCTCACCGAGACGTTTCGCAAGGACGGCTGGCGGATCATCGACCCCTCGTTCGCGGCCGGGAAACTGGAGGTGAGTTCAGGGGTCTCTCTGACGACGCCGGACAAGAAGATCATCCAGGACCTGCGCGTGGCGGACTACGTCATCTCGGGGACGGTGACGTTCCGGCATGAGGGCGTGCTCGGCACCACGAAGGAGCTGGTGAAGGACGTTGGCTATTACCCGGTGGCGGGCGAGTGGGAGCTGGCGGTGTTCGCCACGGACTCGGGCACGCAGCTCGCGCGGCTGACGGACGCGTTCAACAGCGGGAACGCCAGCACCGGACAGGCGCCCGTGACGTCGTATGAGCGGACGTCGTTCAACATCGCCAAGGTGCGCGGCGCCAAGATTGTCGCCGAGGTGCGCAAGGCGGTGCTGGAGCACCTCGCGCAGGCCGAGCAGAACGGGAACGTGGTGGCGATGACGGTGGTGGGGCTGCCGGACTACGCGGCGGTGCGCGCGTTCCAGAAGGTCCTCGCGCAGTCGGTTCAAGGCGTGCGAGACGTCAAGGCGGGCGAGTTCGCCGAGGGCAAGGCGCGCTTCGACGTGACGTACCTCGGTGGGACCGACACGCTGGCGGAGAGCCTGGGCGCGGCGACGTATCAGAAGCGGAAGGTGCGGGTGACGGCGGTGAGTGGCAATCGACTCGAGCTGACCGTGGCGCGATGAGGTTCGTGCTTTGGATGGGAGTGGTGGCCTGGACGGGCTGCGCGTCGAGCCAGCCTGAGCCCGCGACGATGGCGCGGGCGCGCGAGCTGATGCGCACGGCGGGCACTCCACGCGGTGATCTCGTGCTGCGGTGCGATCCATCGGACGCCGAGGTGTCGTTGGACGGGGTGCCGCAGGGCATGTGTCGCGACTTCGCGGGCTCTCCACGAGGGCTCGGCGTGGGCGAGGGCCTGCACCAGATCGACGTGCGGAAGCAGGGCTTTTGGCCCTACACGACCTACTACGAGGCCAGTGGCGCGCGCGCGACGCTGCACATTCAGTTGCGCGCCTCGGGCACCCCCAGCGGGGGAGGGACACCGTGACGCGACAGCGCGGAGGATGGCTTCAATTCGCTCGGTGGCTGCTGCTCGTCGTGCTGGCTCCAAGCTGGGCCTTCGCGGCCATCGGTCGCGTGGAAGTGCTCGAAGGCACGGCCTCGCGAGCACCCGAGCAAGGTTCCGCGCAGTCGCTGAACGTGGGCTCGGACATCGAGGTGCGGGACACGCTGGAGGTGGGCGCCGCGTCGAACCTCAAGCTCGTGTTGAACGATGGCAGCGTGCTGATGCTCGGGGAGCGCAGCCGGTTGTTCATCAGCGAGGCGGACTTCGAGGGACAGGAACGCAAGGGCTTCGTCGCCAGGCTCGGCCTGGGCAAGGTCTGGGCGAGCGTGAAGAAGGCGCTGGCGGGCTCCTCCGCCAAGTTCGAGGTGGAGACGGACCGAGCGGTGGCGGGTGTGCGCGGCACGATGTTCCGCGTGGATGCCGCGGCGCCGACCGTCGCGGGCGCGCTGTCTCCCTCGACATTGGTGCAGGTCTCGGAGGGGCAGGTGCAGGTCGCGGCGCGCGTGCGAAAGGCCGCGGGGAAGGGCGGAACAGCACCTCCCAAGCCCGGACCGTCGGGGCGCGTGCAGGTGGATGGGCCGCATGAAGTGTCGCTGGATGAGTGGGAGCAGACCTTCATCCAGCTTCAGAAGGACCGTCAGGTCCGGGTGGACGGTGAGCTGGGCAAGGCCACGGTCGGTGCGTTGGACCGCAAGGTGGCGAACGATGCGTTCGGGCAGTTCGTGAAGCGCAATCAGCCAACGAAGGCGCCGTAGCCCCAGCCGTAGCTTCGGGAGGAGAACGTCATCGCACGTCGCATCCAAGGTCGTGGCCGCGCGAGCAATCCTCGGGTAGAGCCCAAGCCCGCTCCCGCCCCCGAGCCACACTTGCACCTCGTGGAGTCGGAGTCCTTGCCTGAAGCCGAGGGACGTCGCATCGACTTCATCTGGTCCGCGGTGATGGTGGGCTCGTTGGGTTGGGTGTTCGCGCTGTTGTCCGTCTTCGGGGGCGTGGCGGTGCCGGTGTTGCTCGCGCTGACGGGCGCGTATGCCCTGAACCCGCTCGTGACGGCGCTCGAGCGACGAGGGATGCGGCGAGCGCTGGGGACCACATGTGTCTTCGTCGCGGGCCTGCTCGTGTGGGTGGGCGCGATGCTCTACCTCGTGCCGGTGTTCCGCGACGAGGCGGCGAAGCTGCCAGAGTTCTTCCAGCGCGCGAGCACCGAGGTCGTGCCGCGAATCGAGGCGCTCCTCGGTGTCTCCCTGCCCGAACTGGTGAGCCGTCGCGCGGCGGAGATGGGCGAGAAGGCCTCCGAGCTGCTCCAGAGCGCGGGCCCCACCGCGGCGCGATTGGTCGCGAGCTTCGCGGGCAACACAGCGCGCTTCGTGGCCACGCTGCTGGGGTTGGCGGTGGTGCCGGTGCTCGCGTTCTTCTTCCTCAAGGACTACCCCGCGCTCGTCGAACGCGTGCAGGCGCTGCTGCCCCGTCGAGCCGTGACGCTCGTGAGTGGCCGATTCCGCGAAGTGGATGAGGTGCTGTCCGCGTTCGTGCGAGGCCAGCTCACGGTTGGAGCCATCCTGTCGGTGCTGTACGTGTCGGGGCTGTCGGTGGCCCGCATTGACCTGGCCATCGTGATCGGCGTGCTCGCGGGCTTCGGCAACATGGTGCCGTACCTGGGGACGGGCATCGGAGTGGTGCTGTCGTTGCTGGGCGTCCTGTTGTCGTGGCAAGGCCCGTGGCAGTTCGCCGTGGTGGCTGCCACGTTCATCGTCGCGCAGGCTGCCGAAGGGCTCGTCATCACGCCGCGCGTGGTGGGCGAGAAGGTGGGGCTGGCCCCGGTGGCGGTCATCATCGCGGTGCTCGCCTTCGGAGAGCTGTTCGGCTTCGTGGGCATCCTCCTCGCGGTGCCCGCCAGTGCCATCCTGAAGGTGGTGCTGCGCGTGGTCATTCAGCGCTATCGCCGCACGGCGCTGTATCTGGGCGAGGCGCGAGGCCCGTGACGCCCGCGGCGCTGGTGGTGGCGGCGATGCTCGCGCAGTCTCCGGGGCCTCGGACCCTGGCGTTGTCCGGATACCGTCTGCACCTGCGCGTCAACGAGTCAGTGGATCCCGAGCAACTGCGGAGTCTGGCCGCCAGCGGAACCGTGCTGTGGCTGCGCACGCACTCGAACATGCTGCGGGATTCGACGATGGATGCCGTGGCGCGCTTCCCCGAGGCCTACGTCGAGCTGCGTCCTCCACTGCGAGATGCCCAGGTCCAGCAGTTCCGCCACGCGCCTCGGGTAGGAGTGTGGCTGGACGCGGCGATGGTCTCGGGGGATTGGTATCGGCTCGGTCCGCGCCCGGTGGCCGTGGACATCCGGGGAAGCCTGGAGACGGATCAGGCCACGCGGATCGCCGCGCTGCGGCCGAGGCGGGTGACCTGGATGCCCCGCACCCGCGACGAAGCGACGCTGGCGGCCTGGGGAGAACTCGTCTGGCTCCCAGGGATGAAGGTGGTGGATCTCTCCCAGGTCGCGTCGAAGGAGCCCTCCGAAGCCACGCCGAATCCGCCCGAGCCTCCAGCCGCTGAGTCCTCCACAGCCCCCGTGGAGTGGTGGCAGGGGCTTCGTGGATCCTGGGCCCGGGTGGCCTGGATGGAAGGGCAGGGCACCGTGAGACCGCCGCGGCGCTGGGCGCTGGGCAGGCGGGTGCGTGTCCAGGGGCCCCCGGATGAGGAGGCCCTGGTCGCGCTGTTCAGCCTGACGCCCGGAGCCGAGCTGGAGCTGGAGGTCGGTGACGACGCGAAGTCGCTGGCGATGGCTCGGGCCTGGGTGGAGCGGCTGGAGGCCGCGGTGCGTGGAGGCGCGCAGTGACGAAGTGGGAGCGGCTGCATCAGGACATCGTGGAGTGCCGTGCCTGCCCTCGCCTCGTGGAGTGGCGCGAGGAAGTGGCCCGGGTGAAGCGACGGGCCTACCGGGATTGGACCTACTGGGGCCGCCCCGTGCCGGGGTTTGGTGATCCGCGGGCTCGGCTCGTCCTGGTGGGGTTGGCGCCAGCCGCTCATGGGGCGAACCGGACAGGGCGGATGTTCACGGGCGACCGCTCCGGGGACTTCCTCTTCGCGGGACTTCACCGCGCGGGCTTCGCGAACCAGCCGACGAGCGAGCATCGCGACGACGGGCTCCGCCTGAAGGACGCGTTCATCGTCGCGGCGGGGCGGTGTGCGCCCCCGGACAACAAGCCCGAGCCGGAGGAGCTGGCCCGCTGTGCCCCCTTCATGGACCGGGAGCTGGCGCTGCTGCCCGCTCGGGTGCTGCTCGCGCTGGGGGCCATTGGCTGGAACGCCGCGCTGGTGGCGTTGGCTCGGACCGGCGTCGTGATTCCCTCGCCGCGACCAGCGTTCGGCCATGGCGCCGAGCTGCCCCTGCCGGGCGGGCGAACGCTGGTGGGCTGCTACCACGTCAGCCAGCAGAACACGCAGACCGGCCGGCTCACCCCAGCCATGTTCGACGCAGTGATGGCCCGCGTTCACACCTTGCTGGCGAGCGGGGCGTGAGGCCGGTTTGGAGCGCGCCGAAAGAAGAGTGCAGGCATGTGTCGGTGTTCTCTTGACAGGTGAGGGAGCCCACTGCTATTCCCCGCGCACCTCAGCACGACGGGTCGTTAGCTCAGCGGTAGAGCACTACCTTGACACGGTAGGGGTCAGTGGTTCGATCCCACTACGACCCAACACAGTAAGCGTTTAAACAGCGGGCGGCATGGCTTCCACAAGCCTGCCGCCCGCGGCATTTCCGAGGTCTTGCTCATGTCCGAAATGATCACGGTGACGCTCCCCGACGGCAGCCAGAAGCAGACGGCCCGGGGAACCACCATCGGCGATTTCGTGCGGGAGGGCATCGGGGCCGGGTTGGCCAAGGCCGCGCTCTTCGCGCGGGCAAACGGTCAGGACATGGACATGTCCCGCCCGCTCACCGAGGACGTGAAGCTCCAGATCTTCACCTCCAAGAGCCCCGAGGGTCTGGACCTCATCCGCCATGACGCGGCCCACGTGGTGGCCAGCGCCGTGCAGCGCCTCTTCCCCGGGACGCAGGTCACCATCGGCCCGTCGACGGAGGAGGGCTTCTACTACGACTTCTTCCGCGAGAAGCCCTTCACGCCGGAGGACCTGGAGAAGATCGAGGCCGAGGCGAACGCGCTCCTGAAGAAGGACGAGGCGTTTGTCCGCACCGAGATCTCCATGGAGGACGCCGTTCGCCTCTTCGAGCAGAAGGGCGAGACCTTCAAGGTCGAGATCGTCAAGGACATCGCCGCGAAGGGCGCCAAGACGCTCACGCTCTACACCCACGGCGACTGGGTGGACTTCTGCCTGGGGCCCCACGCTCCGAGCACCGGGAAGATCGGCGTCATCAAGATCCTCTCCTCCAGCGGCGCGTACTGGCGCGGCGACCACCGCAACCCGATGCTCCAGCGCATCTACGGCACGGCCTTCTTCGACAAGAAGGCGCTGCAGGAGTACGTGACGCGCATCGAGGAGTCGAAGAAGCGCGACCACCGCAAGCTGGGCAAGGAGCTGGATCTCTTCCACTTCCACCCGTACGCGCCTGGCGCCGCCTTCTGGACCCCGAAGGGCACCGCGCTCTACCAGACGCTCTCCGACTGGATGCGCGGCCTGACGGCGGGCGATGGCTACGTGGAGATCAAGACGCCCCTGATGTTCAACAAGGGGCTCTGGGAGACCAGCGGCCACTGGGGCAAGTACAAGGAGAACATGTTCCTCGTGCTCGACAACGAGACGGGGGAGCACGACTTCTCGCTCAAGCCGATGAACTGCCCGTCGCATCACCTGTACTTCGGCTTCAAGCGGCACAGCTATCGCGACCTGCCCCTGCGGCTCCACACGCAGGATGTGCTGCACCGGAACGAGGCGGCGGGTTCGCTCGGCGGCCTCACCCGCGTGCGCCAGTTCGCGCAGGACGACGCCCACATCTACTGCATGGAGAGCCAGATCACCGACGAGGTGCGGCGCTTCGTGAAGTTGCTGGACCGCGTCTACAAGGCGGTCGGGCTCACCTATGCGGTGAAGCTGTCCACGCGTCCCGAGCAGCGCCTCGGGGATGACTCGCTCTGGGATCGCGCCGAGGGCGGCCTGAAGACGGCGCTGGAGTCGCTGGGCCTGGCGTACGAGCTGGCTCCGGGCGATGGCGCCTTCTATGGCCCGAAGATCGACTTCACGGTGTCTGACAGCATCGGCCGCCGCTGGCAGCTGGGTACCATGCAACTGGACTACCTGGCGCCGCAGCGCTTCGACCTGAACTACATCGGCGAGGACAACGCCGAGCACCGGCCGGTGGTTCTGCACCGGGCGATCTTCGGCTCGTTCGAGCGCTTCACGGCCATCCTCATCGAGCACTTCGCCGGTGCGTTCCCGGCGTGGCTGGCGCCGATCCAGGCGGTGCTCGTCACCGTGGCGGACCGCCAGCTCGACTACGCGCGGAAGGTCCGCGACGACCTCCGGGCCAAGGGCTACCGCGTCGAGGTGGATGAGCGCGGGATGACGCTCAACGCGAAGATTCGCGAGGCGCAGATCCAGAAGGTTCCGTTCACCCTGGTGGTGGGTGACGCCGAGGTCGAAGCGGGCGGCGTGGCCCCGCGCCGCTATGGCGGAGAGGACCTCAAGAGCATGAAGCTCGCGGACTTCGAGGCGGTCCTGGCCAAGGAGGGCGCCCTCCCGTAAAGCGGGCGGCAGATCCGTCGAGACCCCTGCTGTAGGGCCTTGACTCCCTGTCGCACCTAAGTATGTTGGCGCACTTTCGAGGGGGGGAGGCAGGCCCAACCTCCCGATTTCGGAGGATGTTCACATCGTTCGCGATCAAAGAACGAATCGGCGTATCCGTGCTCGGGAGGTCCGCGTCGTAGGACCGAACGCCGAGCAGCTCGGCGTCATGTCGATCGAAGCAGCCCTGGAACGGGCGCAATCGGATGGGCTTGACCTTGTAGAGGTCAATCCGATGGCGAAGCCGCCGGTCTGCAAGATCATGGACTACGGCAAGTTCAAGTACGAGGAGAAGAAAAAAGCCTCGGAAGCCAAGAAGAAGCAGGTCGTGGTCCACCTCAAAGAGGTGAAGCTCCGTCCCAAGACGGAAGAGCACGATTACGAGTTCAAGGTCCGCAACGTTCGCCGCTTCCTGGAAGAAGGAAACAAGGCGAAGGTCACGATCATGTTTCGTGGCCGCGAAATCACCCACAAGGAGCTGGGCAGCGCCATCCTTGATGACGTGGTGAAGGATCTGAAGGAAGTGGCGGTCGTCGAGCAGGTGCCGCGCATGGAAGGGCGGCAGATGTTCATGATCCTCGCGCCGAGCCCGAAGGTCGCTCAGCGGGCCCGTGAGCTCGCGCGACAGCAGGCCGACGCCGCCGCGAAGAAGGCAGAAGCAAAGCCCGGTGAGGGCACGAAGGTGGGCGAGGGCGGGAAGGTGGAGGCTGGCTCGAGCGGCAGCAAGGGCTCCGAGGCAGCTCCGGTCGTGGCGGCCCAGGCGGGAATGGTTCCGGCCACGGGGAACGCCGCACCGGGCGGAACGAAATAGTGATACAGGCTGTCGGCTGCGGCTGAAGCCTTAGGCGCAACATGCCGGACGCCGCGATGCCGACGGCTTACTGAGTGGAAGGAAGGATTGGGACAATGCCCAAGTTGAAGACCCGTAGCAGCGCGAAGAAGCGCTTCCAGGTGAAGAAGGGCGGCAAGGTCAAGTTTGGTAAGGCCTTCAGCAAGCACCTGTTCACCTTCTCCAAGACGCCCAAGTCGAAGCGCGGCAACCGTGGCACCAGCCACCTGCGCGACATGGACGCGAAGAAGGTCATCAAGGAGCTGTTCCCCTACGGGGCCTGAGCAGTCGGGCCTGGATCATCCGTGAGTCCTGGAGGAGCGGCGAGAAGCCGGCGCCCGGGACCGCCACTGAAGCAGTCAGGAGTGTGTCATGCGCGTCAAGAAGGGTTTCAAGGCTCGTCGCCGTCGTAATCGGATTCTGAAGCTGGCCAAGGGTTACCGCGGCCGCCGGAAGAACTGCTACAAGCGCGCCAACCAGGCGGTCGAGCGCGCTCTGGACTACGCTGCTCGTGACCGTGCGGCCCGCAAGCGGAACTTCCGCTCGCTGTGGATCGTTCGCATCAACGCGGCGGCCCGTACCGTGGGCATGTCCTACTCGAAGCTGATCGCCGGGCTCGCCAAGGCGCAGGTCGCGCTGGACCGCAAGGTCCTGTCCGACATGGCCATCGCGGATCCCGCGGGCTTTGCGGCCGTCGCCAACATCGCGAAGGCGGCCTGATACACGTCCGGCTCGAAAGCCGGCGACCAGAACACGCGAGGGTGGCCGGAAGGTCGCCCCGCTGGACGAAACGGGCTGCCTCCGGTGACGGGGCGGCCCTTTTTTTTGCCCGTCGCCTTGGGGCGCACGGAGTGTGAAACGGAAGGCGGAAGAGGACCATGCGAGACCGGTTGCAGGCGCTGGCGGACGCGGCCCGGCAGGAGATTGCCGGCGCCTCGGAGCTGCCCGCGGTGGAAGCGCTGCGGATTCGCTACCTGGGCAAGAAGGGTGAGCTGTCCAGTGTCCTGGGCGGGATGGGCAAGCTGCCTCCCGATGAGCGCAGAGCGCTGGGCGAGATTGCCAACAGCGTGAAGGCGGAGCTGGAGCAGCTCCTGGCGGACGCCACGCGCCGGGCCGAGGAGGCCGCGCTGGAGGCGCAGCTCAAGGGCCCGAAGCTGGACGTGACGTTGCCTGGGCGCGGCGTGGCGCCGGGGAGTCGGCACCCGGTGTCGCGGACGATGGAGGACATTGTCCGGACGTTCGCGCGGCTGGGGTTCGAGGTGGCGGTGGGTCCGGAGATCGAGCTGGACTACTTCAACTTCGAGGCGCTGAACCTGCCCAAGGATCACCCCGCGCGGGACATGCAGGACACGTTCTACGTGGACGAGTCCACGCTGGGGCACGCGCGCAAGGCGGACAGCCCGTCGCTGCTGCGCACCCATACGTCGCCGGTCCAGGTGCGGCACATGCTGGCGAAGAAGCCGCCGGTGCGTGCGGTGATGCCGGGGCGCGTGTACCGCCGCGACTCGGACATCACGCACACGCCGATGTTCCACCAGGTGGAAGGCCTGCTGGTGGACAAGGACGTGAGCTTCGCGGAGCTGAAGGGCACGCTGGCCGCGTTCGTGCGCGCGTTCTTCGGCGCGGACACGCGCACGCGCTTCCGTCCCTCGTTCTTCCCGTTCACCGAGCCGTCGGCCGAGGTGGACATCTCCTGCACGTCGTGCGGCGGCAAGGGCTGCCGCATCTGCAAGCAGACGGGGTGGCTGGAGGTCCTGGGGAGCGGGATGGTGCATCCCAACGTGTTCACCGCGGCGGGCTATGACCCGGGCGAGGTGACGGGCTACGCGTTCGGCATGGGCGTGGAGCGCATCGCGATGCTGCGCTACCGCATCGACGACCTGCGGATGATGTTCGAGAACGACGCGCGCTTCCTCGAGCAGTTCTGATTCCAGCCTGGTGAGCAAGAAGGTGGACCTGTGAAGATTTCGGTGAAGTGGCTCGGCGATTACGTGGCGCTGCCGCCGTCGGTGGACGAGCTGGCGCGCAAGCTGACCGCGGCGGGGCTGGAGATCGAGGGCGTGGAGCGCCCGGGCGAGGGACTGCGCGGCGTGGTGGTGGCGCAGATCCGCGAGTCCGTGCAGCACCCCAACGCGGACAAGCTGTCCGTCACCCAGGTGGACATCGGCGGCTCCGCGATGCTCCAAGTGGTGTGCGGCGCGAAGAACTACAAAGTGGGCGACCGCGTTCCGCTGGCGACGGCGGGAGCGAAGCTGCCCAACGGGATGGAGATCAAGCAGGCCGCGCTCCGAGGCGTGGAGAGCTTCGGCATGCTGTGCTCGGCGAAGGAGCTGGGCCTCACCGAGGACTCCTCGGGGCTGCTCATCCTCGCGCCGGACGCGAAGCTGGGCGCGCCGGTGGCCGAGGCGCTGGGGCTGGATGACTCGGTGCTGGAGGTGAACGTCACGCCGAACCGACCGGACGCGCTGAGCCACCTGGGCGTGGCGCGTGAGGTCGGCGTGGTGACGGGCGCCGCGCTGAAGCTGCCTCAGCCGAAGCTGGCCGAGTCCGGTGCTCCGGCCTCCGAGCGCGTGAAGGTGCGCATCGAGGACGCGACCCGCTGCACGCGCTATGCGGCGCGCGTGGTGGAGAACGTCACCATTCGCCCGTCTCCGGCGTGGATGCAGGAGCGGCTGAAGTCGTGCGGCGTGCGCGCCATCAACAACGTGGTGGACGTCACCAACTACGTGCTCCTCGAGTACGGGCAGCCGCTGCACGCGTTCGACCTGGACAAGCTGGCGGGCCCGGAGATCGTCGTGCGTACGGCAGGGCGCGGCGAGAAGATGCACACGCTCGATGGCAGGGAGCGCGCGCTGGATCCGGATGACTTGCTCATCTGCGATCGCGACCGGCCGCAGGCCATCGCGGGCGTGATGGGAGGCGGGGACAGCGAGGTGTCGCAGGGCACGACGCGCATCGTGCTGGAGTCGGCGCACTTCGTGGGCTCCAGCGTGCGGCGCACGGCGAAGCGGCACGCGCTGCACACCGAGGCGTCGCACCGGTTCGAGCGAGGCACGGACCTGGATGCCGTCATCCCCGCGGTGGATCGGGCCGCGCAGCTCATCGCGGAGCTGTCGGGTGGCACGGTGGCGCCGGGGCGGGTGGACGTCTATCCCGAGCCCAAGCCCGCGCGTCGCGTGACGCTGCGCTATGGCCGCGTGGAGCGCGTGCTCGGTGTGGCGGTGGCGGAGGCCGAGTGCCGGCGCATCCTCGGCGCGCTGGGGTTCAAGGCCGTGGAGGAGGGCGAGGGGCAGACGACGTATGACGTGCCTCGGGCGCGCGTGGACGTGGAGCGCGAGGAGGACCTCATGGAGGAGGTTGCTCGCGTCTTCGGCTACGACAACATCCCGGCCCGCCTGCCGCGTGGCCTGGACACGCTGGTGCCCGAGCCTGCCTCCGCGGAGGCCGAGCGGCGCCTGCGCCATGCGCTGAGCGGCGCGGGGCTGAACGAGGTGGTGAACTACTCGTTCGTCGCGCCAAAGAGCCTGGAGGTTCTCGGGGCGAAGGACGCGCCGATCGCCCTGGTGAATCCGCTCAGCGTCGAGCAGTCGGTGATGCGGACGAGCCTGCTGCCGGGCCTGCTGGAGAACCTCTCGCGCAGCGTGCGCCACCAGGTGGAGTCGGTGGCCCTGTACGAGACGGGGCGGGCCTACTACCGCGACGCGCAGGGCGGGCAGGGGATGCGCCCGGCCGCGCGCGAGGTGCCGCGTGTGGCGGGCCTGCTCTGGGGCCTCCGCGGCGGGGGACGGAGCTGGACGCAGAAGGACGCGCGGATGGACTTCTACGACGCCAAGGGCGCCGTGGAGGCGCTGCTCCACGAGCTGCACGTCACGGGCGCGACCTTCTCGTCCGCCGAGCGGCCGGCATACCACCCGCGCACGTGTGCCCAGGTGGCGCTCGCGGACGGGACGGTGCTGGGGCACGTGGGCGAGGTTCATCCCCGCGTGACGAAGGCGCTGGGGCTGCCCGAGGGCGTGCTCGTGTTCGAGCTGGACACGGAGCCGCTGTACGCGGCGTCGCGTCTGGTGGCCGAGAGCCAGCCCTTGCCGAAGTACCCGGCGGTGCTGCGAGATCTCGCGGTGGTGGTCCCGGTGGAGCTGGCGAACGAGGAGGTTCGCCGGGTCATCCTGGAAGTGGGGGCGCCGCTGGTGGAGGACGCGCTCGTGTTCGACGTGTACACGGGCAAGCCCATCCCCGAGGGGAAGAAGAACCTCGCGTACGCGCTGCGCTACCGCTCACCGGAGCGCACGCTCACGGACGTGGAGGTCACCACGGCGCACCAGCGGATCATCACCGAGGTGAACCAGCGGCTGGGGGCCGCGCTGCGAGCCTGAATTCCTGAATGAAGTCAGGAGGTTGACACGCCTCCTGGAAGGCTGCCAGCATCGTCCCCCGCGTTTCACCGCGCGGAAGGGTGCCAGAGGGGCTCGCATGACGAAGGCGGACATCATCGAGGGGGTCTACGAGAAGGTCGGCTTCTCCAAGAAGGAGTCGGCGGAGATCGTGGAACTCGTGTTCGACACCTTGAAGGAGACGTTGGAGCGCGGGGACAAGATCAAGATCTCCGGGTTCGGAAACTTCCAGGTGCGCCAGAAGAAGGCGCGGGTGGGCCGCAATCCGCAGACGGGCAAGGAGATCGAGATCTCCGCCCGTCGCGTACTGACCTTTCGGCCGAGCCAGGTGTTGAAGAGCGCGCTGAACGGCGAGGCTCCGCCCGAGGATCACGCGGAGATCGACGCGCGCGAGGAGGCTGCGTTGGATGCGGCCGAGGCGCGTGGCGAGGACTTCGACGAGGGCATGGACGAGGGGGAGGATTGAGTTTTCACACGGTGCCCGCTGCTCTTGCTTGACCTCGTCGTCGTGTAGGGGCATAAGGGCGCACCGTTTCACGACGGCAACGCCGGGGCGTAGCGCAGCCTGGTAGCGCACTTGCTTGGGGTGCAAGTGGTCGCAGGTTCAAATCCTGTCGCCCCGACCATCGAAGGCCCTGGAGTTCCGGTGTCAAAGCCGGTGACTCCAGGGCCTTCACCTTTTGGGGGCACGAGGCGCCAGCGAGGCCGCTCGCATCCTGTGCGGGTCGCGCTGATGAGAGGTCGTCCGACCCAGGGAGGCTTGCTTGACGACGCTCGACGGGTCGCGGCCTCGCGCCGTGTAGCCGCCTGTCTCGCCCGCGTTGGGCCTCGCAGGGCCCGGTGCCGGCCTGGTGGGTGTCGAGAGGGAGGGCCTGCTGGTTCGGCCGTGCCTGCATGCGCTTCCTTCGCGCTGGCGCTGGCGAGTGCTTCGCGGGATGCCGCCCGGTAGGACGGTCCTGGATGTCGTCGCGTCGCCGTGGGCTCGCGGCGGGTTGACCGTCAGTGGCGCCCTTCGTGCTCCGCGCTAACGCTGACTTGATCAGCTTCGCGGCGGAGTCCAGGAGGGCCTGGGCAGGGCCTGGGCCTCCGCGTCGTCGGGCAGTGCTCGTGCCAGGGTGACCGCTCCCTGCGCGGCGGCGAGGATGCCAAGCGCGGCCTCGCGGCTGCCCACTCTCTGGACGAGAGCGTCCACCACTTCCGTGAGTGTGCCGCTGAATGCCTGCCGAACGGACGCATCTGCTCGGGCGACGTCCGAGGTGATGGCGGGTAGCGCGCATCCCTGGGTGGGGGCTCTCGTATGGGCGAGGCTCAGGTACCGCGCGAGCATCTCGTCGAACGTCGTGTTCGCCGAGAGGAACCTCCGCGCAGTGGCCCCCAGCTCCTCGCGCAGGATGGCGCAGAGAAAGTCCTGCTTCGAGTCGAAGTGCGAGTAGAGGGCCGCTCCCGTCAGGCCGACACCTCGTGCGATGCCGTCCACTCCAGCGCCGAGGACGCCTCGCTCCTTGATCTGGCGCCCCCCCCTCCGCGACCCGAAAAGCGCAACGCCATGAACGGCGCGATGCTCGAACAACTGTCGGGCGCGTTTTCTCGGGCGGAGTCGGACCCGGAGGTCCGCGTCATCCTGTTGTTCGCGCACGGAACCCTGTTCACGGCAGGGCTCGACCTGATGGATGTGTTTCCGCGTCAGGGGATGCCGAGCAGCTCTTTCGTGCCGCGGGAGTGGACCCGTGGGCGACCCATAGCCCCGCGCGGACGAAGCTGTTTGTCATTGCGGTCCATGGCAAATGTCTGACGCTTGGAATCGAGCTGATGCTTGCTGCGGACATCACGCTTGCCTCGGACGACGCGACGGTCGCGCAGATCGAGCTTGATCGCGGCATCTTCCGCTTCGGCGGAGGCACGGCGCACTGGGTTCAAACCGTGGGTTGGGGCAATGTCATGCAATATCTGCTGACAGGTGACTCGCAGTCACGCGGTGCAGGGCAGCGCCGCGGATGTGCGCTTCGAGGCGCGGCCCGAATGTGAGAAGGCCCTGGAGCATCGGCGTGTGCCGGTGACTCCAGGGCCTTCGTGTTCCGGGGGCTCAGGTGGAAGTGGGGCCCTTCTCGTGGCTGCTGCGCTCCACCTTCACGCTGGTGCTCGACTGGCTCTCGACGGGGCGGCCCTGCGCGTCCACCACGCCCGAGGGGGGACCTCTGCGTACGCGGCGCTCGACCGAGTAGCGACGGCCTCGGCCGGAGCGTGAGCGGGTCTCGGAGCCTTGCTGCTCCGGGCGGTCGTCGTCGTAGGAATCGTAGAAGCGATCCAGCGAGCGACCGAGGATGTGCGAGGACTCTCGCAGGGCTCGCGAGAAGCTGTTCGCTACGTCGGTCCCTCGGACTCGGGCCTCGCGTTGGATGTCCGCCGCGCGGCCTCGGTAGCCTCGACGGCGGTAGCCTTCCGGGGGCGGCTGCGCTTCGTAGTCCGCGTCGGGCTCGTACTCGGACCGCGTCTCGGGTTCCTCGTCGTAGTCGTAGTCTTCGTCCGCCTCGTCGTGGTCGTGCTCGTAGTCGGTGTCCTCCTCGTAGTCACCCACGCCGAGGAAGGACTCCGCTACGTCGATGGCGAGATCGCCCAGGACCTGCGTGCTTCCCGCCACCATCTCCGTGGTGGCGTCGCTCCAGGCCCTCGCCAGTCGGCCCACTTCGCGCGTGAACTCCGTCGAGTTGTCGACGAAGGTCTGCATGTTGCTGCGCGCACTGGAGCGACCCCGTGAAGTGCTCCGACGGCCTCCGCTGCGATTGCGCTGTGGGGGATCTCGCGGGTAATCACTCCGTCTGACCTCGGACCTTCTGTACTCGGACATGCGGGTTTCCTTTCGTGCACTCCGGAGGGTTCTCGCGGGCCCGACCAGGCATGACTCCGCGTGCTGCGCTGATTCCCAGACACCTCGATCGCGCGGAATCCCAGACTGCCTCACGCCTTCCGCGCGCGCCCGCCTGCCGAGGAATGGAATGGAGCCACATCCAGTTCCCCAGGCGAACAGGACACCGGGATTCAGTGTCCGCCGCAAGATAATTCCCTCCCAAGGATAGTGGCGTGGATGCGATTTGGCACCTGCTGCCCTGGAGCGCCGAAGTGTGTCTGGAATCCGCCTGCGCCTCCGACTCCAGGGCAAGGGACGTGGTGACTGAGCGGCAGTTAGCATGCCGCGCCTTCCCACCTCGTACGCTCTGAGTTCGGTTGTCATTGGCCGTCCTGTCCCCCCGGTAACAGGAGCCCGTCCCATGACGCGCGCCAAGCAAATCCAAAACGCTCTCGCGGTCCTTCTTGGCTTTCTCTTCCTGGACGTCGCCATCGTCGTCTGCTGGAAGCGATGGGTGACCCCCACGGACCTCGCCATTCTCTCCGTGACGTATGTCCTGTCCGCCCTGGGGATCGCCATTGGCTATCACCGACTCCTGACCCACCGTGCGTTCAAGACCCACAAGGCCATTCAGTACCTCTTCGCGGTGATGGGCTCGACGGCGGCGCAGGGCCCCGTCATCGAGTGGGTGACGGATCACCGCAAGCACCACTCCTGCGCGGACCAGGAGGGTGATCCGCACAGCCCTCACGTCAACTATGGCCCTGGGCTCGGCGACCGCGTACGGGGGTTCTGGTATGCCCACGTCGGCTGGTTGATCAAGACGCAGGGCGAGGCCCAGCGGACGTTGTTCTCGCGCGACCTCCTCGAGGACCGCGGGATGCGGTTCATCGACTCGGCGTTCCCGGCGCTGGTGTTCCTGTCCATCGTCATCCCGGGTGCCGTGGGCTTCCTCGTCACGGGGACGTGGCAGGGGGGGCTCGGCGGGTTGTTCTGGGGCGGGCTGATCCGCATCGTGCTCCTGCACCACGTGACGTTCTGCATCAACTCCGTCTGCCACGTGGTGGGGACCAAGCGCTTCGAGACCCAGGATGAGGCTCGGAATGTCTTCTGGTTGTCGCTCCCCACGCTCGGTGATTCGTGGCACCACAACCACCATGCCTTCCCGCGCTCCGCCTCGCATGGCCTGCAGTGGTGGGAAGTGGATCCCTCCGCGATGGTCATCCACGGGATGCGCCGCGTGGGCCTCGCCTGGGATGTGGTGGAGATCTCCGCCGAGCAGCAGCAGGCGCGCCTCCTCCCCAGTGCGGAAGTCGCCGGGCGGGCCACCTGATGGCGGTCAGCGTGCCGCGGAAGGGAGCGGGCATGGGTTGGCGACGCGGCCTGGCGCTGACGGGGAAGCGGGCCTTGGTGACGGGCGCCGCCAGTGGAATCGGGCGGGCTACGGCGCTGGCGCTCGCGGACGAGGGGGCGCACCTGGTGGTGTGCGACCGGGACGCGGGGCGGCTCGCGGAGGTGGCGCGGGAGATCTCCTCGCGTGGCCGAGAGGTCTTCTCCCGTCAGGTGGACGTGGCGGACCGCGAGGCGATGCGCGCCTTCGCCGCCGAGGTGGAGCGCGAGGTGGGCGTGCTCGACATCCTCGTGAACAACGCGGGCGTGGCCCTGGGGGCCCGCTTCGTGGAGACGCCGCTGGATGACTGGGATTGGATCGTCTCCATCAATCTCTTCGGCGTCATCCATGGCTGCCATTTCTTCCTCCCGGGAATGATTGCCCGAGGACAGGGCGGCCACGTGGTCAATGTCTCGTCGCTGACGGGCTTCTTCGCCACGGAGCCCTTCGCCGCGTATGGCACCACCAAGTACGCCGTGTTTGGACTGAGCGAGGCGCTTCGGGCGGACCTCAGTCGGTATGGCATTGGCGTGACGACGCTCTGTCCCGGGATGACGGACACCGCCATCACCGAGAATGCGCGGGCTCGGGGTGAGTATGGCGATACGGCCGCGCGGGCTCGGACCGCGGACCTCTTTCATCGTCGGCGCTATGGCCCGGAGCGGGTGGCGAAGGTCGTGCTGTCCGCCATCCGCCGCAACCGGGCCGTGGTGCCCGTCACGTGGGAGGCGTGGCTCCTGTACTACCTGAAGCGCCTGGCCCCGGGCCTGCTGCTCTGGCTGGGCAAGGTGTTCGCCGCCTACGTCGCGGGACGAGGACGGTTCGGCCACGCGGGCACTGCGCGCGTGACCGAGCCGGGGAGCTCGCCTAGCGGAAGTGGGGAATGACCTTCTCCGCGAAGGTGCGCAGGGACTCCATCACCAACTCGTGCGGCACCGTGCCGAGCTGCATGACCATGAGCAGCTCATCGATGCCCGCGTCAGCGAAGCGCTTGACGGACTCGCGGGCGTGTTCGGGGTCTCCGATGATGTAACCGGCGGGGGAGCCGGGCTGGTTGCGATAGGCCATGGCCTCGCTCAGCTCGTCCTCTGGCAGGAAGTCCCGGGGAATGGCCAGACGCCCAATGGGCCGTGTCCCGGAGAGGTAGTACTGGAACATGGACTCGCCGAAGAAGCGCGCGCCGCGCAGGCCGTACTCGCAGGCCTTGCGATCGTCGTCGAGGACCAGCGTGGGCGGTGAGCACGCGAAGTGGTTGTTCTTCTGCCATGCGGTGGGCTTCGCGCGGCCGACGGCCTCTCGGTAGGCGCGGACCTTCTCCGCGAGATACTGGTCGCTCCCCACCGCGAAGTTCAGCGCGCCCAGGCCCAGTGCGCCGACGGCGGCGGCGGACTCGGGCTTCGAGCACGCCGCGAACATGGGCGGGTGCGGCTGCTGCACGGGCTTGGGAATCACCTGGGTGGGGGGAATCTTGTAGTACTTCCCCTTGAACTCGAAGACGTCCGACTGCCACATGCGCGGAATCATCTCCAGCGCCTCGAGCCACTGCTCGTGGAGCTGCGGGATGCTGACCTCGAAGGCCATCTGCTCGACGAGCGAGGAGGACTTGCCCGAACCCCAGTTCACGCGTCCACCCGAGAGGATGTCGAGCGTGGCGATGCGCTCGGCGATGCGCATGGGGTGGTTGTAGCGCTGGGGCGTCAGCGTCACGCCGTGGCCCAGGCGGATGCGCTGGGTGCGCGCCGCCACATAGGCGAGGAAGATCTCCGGCGCGGACGAGTGTGAGTACTCGCGCAGGCCATGGTGCTCGACGACCCAGATTCCGTCGTAGCCAAGCGTGTCCGCGAGGACGGCTTGGTCGACCGAGTCTCGGAAGAGCTGGGTCTCGGTCTGCCGGGTCGGGTCGGCGATCTGCATTTCGAAGAACAGGGAGAACTTCATGCGCGGGGCTCCTGGGGCCGCGGAGCGCGGGCCCTGAATGCGGGGGACGGGGCGTGGCGTGAAGCGTCGAGGTGCTTCAGGAGGAGGCGCGGGCTTCCGGTTGCACGGGGGGCCGCCCCGCTCGGCGAAGGATGACGCGCGCGAGCGCTCGGCCCATGCGCGACTCTCCGGTGGCCAGGACGCGGAACTGACTGCACAGCGCGATGAAGATGAGGCCGAAGTGCGCGTCCCCCTGGACTTGAACCCGACCCGTCATGATCGCCGTGGCGGAACTCAGGGTCCCGTCGAGCAGTTGGAGGAAGGTCTCCTCCTTCAGTCGGATGGTCGCCGCGGGGGTGGGGTGCAAGCCTTTGCGAACCCAGAAGTGCTCGTCGCGGACGTCGAGGTGCCAGCCCGTGGGGGGCGTGCCCGGAAGCTCGATGTTGCCGATGCCTCGGGTGCCGCGCAGGTCCACCTTCTGGGTGTTGATGGCGCCTCCCATCAGCCCCGTTCCGAGCGACAGGCCATTCATGAACCAGTGGATGCCAGGATTCATCCGTCGTCCTTCACGCCTTCACACCTTCGGGTGGGACTACAGGCCGACTTTCTTGCGCACGATGCGGTCAATCACTCCCGGGACGAAGAGCCGGGCGTACTGCCCCACCTTGCCCGCCACCGTCATGATCTCCTCGCGCTTGCCCTTGCGCGTCGCCTCCAGGATGCGCCGCGCGCACTCCGCGGCGCTCATGGAGCCCGACTCGTCGATGGACGTGTGCCCCAGCGCGGTGCCGTCGGAGCTGAGGGCTCGCTGCCGCACTTCGGTCAGCACGGGCCCTGGGCAGACGATGGTGATGCGGACGCCCGAGGCGTGCAGCTCGCCCCGGAGCGACTCGAAGAAGCCGTGGAGGGCGTGCTTGCTGGCGGCGTAGGCGCTGCGGGTGGGCAACCCTGTCTTGCCGCCCAGGCTGGAGACGACGACGAGGCGACCCTTGGACTCCTTCAGGGCGGGCAGCGCGTAGCGCGTGCAGTACACGGCGCCCATGAAGTTGGTCTGCATCAGGGTGTTGAAGATGGAGAGGTCCCGGATGTCCTCGAAGCGGGAGTACATGGAGATGCCGGCGTTGAGGATGGCGATGTCGAGGCCGCCGCCGAAGGCCACCGCCTTTTCCATCAGGACGCGGCAGTCGTCCTCGCGGGCGACGTCCGCGCGCACGGCCAGCGCCGCGGCTTCGGCCTTCTGGCAGGCGTTGGCGACCTCTTGGAGTCGCTCCAGGTTCCGGGCGGCGAGCGTGAGTCTGGCTTTCTTCACGGCGAGCTGCGTGGCCAGCTCGGCGCCAATTCCACTGGAGGCTCCGGTGATGACCACGCGTTTGCCTTCAAAGAAATCCATGGCGCGAGCGTAGCCTCGGAGGTGACGGGGGAAAGGAATGCCTCGGGTTTGAGCCAATGTCAGGCACTGCCATCGTCCGGGAGGGCAGGTCGTTCAAAAGGCCGCAGTTCCCGAGAGAAGTGCTGCCATTCGCGATGCAGTTGCTCGGCGAACTTCTCCACGCTGGGCTCCGCGAGGGCGGCGATCTCCCGGGCCCGCTTGATGGACCAGGGGGGGATGGAGATGTCATCCGAGGTGTAGACGAGGTCCGCCATGGCCGTCTCCGCGCGCGCCCCCTGGTTGAGCAGGATGAAGAGGCCGCGGATGAGGTCGCGCGTGCGGGCGATGGGGTTGAGCCCCGCGAGGAATCTGCCGAACGCTCCCGGGATCCAGGGGTGCTGGGGCGGGAGGATCATGGGCATGGGGATGACGTTCGCGCCGATGTTGAGGCCCACGCCCTCGCCCACGAGGAGGCTGCACGGGATGTTGTTCACGAAGGCGCCATCGACGTGGCGCAAGCCGTTGATCATCGTGGGGGGATAGCGAAGGGGGAAGCTCGCGCTCAGTCGCACGGCCATGCCCAGCGGTCCCTTGCGGCAGACGAGCATCGTGCCGTTGGACACGTTGGTGGAGACCGTGAGGAGAGGAATCTCCAGGGACTGAAGCTCGTGGGGCCCCAGCTCCGAGTCCATGTAGCGGCTGATGGCCGAACCCGTGAAGAAACCCAGCATCGTGGCGCGGTCGAGGCGGCCCGCGCTCTCCAAGGCGTGTTCGAGTCCGTCCACGCCCTCCACGCAGTAGAAGGCCGCCATCATCGACCCCATGCTCGTGCCCGCCAGGATGTCGATGGGGATGCCCATGGCGCGGATGCGCCGCAGCAGCGTGACGTGCGCGTAGCACCAGCCCGCGCCACCGCCGAGCGCGATGCCGACCCTTCGCCCCGTGAGCGCTCGGCCCCAACGGCAGAACGTCGCTTGCTGCGTGGCGTCCAGTTCGTCGAACCGCGCGACGCCTGTCAGATGGCGTGACGTGAGCCCCGCGAGGTCGAGCTTCAAGCGGAGCGTCCCGGGAGGGAGTCCGAGGATGGGGGTGCCATCCAGGAGCGCGGCCAGCACCACCGTGGCTCCCGAGAGTTCCGGTGGCGTGCGCACCGCTCCCGGGCGACGTGAGAGGTACACGAGCCGCGTGACGGCGGGCCCCAGCTCCGCGGGGGCCTGTGCGCCCAGCGCTGATGCATCCACGAAGATGAGATCGAACATCGCGGGGTGCTCCTCGCGGACCTGCCGAAGCACCCGTGCGGCCTCGTGGCCATCCGCGACCTGGGCGCGCAGGTGGACGACCTGTCCGGAGATCGCGGTCGCGCGTGAGAGTGGCGCTCGTGGCGCTGTTCCCGGAGGCACGAGCGTGAGGTGCAGCACGCGGTCGTGATGCTGCGTGGCCACGGTGTCCGCCAGCAGCGCGGTCAGTGTGGCCAGGGGCGCGTCGGGGATGTCGCTCTGGAGCAACACCACGTCTCCTCGCGCGCGCGTGGGGGGATGGACTCCCGGGCGCCTCCCGAGCGTGACGGGGATGGGATGCAGCGAGCCCGGGAAGGGCTCGGCCGTGCTCCCCACGCTGGGGAGGAAGGCGAGGCGCGTGGGGTGCATCACGGAGAGGCGGACCGGGGCTCCTGGGGGAACGTCCCCGGGCTCGGCCCAGAAGACCGCGCCGCGGGTCAGCTCGGTGGTCTGCTCGGCGGACTCAGGGGGCGGAGCGGGATGGAGGAGGTGAGGTGGGTCGGGGGGCTGGACTCCCGGTCCCCACCAGGCGCGCAGCGTGCCGGCGAGGACGATGTACCAGCCTCGGCCCGTGAGGCTCCCGCCGCGACCCACGAGCTCCTCGCCCTCGGGGCAGGCCCTCACCACGGCGTTGTCCATCCGCTCCGCCCAGTACTCCGCCGCTCCGTGGGCGGGGCCACTTCGCCGCGTGGACGCGAGCGCGAAGACGCGCTGGCGACGCAGGGCGCGGAGATCCAACACGGCCGCTTCGAGCGCGGGCACTCGCGCCACCATGCGCGCGTACGCTTCGCGGCGGATGCGAAGCACCGTGGTGGGGACGAGGACCTTCGGGGCTCCGCCCAGCGACCAGGGCTCGCCGGTGAGGTTCTCCTCGCCCCAGGCCATCCCGGGGAGCAGGCGCTGCTGCACGCGATAGCCGTCCGCCGCCGCGACCTCCAGGTAGACCGCTTCGCCCGAGAGCAGCACGTGGAGTCCCGCGCTCTGCGCGTCGTCTCCCAGGTGGCTGCCTGGGGCGAAGGCGATGCGCTCCAGGCCCTCGCTGAGCGTGTCCGTCTCCGCCACGGTGAGGAGCGCCTCGCGCAGCGAGGGGAAGCGCGTGAGGCGCAAGTCATCGCGCAAGGCTTCGTCGCGCGAGGCGTTGAGTGTTGGATTGTTCATGGATGCGCTCCCGCGCGAGTCCTTGGGTTGAATGGCTCGCAGCGCGCCTCTAGCGTGCTCGCGAGGCCACCGGCGGGAGGCAATGCCTGCCATTGGCGACGAAAGGGATTGTCACCATGGCGCAACTTCCCCCGGGGCCAAGGTCCGCCACCCTGGCCACGCTGCACTACACGCTGGATGCCTATGGCTACTATTCCAAGTGCTTGAAGAAGTACGGCGACCCGTTTCTCTATCCGTCGCTGTATGGCCCCCTGGTGGTGACGGGGAGCCCCGAGGGCATTCGCGCCATCTTCAGCGCGGACCCGGACACGTTCGAGGTCTTTGGCCGCAAGGCGGTGGAGCCGCTCTTCGGTCCCGCGTCCATCTTCCTGGTCACCGGCCAGCGCCACAAGCGCAGCCGCCGGTTGTTGATGCCACCGCTGCACGGCGCGCGGATGCACAAGTACGGGATGCTGATGATGGAGGCCGCGCTCACGTGCGCCGAGCGCTGGCGCACGGGCGATCCGTTCGTGGCTCGGGAGACCATGCAGGAGGTCTCGATCCAGATCATCCTCCGCGCGGTCTTCGGCGCGAGCCTGGAGCGCTCCGAGCGGTTGCGCGAGGCCATCCTGGAGACGGATCGCACCATCAATCCGCTCATCGTCGTGTTCGAGGCGGTGCGACGGAACTTCGGGGGAGTCGGTCCGTGGGCCCGGTTCCAGCGCGCGCTGCAGAAGCTGGACGCCGTGGTCTACGAGGAGATCGCCGAGCGACGGAAGGCGTCCGGGGGCGAGGACATCCTCAGCTTGCTGCTCGCCGCGCGGCACGAGGACGGCACGGGCCTCACGGATCCGGAGGTTCGCGACGAGCTGCTCTCGCTGGTGACCGCGGGACACGAGACCACCGCCATCGCGCTGTCGTGGGCGCTGTACTGGGTGCACCGCCAGCCCGAGGTTCGCGAGCGCTTGCTCGCGGAGTTGGACGCGCTGTCGGTCGACGCGACACCCGATGCCATCGCCGCGCTGCCGTACCTGGACGCGGTGTGCAGCGAGACGCTCCGGCTCTATCCCATCATCCCGGAGGTGACCCGGCTGCTCCGCAAGCCGCTGGTGCTGGGCGGCTACACGGTACCGGAGGGCATGGGCGTGGGCGCCATCACCGCGCTCGCGCACATGCGAGAGGACACCTTTCCCTCGGCCGAGGCGTTCAATCCCGAGCGCTTCCTCGCGCGCACCTACTCGCCCTTCGAGTTCATGCCGTTTGGGGGCGGTGCTCGGCGGTGTATCGGTGTCGCGTTCGCGATGTACGAGATGAAGCTCGTCCTGGCGGCCATCCTGCGTCGCTACGCGCTGCGGTTGGAGACCGATGCTCCGGTCCGCCCTGTCCGGCGCAGCGTGCCCGTGGGGCCTCGGGGCGGCGTCGTGATGCGGCTGGAGGGGATGCGCGTCCCCGCTCGCCAGCCCGCCGTCGCGGCGCAGGTGGCGAGCTGAGGCGTGGGCCCGCGGAGGCCGTGAGGGAAGGGCGGTGCGCATGGCGCTCGCTCAGACCTGCGCTTGGGTGTCCCGGACAATGAAGGGCGCCGCGTAGCGCGCGAGCGCCATCACGGTCAGCGCGATGTTCACGGTGATGGGCGAGGGGATGACGCTCGCATCGCAGATCCACAGGTTGTCCGTTCCGTAGACCTTGAGGTGCTCGTCCACGACGCCCAGCGTGTCCTTGGGCGCGATGACGTTGCCGCCTTGCATGTGCGCCGACTCGACGGGGATGAAGTCCGCCGCGCCCATCCCGGCCAGGTACATGTCGATGTCCTCGGGGCGCCGGATGGAGAGCGCGTCGAAGCGGCGGTTGAAGACCTCCTCGGCACCCACGGCGAACATCGCCTGGGCGGAGAGCTTCATTCCGGTGGCCAGCCGGCGCCAATCCTCGTCGATGAGCGTGAAGTCGATGGCGAAGCCGCTGTCACCCAGGAGGCTCTTCTTGATCTGCCCGTACGTCAGGCTCGAGAGCACGGGGATGGCCGCGACCATGTTGTTGCTGCGCGAGATGAGGCGGTTGAACGCGTTGCCCCACTGCGGCGCCATCATCCCCACTGCGGCGGGCGGGGCGAAGCCCGTCTCGATGACCATGCGCTCCTCGGGGACCTCGATGGCGAAGCCCGCCTGTTGCCCGGCGAAGGCGTTCAGCTCCTGGGGGAAGACGCCGATGACGGCCGTGCCCAGGTTGACGCTGAAGCGCTTGCCCACCGTGCGCACGCCGGGGACGACGCCGGTGAAGCCGCTGCGCCAGAGCAGCTTGGATGAGGCATAGGCTCCCGGTGCGAGGATGAAGCGGTCGGCTTCGATCTTCACCTTCTCGCCGGACTCGGTGATGACCGTGACGGTCTTCACGTGGTGGCGGAGCTGTCCTTTCTCCTCGAACTCGATGGAGTCCACCTTGGCGTCGGGGACGAGCAGCCCGCCGTTGCGCACGAAGGTGGGGAGGATCTCCACCATCATCGACTGCTTGGCGTCGTACTGGCAGCCGAGGTTGCAGCGCCCGCAGCCGATGCACTTCACGACGTTCAGCGGCGCGCGGACGATGTTGTCCTTGAGGCCAATCTTCTCGAAGCCGTCCCGGAGCACATGGGACGCGCGCGTGACGACGCGGTCATCCACGGGGGCGACGTGGATGAGCTTCTCCAAGTCGTCATAGGCCTTGTTGAGCGCGTGCCAGTCCAGCTTGACGCCCAGCGCCTCCCAGCGCGCGACCAGGTTCTGATCCCACCAGTAACCCACGGGGCGGAACGCCAGCGAGTTGTTGACCAGCGTCGAGCCGCCCACGCCACGTCCCTGGCGGAACGTGAACATCTGGTCCTCGGACAGCGTGATGGCTGCGTTCATGTAGTTGACCGCCACGGCGTCGAGCAGCCGCGTGGAGAACTCGTTGCCGGTCGTCAGGGGGCCGCCCTCCAGGAGGATGATGCGGGCCTCGGGGTCGTGCTCCTGGATGGACAGGGCCGCGACGGAGCCTCCCGCCCCCGAGCCGACGATGCAGTACGTGCGCTTGCCCGCGGGCTTCTTCGCCACCTCTTGGGGCGTCCGGCGCGAGCGGATCAGCAGCTCGCCCGCGGCGGTGAGGGGCGGATTGGCGAGGTCCGGGCCGGAGGGCGGGGCGAAGTCGTGTTGCTGATAGGGCTTGTAGCCGAGGGCCTTCCAGATGGCGTCCGTGTCGAGGTAGGCCGCGCCGATGACGCCCTTGAGGATGGTGAGGGTGACGATGGTCTTCACCATGTCGTCCTCCTGCTCCGGTGCCTCGTGGACGAGCCGGCGGAACATGGCGTCGACGAACTCGACCCGCTGCTTCCTCGACTTCGCGAGGAACGAGGCGCGCATGAAGTTGCTCTTGATGCCGTACCAGAGCTTCACCAGGCCGCGCGCGATGCTGCCACTGGGCAGGGGCATGGGCGGCACCGCGAGCGGGATGGTGGCCACGGTGGCGATGAGCTGCACATAGACAGTCCGGCTGACTGTCTTCAGCAGCTTGTCGATGGCGTCCACGATGGCTTTTCCATCGGGTTGGAATGGGCCGGGCTCGTCGCCCAGCAGGGCCACGGAGAATGCGATCAGGAAGCGGCGGTTGGCCTTCCAGTACAGCCACAGCAGTTTGTCGAACAGCTTCGCGAGCATCGTGCACCTCCATCCGTCGGATGGCACGTCTGAACCTGTGGTCACGTCGTGTGCTGGAAGACCTTCCGCTTGTTGAAGAGAAAGACGATGAGATCGATGCCGATCCCAATGAGCCACTGGATGGTCGGCGCCAGGAGGGCGTTTCGCAGCAGGCCCTCCTGCTCCAGGAACATCGTCACGAGGTCCGTGGCGTACTCGCGCTTCTGCGGGCCGGAGAGTCGGGTGAAGCGCTCCGCCTCGCGCGTGCCCACGGAGACCAGATCGACGAAGCCGATGAGTCGCTGGCGGTTCGTCCCCACCCAGCGGAGCATCTCGCCCAGCCCGCGCGTGAGCACCTGCGGCTCCAGCATCTTCTCCCGTTGGATCTTCAGCACCATGGCCGCGGCCGTGGGGGACAAGGGCGCACGTCGCAGGACCCAGGCGCGCGCCACGGCGGAGAGGCCCTTGTCCAGCCATCGCAGCGGCGCGGCGAGCACGCGCAGGATGCGGCGAGGGAGGCTCAGCTCCACCACCTGGCCCGCGGTCCACATCTCGTTGCGGTTGAGCAGCATCACCACCGCGTCGATGGCCCAGTTCGTGGCCGTCTCGACGATGAGCGCTTGCAGGAAGCCCGGCGCTCCGGGCACGAGCGGCACGTCGATGAGCAGGTGGATGAGGGCGGACTTCACGTCCTGCGCCTTCTTGGTGCCTTGGCCCGGTCCCGGGCCATACCGGCGCTCCGCGTCCTGCACCAGGCTCTCGACGCAGTCCACCCAGACCAGGACCGCGGGCCCCAGGTCCGTGGTGAGCGTGCGCAGCACGCCGAGCGCTTCCTCGAGCGTCTCGATGCCGTGCGGCCCCACCACGTCGTCATAGGCCCGACGCAGCCTCCAGACGGTGTGGCGCAGGGACGCATCTCGCCGCGAGGAGGAATCGCTCCCCGAGGACAGCCGACGCCTCGACCCGGGGAGGGCGAGCAGCAGCAGGGCCTGGGTGCCGCTCACCATGGCCTGGAAGAACCCGAGCACGGGTTGCCACAGGGCGGCGATGGCGAACCCCGGGCGCCGACTCATGGCAGGCGCCTCCACTGCACGGCGAGCACCACCCAGCTCAACCCGAGCAGCGCGGCGAGTCCTCCACGCACCGGAAATTGATCAACCCAGGGCAGTCGCTCCGCGCCCACGAGCAGCAGCGACAGCCCGACCTGGAGCAACGCCAGGACGACGAGCCGGGCTCGGCCGTTCTCCTCGCGCCGATCCTTGAGCGAGGTGGAGGTCCGCACCCGCAACCACAGCCGCTCGTCCGCGAGGTCGCCGAGGAGCTGGTGAAGCTGCGCCGGGCCGTCCTTCAGCAGCGCGACGACATCCGCCAGGAGGAGCTGGACCTGCTCCTTGTCCGGGACCACGCGCATCTCCGCGCGCTGCAGCTTGACGAAGAAGCGCTTGCCCACGCTTCGCAGGTTGGTGCGGCTGCCCAAGCGGTTCGCCACCGTCTCGGCGGTGAGCAGCGAGCGGTACATGGACAGCAACGTGGGCGGGATGCGCAGGTGGTTGCGCCTCGCGGCGGACAGGACATCCACCATGTACTGGCCAACGGGAGAGCGGCCGCTCTCCGGGGCTCGGCCCATGCCGTCGCGCTGGCTGATCCACGCGCGCGTGGCCTCGGCGAAGTCCGCGTGGAAGGCGTCCAGGTCCGTGTCATCGCTGGGGATGAGCAGCTCCGTGAGTGCTCGGTACATCGCCTCCTGGCGCCCGGTGTAGATGGCGGTCAGGTAGCGGGCCATGCCGGCGCGGAAGGTGTCGTCGAGCGTGCTGACCAGCCCGAAGTCGACGAAGCCCACCTGGTTCCCGGGCAGCGCGATGAGGTTGCCGGGGTGCGTGTCCGCGTGGAAGAGGCGGTCCTGGAAGATCTGCGCCAGCACCGCCCAGAGCAGGTTCCGCGCGAGCCGGTTCGGGTCCAACCCCAGGTCGCGGATTCGCTCGGGCCGCCCTTGGCGGATCTCGTGCAACAGCTCGGTGAAGGGCACACCCGCGAGGTACCCGCTGGTCACGACGCGCTCGCCGGACAGCTCGGGGAAGGGGCGCGGGATGCGCCACTCGGTGTGGTCCATCGCGAGCGCGTACATGCGCTCCAGGTTCCGAAGCTCCAAGCGCAGATCCAACTCCTGGTGCAGCCAGCCCTCCAGCTCCTCCAGCACCATGCGCGGTGGGATGGCGAATGACGCGCCCGTGGCCTCCAGGATGGACGTGAGCAGCCGCACCCGGCGCAAGTCCTCGCGGACCCGGCGCGGCATGTCCTCGCGCTGCACCTTCACGATGACCGAGGCGCCGTCGTGCGTGCGCGCCAGGTGGGCCTGGGCCAGTGAGGCCGCGGCGATGGGGCGCGAGTCGATGGAGGCGAAGCACGCCTCGGGCGGCTGGCCCAGATCCTCGGTGATGATGCGGCGCGCGACCTCCCACGGGAACGGGGCGGCCCGGTCCGACAGGGTCATCAGCTCATCGCAGTACGCCTGCGGAATGAGGTCTGGCCGAAGTGCCAGGAATTGCCCCAGCTTCACGAAGGTGGGCCCCAGCTCCTCCAATGCCTGTCGGACCGCGACCGGGTCCTTTCGCTTGAGCGGGAAGAGGGAGAGCAAGGACATTCACGAACCTGTCATGATGGGCGAGGGGAGGCGCGGGGTGTCCAATGCCTGACACACCACGGAATGCACGCTCTGGGCGTCGGGCCTGGGGTGACGTCTGGTCGGACGTCCGGCTCGACGTGTCTCGGGTTCTCCTCCTGCTGGGATTGGTGGTGCGGCAGGCCTTCCGCGTGTTGGTGCTGCGCGCGACGGGCCGAGGCTCTCCCCAGGAACTCGCGGTGGGGCTGCGGCGCTCGCTGGAGGGCATGGGCCTGACATACGTGAAGCTGGGCCAGTACCTCTCGTTGCGCATGGACCTGTTGCCCCGCGAGGCCTGCGTCGAGCTGGGCAAGCTGTTCGAGCGTGCCCGGCCCATGTCCCCCGAAGCTGTTCGCCGGCGCGTGGAGGAGGAGCTGGGCGGCGCCTTGGAGGACGTCTTCCCGGAGTTCGACATGGAGCCGCTGGGCTCCGCGTCGATTGCCCAGGTGCATCGCGCGCGCACCGCCGCGGGGGAGGTGGTGGCGGTGAAGCTCCAGCGGTTCGACCTGGAGCGCACCTTCCGCTCGGACATGCGGCTGTTTCGCGCGCTGACGCGCTTCGTGGATCGGCACCGGCTGCTGGGCGCCATCCCGGTGACGGAGACGCTGGAGCAGTTCTCCCTCTTCACCTTGCGCGAGCTGGACTTCTTCGCGGAGGCGCGCATCGCCGAGACCGTGCGCCACGACGTGGGCGACCGGTTGATGGTGCCGCGCGTGGACTGGGCCTTGAGCACGCAGCGACTGCTGACGATGGAGTTCGTGCGAGGCGTGAGCCTTCAGAAGGTCTTCGACCTCTACGACGCGGGGCAGCGCGACGAGGTCGAGCGACTCCTGCCGGGGGTGGACCTGCAGGCCGCCGTGCTGCGCATCGCCGATGCGTGCCTCTTCCAGCTCTTCTCCACGGGGCGCTTCCACGGCGATCCGCATCCGGGGAACCTGCTCATCCGTCCGGACGGCGCTCCAGTCCTCATCGACTTCGGCATCTACGGGATGCTCACGCGCACGCGGCGCGAGGAGCTGTGCGACTACATGGAGGCCATCGCCATGGGGCGCTTCGAGCGCGCCGCCCGGGTGCATGACCGGCTGTCCGTCCCCACGGATGAGACGGATGTCGCCAGCTACCACCGCGACTTCGCCGACATCATGTCCCGCTGGTTCTCGCGGGCGAAGTCCCCGGACGCGCCCGCCGAGGAGCGACACCTGGGCAGCGCCATCGGGGAGATCACCGAACTCCAGCGGCGCTACCACGTGCGCATGGAGCCGGATCAGCTCCTCGTGTGGCGGGCCATTGGCTTGTTGGACGCCACGGCGCTGCGGGTGCCGGAGCACGTGGATCTGCTCGCCTTGATGGAGGCGTTCTTCCTGCGCACTCGCCCCACGCCCATGGTGCGGCTGTTGCGGTTGGTGGGCGACAAGGGCGTGGCCTCCGCCTCGGTCCAGGAGGGCCTGTCCTGGCCTGGGCAGGCGCGCGCGCTGCTCGCGGACGCTCGGCGTGACGCCGTCGTGAACGTCCATCGCGAGCGCGCCTCGGGCCGCGGGGCGAGCGGCGCTGTCCGGCCTCTCGCGCTCGCGGTATCGGCCCTGGGGCTCGGGATCCTGTCCCTGGGGGGCTGGGGCGGGGGGATGCCCATGGGGCTGTCCCTCGCGGCCGCGGTGGCGCTCGCCGGGCTTGCCTGGGTCCTGGCGAGTCGCTGAGCCCATGTCGTGGCTCAGACCGTGATCCCCGTGGCCCGCACCAGCGTGGCGATGTCGCGCACCTTGCTGGCCTTGGCCATGTCCGCCCCGCGGAACGTGGTGGCCAGGTGGTCCTCCAGGTAGCCCACCGTCTCCATGAAGGCCAGCGAGCCGATGCCGAGGCTCTGGAGGTCCGTGTCGAGCGTGACCTGCCCGAACTCGCTCTCGCGCTCCGGCAGGGTGCTGCGCAGGGCCTCCTGGATGAGGCGGAGGACTTCGTCGTCGCTCATGGTGTGTTGCCTCCTCGGCTTCGGCTACTGGAGCTGGTTGCGCAGGTACAGCTCGCGGACCTGGTGGCGCTTCACCTTTCCGGAGGACGTCTTGGGCAATCCTCCCGGGCCGATGCACACGACCTCGGCGCGGCGCACGTTCTGGGACAGCCGCACGACGTATTCGATCTGCGCGCTGAGCCCCGCGCGATCCGAGCTGTTCGTCTCCGCCACGACGACCAGCTCCTCGCCCTCATCGCCGGGGCGCGAGAAGGCCACGACGTTGCCGCGGCGCACGCCCTCCACTTCGGACACGGCCCACTCGATGACCTGCGGGTGCAGGTTGCGCCCGTTCAGGATGATGAGGTCCTTGGTGCGCCCGGTGACGTAGAGGTGGCCGTCACAGAAGTAGCCCAGGTCTCCGGTGTGCAACCACCCGGCCTTGAGCGCCTCGCGTGACTGCTCCTCGTTCTGGAAGTAGCCGGCCATGACGGAGGGGCCGCGCACATGGATGGCGCCCTCCTGTCCGTCGGGCAGCGGTCGTCCCTCGCGATCCAGGATGACGACCTCGTGCTCCGGGAAGGGAACCCCGCAGGACACGTGCTCCAGCCCGGGCGCGTCCGGTTCGGCGAGGCGGGCCTGGCCTGTCTGTTGGAACGCGGCGTCCACGCGACGGGTGCGGAACTCCTCGTCGAGCGGCTTCATGGTGACCGCCAGCGTGGACTCCGCGAGTCCATAGGCAGGCAGCAAGGAGCGGGGGGACAGCCGGCTGTGCTCTCCCAGCACGCGCGCGAACTGTCGCAGCGTGCCCGGCGCGATGGGCTCCGCGCCGCACCCGAAGGCCTTCATGCAAGACAGGTCCCACTGGGCCATCTGTGTGGGTTTGGACTTCCGCAGCGCCAGCGCGTAGGCGAAGTTCGGTCCGAACGAGACCGTCCCGCGGTGGCGGTGAATGGTGTCCAGCCACACCGAGGCGTTGCGCACGAAGCGCAGCGTGGGGATGAACACCACGGACACGCCCCAGACGACAGGGCCGAGCACGAAGCCGACCAGCCCCATGTCGTGGTACAGCGGCAGCCAGCTCACGCCCTTGTCCACGCCGGGCACCATCTGGAGGCCGTGCCCCATGAAGCCGCGGATGTTCCCCAGCAGCGCGCGGTGCGTGACGACGACGCCCTTGGGCGCGGACGTCGAGCCTGACGTGTACTGAAGGAACGCCACGTCATCGGGCTGGATGTCGGGGAAGCGCGGCGGTGACTCGACGCCTTGCAGCGTGTGGCAGCCGACCACGTGGCCCTGCAGCTCGGGGAGCCACTCGAGGAAGGCCTCCAGCGGGCCCAGGAGCTCATCCGAAGCGACGAGGAAGCGCGTGCCCGCGGCCTTGAGGATGGTGGTGGTGGTCCGGGCGTAGTCCTCCAGGTTGCTCAGGTACATGGGCGGATACACCGGCACGGGGATCACCCCCAGGCGCAGCGCCGCGAGGAACGTCAGGATGAAGTCCTCGGGCAGGATGATGAGCAGGCCCAGGCGATCCCCTCGCTCCAGCCCGAGCCGCTGAAGTCCCGCCGCCAGGCGCGCGGTGCGGCGCTCCAGCTCCGGGAACGCCACGAACGTCTCGTGGCCCTCGAGGTCCTGGAACGTGAAGCCATTCTCGGGATGCAGCACCCCCACGCGCTCGATGGCCTCCGCGAGCGTTCGGTGAGACGGCCATTCCTGTGCGTGCATCGCTTCACTCCTCCCGCGAGTTCTTGCGTGATGGATTGCGAAGGAAATGCGAATGTCTGCTCTAGAGACTCGCGGTGAACCTTGTCAATGCACTGCTGGGCAGGCGTTTGTGCGAAAGCGGGCAGTCCCATTGCTCTGGGTTGTGTCGAGGGTTCGTGGCTGGACTTGGTTGGGATTGACGTGTTACCCCTGCCGCTCGTCTGTCTTCGGGATGTATGCGCTGGGAGGCGTTCCGACGTGGCGAAGACCCACTTCCGCACTTGTCCCTTGTGCGAGGCCATGTGTGGCATCGCCTTGAAGTGTGAAGAGGGTTTGATTACTGACATTCGTGGAGATCCAGACGATCC
Organism: Myxococcaceae bacterium JPH2; assembly: GCA_016458225.1. Taxonomy (NCBI): domain Bacteria; kingdom Pseudomonadati; phylum Myxococcota; class Myxococcia; order Myxococcales; family Myxococcaceae; species Myxococcaceae bacterium JPH2. Next base: position 40,662 of record JAEMGR010000010.1, on the reverse strand, counting down.
GCTCAGTCGTGGGTACGTGTGCCCGAAGGCCGTCGCGCTCAAGGACATCCATGAGGATCCGCTCCGGCTGCGCCAGCCGCTGCGACGGGTGGGCTCTCGCTGGGAGCCCGTGGGCTGGGACGAGGCGCTCGACGAGGTGGCGGAGAGACTGCACGCCGTGCGCCGGGAGCACGGCGCGGACAGCGTGGCGTACTACCAAGGCAATCCGCACGTGCACAATCACGGCGCGCTGCTCATGGCCATGGAGTTCACGCGGAGCCTGGGGTCGCGGTCGCGCTTCTCCACCGCGTCCATGGATCACCTGCCGCACCTGCTCACCGCGTTCCAGATGTTCGGGCACCAGTTGTTGATGCCCGTGCCGGACCTGGATCGCACCGACCTGCTCGTGGTGCTGGGCGGCAATCCCGCGGTGTCCAATGGCAGCCTGATGACGGCGCCGGACATGACCCGCCGGCTCAAGGCGCTGCGGCAGCGAGGCGGGCGGGTGGTGGTCATCGACCCGCGACGGACGCGCACCGCGGAGCTGGGGGACACCCATCACTTCATCCGTCCGGGGACGGATCCGCTGTTGCTGCTGGCGCTCATCCAGACCCTGTTTCACGAGGGCAAGGTGGCGCTGGGCCGCCTGGCGGACTTCACGGACGGGGTCGAGGTGCTTCGTGAAGTCGCCGCGCCCTACAGCCCCGAGCGGGTGGCGGCGCGGGTGGGGATTGCCGCCGAGGACATCCGCGCGCTCGCGCTCGACCTCGCGGCGGCGCCCACCGCGGTCGTCTATGGGCGGCTGGGCGTGTGCACCCAGGAGTTCGGGACGCTGAACTGTTGGCTCATCAACTCCATCAACGTGCTGACCGGCAATCTGGACAGGCCGGGAGGCGCCGCGTTCACGCGGCCCGCGGTGGACACCGTGGCGGTGGGCAAGTGGATGGGGCAGCAGGGCGAGCTGGGGGGCTGGACCAGCCGCGTGCGCGGGCTGCCCGCGTTCACCGGAGAGCTGCCCGTGGCCACGTTGGCTGAGGAGCTCGACACGCCGGGCGAGGGGCGGATCCGCGCGATGGTGTGCGCGGCGGGCAACCCCGTGCTGACCGCGCCCAATGGTGGACGACTGGCGCGTGCCCTGGATGGGATCGACTTCATGGTGGCCATCGACTTCTACGTGAACGAGACGGCCCGGCACGCGCACTTCGTGTTGCCGCCCACCTTCGCGCTGGAGCGAGACCACTACGACGTGGCGATGCACATGATGTCGGTGCGCAACACCACGCGCTACTGCCCGCCCATGGTCCCCGCGGGGCCGGAGGCCCGGCACGACTGGGAGATCTACCTCGACCTCGCCATCCGCCTGGACGCGCTGCGCGGCGGTCCCATCGGGTGGCTCGGCGTGCTGCGCGGCAAGCTCTTGCGCTGGCTCACGCCCACGCGGCTCATCGATCTGTTCCTGCGGATCGGGCCCTATGGGCGACGGTCGCCGCTGGGGCGCGGGCTGTCGCTGGCGGCCCTGCGCGAACAGCCCCATGCCGTGGACCTGGGGCCGCTGGAGCCGTGTCTGCCGGGGCGGCTGTACACGCGGGGCAAGCGCCTGCAACTGGCGCCGCCGCTCCTGGTGGCGGACCTGGATCGGCTGGAAGAGCGATTCACGTCGCAGGGCGTGAAGGCCGCGGCTCCAGCGCTGGTGCTCATTGGCCGGCGGCAGCTGCGCACGAACAACTCCTGGATGCACCACGTGCCGCGGCTCACCAAGGGGCCGGACACCTGCACGCTGCTGATGCACCCCGAGGACGCGCGTCGGCTGTCGCTTCAGGATGGACAGCCGGTGGCGGTGTGCTCCCGCGTGGGCCGCGTCACGGCGCCGCTGGAGGTGACGGACGCCATCATGCCTGGCGTGGTGAGCCTGCCGCATGGCTTTGGGCAACACGCGGGGGATGCCGCGCCCGGAATGCCGGCCGTCACCCATCCTGGCGTGAGCCTCAACGATTTGACAGACGACGCGCGCGTGGACGCGCTGTCGGGGACCATCGCGTTCTCGGGCGTGCCCGTGACGGTGGTCGCGGCGGAGGCAGCGGTCTCCGCGACAGGATGACCCCACGCCTGACGTGGGGAGGACACGGCCGAGTGCCCGGGGTCGTCAAGCTGGTCGGGCCTTCAACTCGCGGTCTGAACGGGAGGGGATAGGAACCATGGGCAGCTTCCTGAACCTGGATGGCCTTGCGCTCAGTGCGGAGCAAGGGAAGTGGAAGCGCAGGGCGGAAGGCGTCGCTCGAGAGATCCTCCGGGCGCACGCCGCTCGGGTCGACCAGGACGCCTCGTTTCCGAGGGAGAGCATCCGCGCGCTCGGCGAAGCGGGCATCCTCGGCATGGGCCTGCCCAAGGAGTGGGGAGGCGGTGGGCAGAACATCTTCACGTCCATCGTCGTGACGGAGCAGCTCGCCAAGGCCTGCGCGGCGACGGCGATGTGCTTCCACATGCACCAGTCCACCTTGCCGCTGCTCATGGCCACGGCGACCCCTGAGCAGGTGGAGACCTTCCTGAAGCCTGTCGCGATGGGCAAGGCGCTCGGGGCGTATGCCATGAGCGAGCCGGGCTCGGGCAATCGCATCTGGCACATGGACAGCCACGCGGAGCGCGAGGGCGACGAGTACGTCATCGACTCGTACAAGTCGTTCTGCACCAGCGCGGGGCACGCGGACTTCTACCTGCTTCCGGTCCGATCCGGGCCCGGTCTCAAGCCCAATGACCTGAGCCTCTTCTTCGTCCCCGGGGACACGCCGAACATCAAGCCGGTGGGCGTCTGGGATGGCATGGGGCTCAGAGGCAATGGCAGCCGGCCGATCCACTTCGACCGTTGCCGCGTGCACAAGAAGTACATGATGGGCGTGGAGAAGACGGGCCTGTCGTTCATGATGGCCTATTCGCTGCCCATCTACCTGTGTGGCATGGCGGCCTGCTACGTGGGCATCGCCCAGGCGGCGTACGAGGCGGCCGTGGAGCACGTGAAGAAGCGCGTGCACACGGACACCAACAAGAGCCTCGCCCACGTGGAGACGGTGCAGCGGCTCGTCGCGGAGATGCGCGTGTCCATCGACGTGGTCCGCTCGACGGTGCTGCGCATCTCGCAGATGGCGGACAACGCCGTGGTGCTGTTCAACGAGTTCAAGTCCACGGACCTCCTGGACGAGGTCATGCGCGACAACCCGGACGACCCGTTCTTCATCGAGGTGGCGACGCTCAAGCCGGCGGCCTGCGAGATGGCCATCGAGGTGACGAGCAAGGCCATGCAGGTCTGCGGCGGCGCGGCCTACAAGCGCGGACACGTCGTGGAGCGTGCGTACCGCGATGGCCGGGCGGGCTCGGTGATGGGGCCCTCGGACGACACGACGAAGATTGTCATTGGCACGCAAATCCTCGGTCTGCCCCAGCCTTGGGTGTGAGGCGCAAGCGGAGCTGACACGAGCGGCGGGCCGTCCAACAAATTGCACCCAAGGGGTGGAATCCGATGTGGAACACGAGCGCAACCACGACGGGGCTGAGCGAGGTCCTTCAGGACTTCCAGACTCGATTCAATGACAACCCACGCGCGAAGAAGCTGGTGACGGGCTGGGACAGGTCCGTGCTGCTCGACGCAACCAACACGGGCAACAAGTTCGTGCTGGCCGTGCAGGACCGAGCGCTGACGGAAGTCCGGAAGGTGCCGGACTTCGATGAGGACTCGGATGGCCTGGTCCACCTGCAAGGGGACGAGAGCGTGCTGACGGAGATCTTCTCCGGTCGCTACAACCCGGCGACCGCGCTGGTGGATGGCGCCATCTCCATCTTCTCGTCGGACCGCGACAAGGTGAAGCTCGAGGCGCTGGCGATGATCCTCTGGCGACTGGGCTGAGCGCGCGCACGCGTTCGGGGGGCGGATGAAAGCCAGAACGGAGTTTCTCTTCTACGTCTCGGTGGGCGTGGGGATGGCCCTGGCCACCAGCAGCTTCACGGTGGTGTCAGGGCTGTTCCAGATCCTCAGCAGCCCGTGGGTGTTGCAGCTCGCGGTGCTGCTGGCGGGGGTGTTCTGCGCGGTGATCGCGCTGTCCATCGCGGAGTTGGCGAGCATGTTCCCCTCGGCGCCCGGGGTGCGCACGTACCTCAAGGCAGCGTTCGGGCCTCGCTCCTCGCTGGTGCTCGTCTACCTGTACCTCATCTTCACCGTGCTGATGGCGGGGGTGGAGGGGTACATGTTCGCGCTCGTCTTCAAGGCGGCCTTCCCCAGCGTGCCGCCCACGCTCACGGCGTTGGTGCTGATGGGCGGGGTGATTGTCATCAACGGGGTGGGGTTGGAGCTGCCGAGAGATCTCCAGATGGCGACCACCTACGCGAGCGTGCTGCTGCTGCTGGGCGCGTCCGCGTATGGCCTCATCGCGGCGCCCGCGCCCTTGCGTGACGTGGTGACGCTGTCGGAAGGCGTGGGGCAGCTCTCGCAGCTCCCCGCCGCCGTGGGCATGGCCATCTTCCTCTACATGGGCTTTGAGTGGGCCGCGCCCGTCGGGCTCAAACCCAAGGCCTACGAGCGCAAGATTCCCATCTCCCTGCCGGTGTGTGTGGCGGTCCTGTCCGCCATCTACATCCTGTTCGTGCTGGCGCTGCCGCTGTATGTGGCTCGGGGCACGGTGGCCGCCAGCTCCGTGCCGCATGTGCTGTACTTCGAGGCGATGTTCGGACGGGCGGGGACCTACGTGGCGTTGGTGCTCTCCTTCGGCGCGGTGGTCTCCACGTTCAACGCCGGCATCATGGGCGGCTCGCGGCTCGTCTTCATGCTCGCGCGCGAGGGCTTGTTGCCCGCGTGGTGCGGGACGACTTCGGCGAAGACGGGCGCGCCCATCGGCGGCGTGCTGGCGCTGGGGGGTGTGGCGTGCGTGTCCGCGCTCGTGGTGTCCCGCTACGAGCTGCAGCTCGTCCTTGCCCTCATCAGCGCGACCATCATGTGCGTCATCTACGCGGCGTTCCTGGCGGCGGCCCTGTCCTTGCGCAAGTCGAGACCCCAGGCCCGGCGCAGCTACCGCACCCCCATCTTCCCGTGGCTGCAGGGGGCGGTGGCGCTGGTGCTGCCGTGTCTGGGTTTGGGGACCTTGCTCTCCGTTCCCGAGCAGGGCCTGCTGCCCGTGTACTGGATGCTGGGCTGTCTGGTGACGGCGCTGGTCACCACCGAGTGGTCGCTGCGGTTCGTGGCCATGAAGGAGCAGCGCGGCTCCTCGGCCCTCGCGCCGTAGCGTCTGGCCTCAGGCCGGCTTCAGGTCGAACTGGAAGCCGTGCAGCCGGGCCAGCTCTCCCAGGTGGCGGATGTTCTCCGCCACCAGCGTGCCCTGAGAGCCGTACTCCCGCTGCCCGCTGAAGCCCAGGAGCAGCGTCTCGGCCAGACAGCCGAAGACCTCGCCGGGGCCCAGTCGCGCGCCGGGGATGCGCAGGTCCTCGCCGTGCGGCGTGCGCACCAGCCCTCCGCGCAGCACGAGGGCCTGGGGGCGCTGCTGCTTCACCGAGGCGTCCACGTCCTGGGGCACCGCGATGTCGCAGAGGACGGCCGGCGCGTCCGTGACGTGCGCGGGGAGGATGACCGGTCGCGCGGCGTTGGTGGCGGACACGATGAGCTGGCAGCCCCGCAGCAGCGTGTCCTGCTCGGTGGCGATGCGAATGGGGGCGCGCTCGCCCAGCTCCTCCAAGAGTCCTCGGCGGAGGACTTCGCCCACGTTGACCGGCAGCGCATGCGGGTTCGCGAGGAGCGAGCGTCCCAGGAGGGACGTGGACACCGTGGCGGCGAGGCCCGTGGCGGGGCCTCCGCGGAGGAGTCGCCGCAGCTCGGAGGCGTAGATGGCGGCGGCCACCGGCTCCAGATAGCGCTGCGCGCCGGGCCGGCCGAAGAGGATGAGTTCACCCACGCTCTCCGCGGCGATCTCTCCCATGGCGGCGCCGATGTTCCCGGTGGCGCCCACGATTCCCAGCCGCGCGCGCTCGACGGGGATGTGTTGTTGGCGGGCCGCGCGAAACAGCGCGTCCAGCGCCGCGGCCACCGTGAGGCTGTTGCCGCTGGTGAGGACCAGGTCGTCCTCGACGAGCGCCCGGCAGTTGTCCGTCACGATGGAGGTGTGGCCTCCGAGGCCCACCACGACGCAGCCCTCGCGGCGCGCCAGCTCGACGCCGCGGCGGACCAGCTCCAGGGTCCACGTCTCGCCCGCCCGGAGGGCCTCCATGGCCTGGGCGGAGGTGAACGGGACGCCGATGACCGTGAGGTCCACCTGGCGCCCCTGCGCGGATTGCACCTGGGAGCGGCTGACCACGAAGGGCTCGATGAGTCCCTTCATGCGCGAGAGGAAGCGCACGCAGCCCTCATCGCTCGCGTGCGCGAGGCGAGGCTCCCAGGCGCGCAGGTCCGTGGGCTCGGAGAAGTGGATGAGGAAGGCCACCCGGGTCGGCTTGCGCGCGCGCCGTGGATCCACGGTCGGCGGAGGGATAGGCGCGGAGGGCTCGGCGCGAGGCGACTCCGGAAGGGGCTCGCTGCCGGCGTCGAGGAGGTGATGGGTGAGCCGTCCCACGTCGCTGTCGCGCAGGAGCACGAGCACCTGCTCGAGCGCGCGGAGGAAGCGCTCCAGGGACGCGGGCGCGATGTACGCGGAGGGCTCCAGTCGGATGGTGCCGTGCGCGGCGAGGGTGGGGGCAACACGGATGCCGTGCTGCCGCAAGAGGTAGCCGGAGATGACGTAGCCCAGGAGCCCCTGCGCGGAGAGCACCCGCAGCAGGGAGGAGGGTGAGTCCTTGGGCGGAGCCAGCTCCAGGCCAATCATCAGCCCCACGCCGCGAACGTCGCGGAGCTGCTGGGGGAAGCGAGCCTGGAGCGCGCGCAAGGACTGGAGGAAGCCCTGGCCTGTCTCGCGGCAGCGGCGCAGGAGCGCTTCGTCGTCGCGGGCCAGCAGGTCCAGGGCCTTCAGCGCGAGCGTGCTCGCGAAGTCGTCGTCCGCGAACGTGGAGGAGTGCAGGTAGCCGAACTCGGGGATGTAGCGGGGCTCCTCCACCAGCAGCGCGGAGATCTTCGCGAGCCCGCCGCCCAGCGCCTTCGAGAAGAGGTAGTAGTCGCCCGACACGCCCGAGGGCTCGGAGCCCAGGAACGTGCCGGTGCGTCCCAGGCCGCATTGAATCTCGTCGAGGACGAGGGGAAAGCCGCCCGCGTCCGCCGTGGCGCGCAGGGCCGCGAGGAACTCCGACGTCATGACGCGGATGCCGCCTTCGCCTTGAACGGCCTCGACGAAGCAGGCGCAGACGTTGACGAGGTGGGCCTCCTGCACGCGCACCTCGCCCTCGCACGTCACCTCCAGCTCCAGGTAGTTCACGCGCGCGCGCTCGGCCTCTTGTGTGGGCCGCTGCGTGTCACCGGGGGGGAGGAAGACGACGGGGGAGATGTCGCTGGGGCTCCAGGGGACGCGGAACTCGGGGTTGTGCGTGAGGCTCAGCGCGCCCAGTGTCTTTCCGTGGAAGCCGCCCTCCACCGCGAGCACGCGAGGGACGGTGGACAGCGCTTGCGCCGCGCGCTGGAGCAACGCCGCCTCCAAGTCATCCAGCGTGGCGATTGGACGCTCTCCGAGCTTGCGCGAGGCCTGGGTGAAGACGTCCTCGCTGAGCCGGGCATCGCCCGCGCGCAGGCGCAGCCGGAGTCGGCGGAACTGCTCGCGCAGCCGGTCCACGATGCCGGTTTTGCGCTGGAGCAGCTCCAGGCTCGCGTGCTTGAGCGCGGCCTCCACCACCTCCGTGCCCGTGCTGGCGAACGTGGCGACATACGTCCGCCCCGTCACCCGGCCCACGCGCTCGGACAGGCTCGCGGCGAGTCGCGCGGCCCGGGGCCGGAGGCTGGCCTGCGCGCTGAATGGGCGCTGCTCGCGCAGGAGTTGATGGGCGGTGTCGAGCAGCTCGGGGTGGTTGTGCCCCAGCAGGGACGTGCCGTAGCCACCGAGCAGGTCGAGGACTCCGAACTCGCGCCCGCTCGCATCCAGGGCGTACAGGAAGTCGCCCTCGGCGCGGTGGAACGCCAGGTCGAGCCCGGCGGCGGCGAGCATCCGGTGGAGATAGGGCTTGAAGTGCCGCGACGCGTCCGGCCACGCGAGGTCGTCTGAGCGCATGGAGCCCGTCACCGGGTGGCCGCTGCTTCCACGGGTGCATTGCGCGCGATGACGCGGTCGATGTGCTCGGCCAGGTCTCGCACCGAGGAAATGGTGCCCATCTCCTCGACGCGAAGCTGGACCTGGAACTCGGACTCGATGGTGGCCACCAGGTCCATGATCCGAATCGAGTCGAGGCCGTAGCCGCGCAGCATTCCCTCGCCGCGAATGGACTGAGCATCCACCGCGCAGAGATCGGCGATCATCTGCTTCAGCCGCTGGAGCGTCCGTTCCGCATGCAAGCCGATACCCTCCCAGGCCGTCAGAGGCCGTAGAACGACATCAACGCCTTTTCGAACATGCCCGAGGGCAGGATGGCCTTGGCCGCCACCGACGAGGTCTGGGACAGCCGCCCCACGCGGTAGCGCACGCGGAAGGAGCGGCCCGTCACCAGTCGCAGCACCTGCTGCGCCACGGCGGTCGGCGGAATGCCAGCCTGCTCCTCGCGCTCGATGACCTTCAAGGCCCCCTCGAAGTGCTCCTGGTACGTGGAGCCCGGTCCGGTGGCCTGGGCGCGCACGCGGTTCTGGGTGATGCGCGTCTGGATGTCTCCCGGCTGGATGAGGACCGCATGGATGCCGAAGGGACGGACCTCCTGGCGCAGGGCCTCGGTGAAGCCCTCCAACGCGAACTTGCTCGCGCTGTACAGCCCCTGGAAGGGCAGGCCAATCGCTCCGCCCAGGGAGCTGATGTTCACGATGAGCCCGGCCTGGAGCTGGCGCATGGTGGGCAGCACGGCCTTGCACACGCGCATCACGCCGAAGAAGTTCGTCTCGAACTGCAGCCGGGCCTCGTCCAGCGACGTGTCCTCGATGGAGCCCGCGAGCCCGTAGCCCGCGTTGTTCACCACGACATCGATGCGGCCCTCGCGCGTGAGCACTTCGCCCACCGCCTGCTTCACCGAGTCGTCCCGCGTGACGTCCATGGGGATGAGGGTGCAGCCCTCCGGAGCCGACTGGGCCTGTCGGGCGGTGCCGTAGACCGTCAGGCCATGAGCGGCGAGGAGGGTGGCGCACGCCTGGCCGATGCCGGACGAGGCGCCCGTGATGAGCGCGACCCGAGGCGCCGGAGCGGTCATGGCCGCAGCTCCGCCGGGCGCATCTTCCTCAGGCCCGCGAGGGTGCAGTCGGCGATGTAGTCGATGTCGTCGGGCTTCAGCTCCGAGTAGACGGAGAAGCGCAACATGCTGATGCCTCGCGGGATGGCGGGGTAGACGAACACGGAGGAGAGGATGCGCCGCTCGCGCAGCTCGCCGTAGAGCTGGCAGGCCTGTTCGTCCTTGAAGAAGAGGGAGACGATCTGGCTGCGCGAGGCGCGCGTGTCCACGCCCGCGCCCTCCAGCGCGCGAACGAACCGGGCCGCCATCTCCAGGCAGTGGGCGGCGCGCTCGGGCTCGCGCATGAGCACCTCCAGCGCCGCGGCGTGGCCGGCCGCGAGGATGGCCGAGGTGGAGGAGCTGAACAGGACGGGCCGCATGTGGGAGCGCAGGCTGCGCAGCATGTCCGCGCTGCCCGCGACCAGTCCGCCGTGGCCGCCCAGCGCCTTGCTCAGGCTCACCGTGCGGAAGTGGACCCGGTGCGCCAGGCCCAGCTTCACCGCCAACCCGCCGCCCTTGGCGCCGAACATGCCGAAGGAGTGCGCCTCGTCCAGGACGAGGATGCAGTCGTGCCGCTCGCAGATGTCGATGTAGCGCGGCAGATCCGGGAGGCTGCCGTCGGTGCTGTAGAGGGCGTCGATGCAGATGACGCCGGGGCCGTGAATCTTGATGCGCTTCTCCAGGTGGTCGCAGTCGTTGTGCCGGACGATCACCTTCTTGGCCTGGGAGAAGCGGATGCCATCCACCATGGACGCGTGCGCTTCCACGTCGATGTAGACCGGCGTCTCCTCGCCGCAGATGGCTTCCAGGAGCCCCGCGTTGGCGGTCCATCCCGCGGTGGTCAGGATGACGTCGTTGGCCTGGAGTGACTCCTTGAGCAGCTCCACGAAGCGGTCGTGCTCGGACGAGACGCCCCCGAAGACCGAGGACGAGAACGACTCGATGCGCGGGCGGAGGTTCGCCTCGGCTCGCGCGTGCACGACCTCCGGATGATTGGAGAGCCGCAGATAGTCATTCTGGTGCAACGAGTAGAAGCCGCGGATGTCCGCCGGCTGATCGAAAGGAAATGGGCGCAGGTTGTCGATGAATTCCCGCTGCAGTCGGACACGGTTCGCGATCCATGACGGATACGTGGGTTGCCCATACACCGCTGCGCTGCTGCTCATATCAGGGAGCCCCTCGGCGTCGTTCACCGCAGAATGCCCTGCATCCCCCACGAGCCCACCCGAACCGGGTCGGAGCGTCCGTCTGCCCTTGGGGCCACGTTCATGGTTGGGTTTCTGTACCTGAGCGCGGTGGCGTGATGCAAGGCGTTGTCCGGACGTTGTGAGTCTTTTGCGTGAATCTGGGAGGTGTTGAACACGACGGATCACACTGGCGGAGGCCGCGTGCTCGATAACGGCGGGTTGCCCCCGAGGGCGATTGACCGTTGAGCGCCCTGCCGCAGCGCGAGCAACGCGAAGCCTTCCGACGAGCAGGCAATGCAGACATGGATGAGGAACGGGCTCACGATGGAGTTCGTGAAGAGCGCCACGGCGCCAAAGTAATACCCGAGCAGGAAGGTGGAGACCGTCTCCTGCGGGCTCTTGGGGACATGCGCATACGCGTACAGCGCGGTGGTGATGGCGATGGCGGGCCAGCTCCCCAGGTTGCGTGCGAGCGGGAAGAGCATGAGCCCGCGGAACAGCAGCTCATAGCCCGCCAGATAGAGCATCCAGCCCAGGAGGTTGAGGGCGTGGAGCCGAGCGGGCCACGGCGGCTGCACCTTGATCTCAGGGTAGAGCGCGAACGCGCCTGGCCAGACGCGATAGCCGAGGTACTCGGCCGTCAGCGCCGAGCCGATGCCCACGAGGGTGAAGAGGAGGTCCCAGCCCGGGCGCGCGAGCGTGAGCCCGAAGTCGTGCTCGGAGTCGGGCAGCAGCGCGCGCACGACGAACAGGGGGATGACTCCCAGGAGGATTCCGCCCACCAGCCGGGAGAGGAGGACGCAGCCCACCGCGAGCTTCTCGCCCGTCCAGCCCGCGCGACCGAGGAGTGCGCGGCAGACGGAGATGCTGGTGGCGAAGTAGCTGAGCGGGAAGGCGATGGTGCCCGTCACCAGGACGATGAGGGGCGTGCGGTACTCGGGACGCCAGGACAGCGAGCCGACATCCATGCACAACCCCCGCGGGCGCCGTGAAAGACATTCACGCGGGGCGCCAGCCCTTGCCGGGCGGAACGCTGCAAGGGCTGTCAATGACTGTCAAGCGAAACGCCAGACATCGCACTGGAGGGTGAGCCAGGTGTTCACCCCAGAGCGCTCTTGCTCCCTGTCTCCGCGAGGCTCAGGGTGGGTCGGCGATGCTTGTCATAGAGCGCGTCGCGCCACGCCAGCAGGTCTGGGTATGCCTGGGCGAGCGACTCGTGGCTCCAGGCCTCGCGCGTCCCTGGCTTCAGCTCCAGGTGACGGGACTCCACCGGGCGCACGAACTGGAGCATCACCGAGGCGGTGACGTCCGCGTAGGTGAAGCGATCCGCCAGGTACGGCCGGCCGCCGAGCGCGGCACGGAGTTGATCGAAGGCGGGGACGGCGACCTGCTGGACCGCCGATTCCCCGTCGGCGGGGACCTGGTGCTTGCGCGCGATGAAGCTCACGCCCATGTGCGCCATGGGGGCGAAGGCAGGGCGCAGCCAGCTGGGGACGAAGCCGGGCAGGGCATCTGCCTGGGCCCGCTTGTTCCTGGCGATGCGCGTGAGGATGTAGGCCCGGCCGGCGCCGATGACGCGGTCGCTGATGGCCTCCCAGTGCTCGATGATGGCGGCGGCGCTGGTGGGGAACAGCGGCGCGGTGCCAGGGCTCAGCGCCTCCGCGCGCCGAGCAATGGCGATGGAGCCCGTGGTGGAGCGCTCCTCGTCCAGGAAGAGCGGGACGGTGGGGCGCTGACCGGGCTGCGTGTGTCGTCGCAGCCAGAACTCGCCCAACATGGGCGAGTGCTCTCGGTAGGTGTAGTCGAGCCGGTGATGATCCAATGCCCAGCGAGCCTTTTCGGTCCAGGGCGAGTAGTGAAGTCCCGCGAGCGTGCGCATAGGACTTGCGAACCTATGCCAGCGGGTTCATCGAGGGTAGCGCTTCGGTATGTCAACTCGCGGTGGCGGCGCGCAGGGACTCCAACACCTCGCCCGCCATCTCGATGGTGTATTCGATCTGCTCCAGTGTGTGCGCGGCGCCAGGGCAGTTGACATCGCGGCGCAGGAGGATGCCTCGACGCGCCATGCCGGCCTGGAAGGGCTGCATGCGTCGCGCGTGCTCCGCGGGATCCTTCGCGAAGCGGAAGAAGGGGATGGCGTCGTAGCCAGCGCGCCGTCTGGAGCCGTGGCGATGAGCGCGCCACTGGCCCAGGCCGCGAGGCCGGAGGCACCCCCACGCCACCTCCGGCGAGGCGAGGGCGGCGAGCGACGGTGGATTCGATTGCGAAGCAGCCGGCGCGAGGTGCCGACAGATGGGCGGGAGCACGCGCGCGAGGCAGAGCCAGACCACGGTGGCGAGCCCTCCAATGGCCCAGATCCGCGCTCGACATCGATGGACTCCGAAGGAAGAGGAGAGAAGGGGGGCAGGACTCGTGCCCCACGCGGTGCCGCGCGTGGGCCCGGCGTGGTGGGTCAGCGAATCTGGAGCATCGAGAACGTGAGGCCCTGCGTCGTGGCCGTCACCTTGCCGACCTGGCCGGACAGCTCGCGGAAGTTCGTCGTCGACGAGCTGTTGGTGAACTCGGTGTAGAGCGTGCGGTTGTCCGCGATGTCGAAGAGGAACGTGCTGCCAGTGGTGGGCGGGAGCGTGGAGACCTTCTTGGCGCTCAGCGTGCTCAGGTCGAGCTGCCACCACGTCCACGCCGACGCGCTCGCGAGCGCGCGGGGGTTGGTGGCCGGCGACACCGGGGCGATCGTCTCGTCCAGGACGCGCAGGTACGCGCTGCCGTCCGGCCCCCGCAGGAGCGAGCCCGTGGCGGCGCCGCCCGTCAGCGACGACAGCTCCTTGTAGAAGTCAGTGTCGAACTTGGACGTCGTGGGGTCGAAGCGGAGCAGGCACGGCGTTGGGGCGGAGGCCGACGAGACGCGGTAGACGGCCGCGGCATAGGCCTCGGTCGCCAGGTAGACCTTGCCGTCGGGGGCGATGACCCCGTCGCGCGCGTAGCCACAGCGCTTGTCGAGCACCACCTGCGCGGTGTCCTCGCGCGTGTCGACGACGACGACGCCTGCTTGCGGCGTGATGCCCACGCTCATGGAGGGCCGCCAGCCCAGGGGCATGATGATCTGGTTCGGCAGGCGCAGCGGCGCGGTGGCGAACGTGGTGGTCGCGCCGTTCACGTTGATGCCGCGGATGTCGATGGCGCGAGTCACGGACATGTCCGTGGGGTTCCAGACGACGATTTGCGCGGTGCGGCCGTCGAAGTAGTAGGCCTTGGTCGCGGAGACGAACTGGAACTGGTTCTGGTACTCGCCGATGGACGAGACGCCCTGGCGCGCGAAGCTCACCGTGCCGTCCTCCTTCAGCGTGCCGGTGTCCGTCAGCGTGTAGCGGGTGATGACGGCGCCCTCGCTGCTGCTCACGTAGACCGAGCGGGACTTGGGAATGCCCGAGCCGAGCGCGCGACCGGGAACCTCGATGGCCTTGTCCAGCGCCAGGGGCCCGTCGAGGTCCAGCTTGTCGGTGAGGGCCACGTAGCTCTGCGAGTCATCCGAGGTGTTGACCTGCGTGACGACCGCATAGAGCGGCGTGTCGGGCGTGTTCTCGTTGGGCTCGGTCGGCTTGTCGTCGCCGCAGGCCGCGAGCATGCCGGCCGCGAAGGCCAGGGAGAGGAGACGGGGGAGGCGGAGGAACGGGACGACCTTCATGCGATGGCCCTTTCATGGGTGTGGGGGCTAGAACTCGGCGACGACCTTCAGGGAGAGCGCGCGGCCCGGCCGCTGGACGCCGTAGAAGTCGACGGCGGTCGCGTCGGTGAGGTTCTGGATGTCGAACGTCCAGCTCACCGTGCCGACGGAGGCGCGGAAGACGTAGGTGAGCGCCATCGAGTGCAGCAGCTGCGCGTCGACTTGTTGCTTGCTGCTCTTGACGCCCAGTCGCTCCCAAGCTCGATAGAAGGCGTGGATGTAGCGGCTGTGCCACGACAGCGAGAGTTCGTCGGTGTCGCGCAAGAGCCCAGGCCACTGGAGCCGCACGCCCGCATGGGCCAGCAGGCTCGGGCGGTTGGGGATCCGCTGCCCGTCGAAGGCCCCGAACGCGCCCTCGCTGGAGGTCGCGCGCAGGTCCTGCCACGTGACATTCGTGTCCACCGCCACGTGCTGCCCCGGGGACGTCCAGCCCAGCGCTCCCGCCGCGCCGATGCACCGCGCGGAGAGCACGTTGCGATGCGTGAAGTAGCCCTGGTCGCCGAGCAGGACGATGAGCTGATCCGCCAGCCGACCGAAGCCCATGACGCTGCCACGGAAGTCGCCGTGCGGTGTGTCGCGCAGGTCCGCGCTCAGCTCGAGGTTGAGGTTGTGGCTCGTCTCGGGCTTCAGGTCGAGGTTGTCGCCGATGAGGACGCCGTCTCCGAACACCGCGTCGGGCGACGGAAGGCGCGTGGCGCGTTCATAGGACGCCTTCGCGAGCAGCGCCGAGGACACGCGATACCGGAGGCTGTCGCCCACGCCCATCGAGTGATGGTGCTGTCGCGCAGGGGCGAAGACGTTGCTCGGCAGCAGGCGTTCCGCGGCCATCCGCTGCAGGTAGTCCTTGGCGAACACGATGTTCTCCACGCGGCCGTCGAGCGCGTCCCGCTCGTACTCGAGGCCCGTCACCAGGGTGGTCATCTCCCGGGCCCCGGTGAGCGGATCCAACTGGCCGCGCTCGCGCAGGGCCCGGTCCTCTCCAGAGCGGCTCACCACCGTGGGCGCGAGCGACAGCCGCACGGCGTGCTCCGGTGCGGGCGTCCATTCGAGGTGGGCGCGGGCGAACCCGGTGTGCTGGCGCACGGAGCGATCGACTCCGCCCGCGAGCATCTCCCCGGCTTGCGGCAGCTCCACGATGCACTGCCCGAGCCAGTCATAGGCACAGCGTCCCAGGTCGACGAACCGGGCTCGCCGATGGACGTAGCCGCCCACCACCTCCGCGACGAGCGACTCGGCGAAGGTCTGCTCGAAGCGCAGCGTCGCGCCCGCGGAGCGAGTGCCCGAGTCGACGTCGCCGAAGGGGACCTGCATGGTGGCGTCGTGTTGAACCTCCTTGCTCGCGTCGCCGAGGAACACGCGCAGGAGGAGCCGATGGGCCCACGGTCGATCGATGACACCGGCTTCGATGGCGCCGCCGCCAGCGCGGAAGCCATCGTGGAAGCGGGACACCTGGGTCATCACCAGACGGCCCTGCTCATCGGGGACCTGGACGCGGATGCGGTAGTCATTGGGCGAGCGGTCGAAGTAGCCCGTGGCGCGCACGAAGACGCCCGAGGACTCGCTCAGGTGTCGCCCGCTCAAGGTGAGGCGGTGCGTCGCGAAGGAGCCCAGCTCGTAGGAGGCCGAGGCGTGCGTGCCTTGAATCTCGTCGGTGGTGACGAGGTTGACCGCGCCGCCCAGGGCATCCGCGCCGAAGCGGATGGGCACCACGCCTTGATAGACCTCCAGGCGTTGGACGAGGTTGACGGGGACGTTCGCGAAGTCGGGCCCCAGCCCCGCAAGCTCCAGGGGCACGCCGTCCACGAAGAAGCGGACCTGATCATCCGTGAGGCCCGCGAGCGAGAACCGAGCGCGGCTGCCGAGCCCACCCGCGCGACGGACTCCCACGCCCTCGGTGCGCGAGAGCGCCTGGCCCAGGTCGACCGCTTCGCGCTGGATGTCCTTGAGGTCGACGACGCGCACGGCCTCGGCGGACTGGCGCATGCGCTCCTCGGGCGAGACGCCCTGCACGTTGACCTCGATGACCTCGTCCGCGGGGGGCTCCAGGACAGGCTCATCGGTCGACGTGGCGGGCGCGGGCGTGGACTGGCCATGGGCCACGCGCGCCGCGAGCAGCAGGAGGAGGGCGAGGCCGCGGGCCCGGGGCGCCATGGAGGGGGAGTGGGCGGAAGGCATGAGGAACCCGTGCGCTCAGGCGGCGCGGGCGCGAGGGGCCCGTTGGGAGTGCAGCGTGTCCGCGACGACGAAGGCGAGTTGGAGGGCCTGGTCCGCGTTGAGGCGAGGGTCGCAGTGGGTGTGGTAGCGGCTGGACAGGTCGGCCTCGGTGACCGGCAGGGATCCGCCCAGGCACTCGGTGACGTTCTGGCCCGTCATCTCGAGGTGGAGCCCACCTGGATGGACGCCCTCTCCCGCGGCGATCTGCAGGAAGGACGTCACCTCGGAGACGATGCTGTCGAAGGCGCGCGTCTTGTAGCCGTTGCTCGCCTTGTGGGTGTTGCCGTGCATCGGGTCGATGGACCAGATGACGGGGCGGCCATCCTGGCGCGTGGCGGCCATCAGGGCCGGCAGCCGCTCCTCGATGAACTCCGCGCCGAAGCGCCCGATGAGCGTGAGGCGTCCCGCGATGCCCTGAGGGTTCAGGACATCCATCAGGCGCAACAGTTCGTCCGGCGCCATCGTGGGGCCGCACTTGAGTCCGATGGGATTCTTGATGCCGCGGAGGAACTCCACGTGAGCGCCGTCGGGCTGCCGGGTGCGCTCGCCCACCCACAGCATGTGGGCGGACAAATCGAACCAGTCCCCGGACGCGAGGTCGGCGCGGGTCATCGCCTCCTCGAAATTGAGGAGGAGCGCCTCGTGGCTGGTGAAGACATCCACGGGGCCGAGCACGGGCGGTGACTCCGATGGGAGGCCGAGCGCCTGCATGAAGCACAGCGACTCGAAGACCTTGTCCGCCAGCTCGCGATAGCGATCGCCTTGCGGGCTGGCTGCGACGAAGTCGAGCGTCCAGCGGTGGAGATTGCAGAGGTCCGCGTAGCTGCCCTGGGAGAACGCGCGCAGCAGGTTCAGCGTGGCCGACGACTGGTGATAGGCCTGGACGAGTCGCCGGGGATCGGGCGTGCGCGCCTCGGCGGTGAACTCCATGCCGTTGATGATGTCGCCGCGATAGCTGGGCAGGGTGGTGCCGCCTTGAGTCTCCAGGGGGCTCGAGCGCGGCTTGGCGAACTGGCCCGCGATGCGTCCGACGCGCACGACGGGACGTCCCCCCGCGAACGTCAGCACCAGCGCCATCTGGACGATGAGGCGGAAGGTGTCCCGGAGGTTGTCGGTGGTGAACTCCTTGAAGCTCTCGGCGCAGTCACCGCCCTGGAGCAGCAGCGCCTTTCCCTCGGTGACCCGCGCGAGCGCGGTGGTCAGGCGGCGCGCGTCGTTGGGGAACACCAACGGTGGCAGGCGCGTGAGTTCCTCCTCGGTGCGCCGCAGCGCTCGGAGGTCCGGATAGTCATCCGGCATGTAGCCCGCCGGCTTCTCCCGCCACGAGCGAGGGGTCCAGTTTCGATTCATCACGTGGGAGTCGTCTCAGAGCGGGGCGCGGAGCGAGAAGGCGAGAGGTCCCACGGACGGGCAGGTGGGGGCAGCAGTCCTTGCGCGACGCAGGTGTCGAGGTAGCGGTGAAGCAGGGCGCGGTCCGCGGCCGGGCAGGTGATGTCCGTGTCCGCGAGCGCTTCGATGATCCGCTCCGCGCGAATCGCTCCCAATCCGAACACGGGGCGAGCGTCACCCGAGCGCAGGTCGAAGAACGCGAGCGTGGAGTCGTGTTCCGGAGAGCGGGAGTGCTGGGCCACGCGGGCGCTCCACTCGGGCGCGGAGCACAGCTCGATGGGGTATCCGAACTCCCGCACCCAGGTGAACAGCTCGGGCAGACGAACCTCGGGCACGGGCGCGAGGTTGAAGACAGTGCCGGGACGCGGCTCGCGGACGAGCTGGACCACGGCCTTGGCCACGTAGTCCACCGGCGTCCACGTCTCGCCCATGTCGAGCCGTGGCAGCGCGCCCACCGGAATCCCCGCGAGCAGGATGCGCCACACGAGGTCCTGGGGATTGACCAGGGCGGTGTCCGGTGCGCCCACGACACGGCCCAGGCGGTACACGTTGACGGGGAGCCCGCGCTCACTGGCTTGCTCCACGAGTCGCTCCGCCGCCCACTTGCTCTGCTGATAGCCGTCGCGCAGGCCCGCGTGGGCGGGCACGAACGCCTCGGGCACCTCGGGGTGGAGGTCGCGCTGGGGCGCGACCGCGAGCGTCGACACGTGGTGGAAGGGCTTGGCGCGTCCGGTGACGGCCAGCCGCAAGAGCTCGCGCGTGCCGCGCACGTTGGCGGCCTGGAGGCTGCTGTACTCGCGCACGACGCTGACCACGGCCGCGTTGTGGAGGATGGCGTCGCACTCCTGCGCGAGCGCGTCGTAGCGTGAGCGCTCCAGGCCGAGGTGGGGCTGGGTGAGGTCCGCCGGAAGGGCGACGACCCGCTCGTTCAGCCCACGCGGTGCGAGTCGCTGAGACGTCAGCGCTGCCTGGAGTCGCTTCATGGCGTGCGAGGCATCCCTCGCGCGCACCGGACAGATGACGCGTGCGTCGGTGCGGCGAAGGAGCTGATCCAGGAGGTGCGCGCCCACGAAGCCGCTGGCCCCCGTGAGCAGGATGCAGCGCGGCGGTCCTGAGGTCGCGGTGAGGCGCGGAGGCACCACGTCCTCGGGCAGCGCGGCATCCGCGAGGAGCGACGCGGGGAGTCCCTCCGCTCGGGGAACCTCGGCCTCACCGTGTTCGAGCGCCAGCGCGAGCGCCGCCGCGGTGGGGTGACGGAACACGGTGGCGACGGGCACCTCGCGCCCGAGCATGATGCTCAAGCGGTTCGCGACCTGGATGCTCTGGAGGGACTGGCCGCCCAGATCGAAGAAGTCATCGCGCGGAGAGGCCCCTCGAACGCCGAGGACCTGCTCCCAGACTTCGAGCACGCGCCGCTCCATCACGGTGGTCTCTTCGGTGAAGCCCGGGTCCTCGGCCGGGAAGGCGCGGAGGAGGGCCGCGCGATCGATCTTCCCGGTGCTGGTTCGTGGCAGGGACTCCACGAAGACGAGCGCCCCGGGGACCATGGGGGCGGGCAGCCGTGCGCGGACGTGCTCGCGCAGCGCCGCTGTGGTCGGGACCGGAGCCTGGGCGACCACCTGCGCGCAGAGCCGGCGCGCGCCGCTGGGGAGGACCTGGCCCACCACGGCGACGGCCTGGACCGCGGGGTGGGTGAGGAGGACGGACTCCACCTCGGCGGGGGCGATGCGGTGACCGGAGATCTTGAACTCGTCGTCCACGCGCCCCACGAAGACGAGCTGCCCGTCTCCACGCATCCGTGCGCGATCCCCGGTGCGATACGCACGGGGCGCATCCGGCAGGGACGTGATCGGGACGAACCGCGCGGCCGTGAGCGCGTCGCGCCCGAGGTAGCCGCGCGCGAGTCCATCGCCCATGAGGTACAGCTCGCCCTCGTCACCGCGCGGGACGACGGCGCCGTGCGCGTCCACCAGCGCCGCGCGAACACCGGGGAGCGGCAGCCCGATGGGGATGCCAGGGTCCGCGGCCTCCGCGCCCGGTGCGCCCAGCCGCGCGGATGTCGCGACGACGGTGGCCTCGGTGGGGCCGTAGGTGTTGAGCAGCTGTACGGAGGGCGGAACGGTGTCGCGCCATCGCGCCACACGCTCGGGGAGCGCGGCCTCGCCCCCGATGATGACGGTGCGAAGCGAGGGCGGGAGGGCGACCGCGCCGGTGGAGACCGCGTAGGCCAGCTCGTGCCAGAACGCGGTGGGCAGATCGAGCACGGTGATGTCGCGCTCGGCGCAGGACTCCAGGAGGCGCGGCACGGACTGGAGCATCGCGTCGGTGCGGAGCACCAACCGCGCGCCGGTGCAGAGGGTGAGGAAGAGTTCCTCGACGCTGGCATCGAAGTGGAGCGGCGCGAACTGGAGCACGCGATCCTCGGCGCTCAAGCCATAGCGGTGCGTGGCCCCCGCGACGAAGTGCGCGAGCGCGCCCTGGGTGACCTCCACGCCGTTGGGCTGCCCCGTGGAGCCCGAGGTGTAGATGACGTAGGCCAGACGATCGTCCGCCTCACGCGGTGACGGCTGGCGGGCCTGCTCCATCTCGCGCCGACGGAGGACCAGTCCGCCCACGGGAAGCGGGCCCGCGCCTTGCCCCAGCCGCGTTTCCACCAGCGAGAGGATCAGCTCTGGATCCGCGTCCGCGAGGATGGCGGCGGTGCGCGTGACGGGGCCATAGGGGTCGATGGGGAGGTAGCCCGCTCCCGAGAGGAGGACGCCGAGCACCGCCGTGATGGCATCCAGACTCCGCGGCACCATGACGGCGACCGGTGTGTCCGGTCGCACGCCCGCGTCCACGAGCCGGGCAGCGACGTCCGTCGCGGCCGTGAGCAGCGCTTCGTAGGTGAGCGAGTAGGGGCCATGCTCCACCGCGATCGCCTGGGGGCGGAGGCGCGCCTGCTCGGTGATGCACGCGAGAACGGCGCGGGGTGCGACGGGCAGCGGCCCGCCATCGAGCAGCGACGGGGAGACTGATCCCGTTGAAGCACGCGCGATGGGGCGCTCCGGCGCGGTGACGAGATCCTCCAGGAGCTGGATGAACTCCTGCTGATGCGCGGCGAGGCGCTCCTCGCGGTAGCACGCGGGGTTGGCATCGAAGTCCACTCGGAGCCCACCGCCATCGGAGCGGGCATACACGCCAATGGACAGGTCCTCGACGGGGCCCGCCGAGACGTTGTGCGCGATGGAGGGGATGCCAGCGAAGCGCACGCCGTAGTCGAACGGCATGATGTTGACCACGGGGCCGAACAAGCGCCGCGGGCCACCCACGCGGCGCAGGTCGCGTCGAAGCTGCTCATAGCGATAGCGCAGGTGCGGACGCGCCGAGCGGACCTCATGGGCCACGCCTCGGGCGATGTCGAGCAGCCCCGCCTCAGGACGCGCCTTCACGCGCAGCGGCACGATGTTCATGGCCATGCACGGCACGCGCAGCGCGGCGGAGCCCAGTCGCGACATGACGGGCAGGCCCAGCACGACCTCCGTCGAGGACGTCTCGCGATGCAGCCACGCCGCGGTGGTGGAGAGCAGCAGGTCCGGCCAGCTCAGCCCCTCGCGCCGGGCCAGGGACTGGAGCCGCTCGACCTCGGAGGTGGACAGGTGGTGCGTCCGCCGCACGAACGTCGCGGACATCGGCGCGGGCGCCGCGAGGGTGACGGGCGTGAGGCCATCCGCGAATCGCTCCATCCAGAAGGCGCGGTCCGCCTCGCGCTGGGCGCTGCGCTGGTACGCCACGTCCTCGTCGAGGACGGCCTGAAGCGAGCCGAAGCCTCCCGGTGCGGCACGCCCCGTCATCCGGGCCGTGTAGAGGTCGGCCACGCGGCGGGTGAGCAACGAGAACCCGAACCCATCCAGCGCGATGTGGTGCACGCGCAGGAACCAGAAGAAGCGTTCCGGCGCGGCCTGGAGCAGCGCCGTTCCGAAGAGAGGGCCCTCGCCCAGGTCGACCGTCTGGCCCAGGTCCCGATGCATCCAGTCCCGCGCGGTGGCCCAAGCGTCGGTGGCGCCGCGCAGGTCCACGCGCCGCAGGGCGATGGTCGCGCGCGGGAGCAGGTGCTGGCGCGACTCGCCAGACAGGACGCTGAAGCGAGCGTGGAGGGCCTCGGCCTCACCCAGCGCCTGCTGGATCGCGACCTCGAAGTGCTCGGTGTCGAGCGGGCCACGAATCTCGATGCACTCGCCGGCGTTGTAGATGGGGCTCCGGACGTCGAGCTGCTGGCCCACCCAGATGCCCTGCTGGGCCGCCGACAAGGGCAGGCCCGTTTCCGCTGACTCATGCATCGTGGATTCCACGGGGACTCAGGTCGAAGGGGACGGATGGGGGGACGCGGAGGGCGCGCGGAGCAGGCCGAACCACTCGGTGAGCGAGGGCCGCTCGGCGAGATCGACGAAGGTGACCTCGGCGCCCGTGCTCCGCCACCGCTCCACCAGGCTCATGATGCGAATGGAGTCGAGCCCGCGGTCGAGGAGGTTGTCGTCATCTCCGAGGTCGCTGGCGGACTGCTGGAGCAGCTCGGCGACCTCCTCGCGGATCCGCTCGCGGCTCAGCGCGGCCTGGGGCGCGGGACCGAGCTGTTCGAGCAGCTGCTGCGTCGTGGCCGTCACCGCGCAGAGCTGCGAGGCGTAGTTCAGCGCGAGCTGGTGGTGCTCAAGCGAGAAGTCGCCCAAGGCATCCGCGACGAGGAACGGACGCACGTCGCTCATGAAGGCATCGCTGGCCGTCTGGAGGCAGCCGATGTGCGCGTAGATGCCGCAGATGAGGATCTGATCGCGTCCGCGCTCGCGCATGATGTCCATGAGCGGCGTCTTGCGGAACGCGCTGTAGCGCCACTTGGTGAGGCGGATGTCTCCCTCGCCCGGCGTGAGCGCGTCGATGATGTCTTTCTTGTGGTGGCCGTCGCTGACGCCCGCGCCCCAGAAGTCGAGCAGGAGGCCGCGCTGCTCGGAGGTCTGTCCTCCGGGCTGCGCCGAGTACACGACGGGGATTCCCAGCGCGAGGCAGCGCTGCCGCAGCCGCTGGATGTTCGCGACCAGCTCCTTGACGGGGGACTGGTCCGCCGTGAAGACGTCCACGAAGTAGCGCTGCATGTCGTGGATGAGCAGCACCGCGCGGCGCGGGTCGGGCGTCCAAGAGACCTTGTTGCGAGGGAGGTCGGCGACGCCGGGCATGGGATAGGGAGCGATGATGGGGAGCGCCATGGTGGGGACCTTTCTGCTCAGCGCGACGGAGCCGAGGCGCGCGCGAGGGCCTCGCGCAGCGCCTTCTTGCTGACCTTGCCGACGCCGGTTTGAGGGAAGGCGTCGATGAACTCGACGCGGTCGGGAAGCTTGAAGGCCGCCAGCCCGCGCTCGCGCAGGAAGGCGGTGAGCGACATGGGGTGCGGCGGCGTGCCTCGGGGTATGACGAACGCGCAGGTGCGCTCCCCGAGATACGGATCCGGCAGCGCGACCACCGCGGCGTCATGGACGGCGGGATGCGCCAGCAGGTGGTTTTCGATCTCCTCGGCGGCGATCTTGTCGCCTCCGCGGTTGATCTGATCCTTCGCGCGCCCCTCGACGACGAGGCACCCCTCGGGCGTCCGTCGGACCAGGTCGCCGGTGCGGTAGAAGCCGTCCGAGGTGAAGGCCCGCGCGTTGTGTGCCTCGGCCTGGTAGTAGCCGCGAATGGTGTAGGGGCCGCGCGTCAGGAGGTGGCCCGTCTCGCCCGGCGCCACGTCGCGGTCGTCGTCATCGACCACCCGGACCTCATCGTCCGGAGAGATGGGACGGCCCTGCGTGGTGACGATGCGATCCTCGGGGTCGTCCAGGCGGGTGTAGTTGACCAGCCCCTCCGCCATGCCGAAGACCTGCTGGAGCGTGCACCCCAGCACGGGCCGCACGCGGCGGGCTGCCTCGTCGCTCAGTCGGGCACCGCCCACCTGCAGCACGCGGAGGCTCGACAGGTCATGCCGCCGGGCCGTGGCGGATTCCATCCAGACCATCGCCAAGGGCGGCACCAGCGCGGTGATGCTCACGCGCTCGCGCTCGATGAGCGGGAAGGCCGTGTCCGGGCTGGGGTTCGGCGCCATCACGACCGTCGCGCCCGCGTGAAGCGCGCCGAGCACTCCCGGCGAGCTGAGCGGGAAGTTGTGCGCCACCGGGAGCGCGCAGAGGTAGACGCTGGAGGCATCCAGGCCGCAGATGTCCGCGCTCGCGCGCACGCTGTAGAGGTAGTCGTCGTGCGTGCGCGGGATGAGCTTCGGCACGCCGGTGCTTCCGCCCGAGAGCTGGAAGAACGCCACGTCGTGTGCCTGAGGGCTGTCCACCGCGATGGGCGGGGCGTAGAGCGTGCTCAGTCCGACGAACGGTCCGGCGGCGCCCGCCACGATCACGTGCCGCAGCGTGGGCGTCTTGGCGCGGACCTGCTCGGCGAGCATGCGGTAGTCGAACCCCGCGTGCTGTTCGGGAATCACGTAGGCCACGGCTTCGGTGAAGGCGCAGAAGTAGCCAATCTCAGCGCCGCGATGGGCGGGCAGGGCGAACACCGGCAGCGCGCCCAACCGGAAGAGGGCGAAGCACACCTCCAGGAACGCCGCGACGTTGGGGAGCTGCACCACGACGCGGTCCCGAGCGCGGATGCCCAGGGCATGGAAGCCCGCCGCGAGCTGATCCACGCGCGCGTCGAGTTCGCCGTAGCTCAGCCGCTGGGCGCCGGACACCACCGCGGTGCGATCCCCGTGGCGTCGCCCCCGTTCACGCAGCAGCTCGCCGAAGGTCTCGCCCTTCCAGTACCCCGCGGCGCGGTAGCGCGTGGCGAAGGACTCGGGCCAGGTGGGGCAGCCCAGCAGGATACCCATGGGCGCGGGCGTGCTCACGCCTGCACCTCGGAGCCCAGACCCATGGCCTGGAGCATGGTGCGGAACTTGGCCTCGGTCTCCGCCAGCTCTGACTCCGGGCGGGAACCCGCCACGATGCCCGCGCCCGCGAACAGTCGGAGCGTGTGCGCGTCCGCCTCGGCGCAGCGGATGGTCACCGCCCACTGCCCGTCTCCCGTGGCGTCGCACCAGCCCACCGTGCCGGTGTAGTAGCCCCGCGCGAATGGCTCGATGTGGCCAATCGCTTCGTGCGCCAGCCGCGTGGGGAAGCCGCACACGGCGGGGGTGGGGTGCAGGGCGGTGGCCAGCATCAGCGACGAGATGGCCGGGTCGCGCAGATCTCCGCGGATCCGACTGGAGAGGTGCCACATCGTGGACGTGCTCACGAGCGATGGGGCCTCAGGCACTTCCAGCGTCGTGCAGTACGGACGGAGGGCCTCCGCGACGGCGTCGATGACCACCGCGTGCTCGTGCAGGTCCTTGGGCGAGGAGCGCAGCGCGTTGGCCCGCGCCTGGTCCTCCACTGGATCCGCGGACCGCGCGGCGGAGCCCGCCAGCGGATTGGCGAGGACCTGGAGCCCGGAGCGCGAGACCAGCAGCTCGGGGCTGGCGCCAATCAGCGTCCGTCTCCCCGTGCCGGGTGCGCCGCTTCGCGCCATGGGGAGGTCCGCCGCGAACGTGTAGCCCGTGGGGTTGCGCCGCGCGAGGTTGTGCAGGAGCTGCTGAAGGTCGATGGGGCCCGCGGCCTCCAGGTCCAGGGCGCGCGACAAGACCACTTTGCGAAGCGGCCCGCTGCGCATCAGCTCCAGGGCCTGTGCGACGCCGTTCAGGTAGACGGTGGGCTCGGGCACCGGCCGCACCGTGTAGCGAGCCTGGAGCGGGCGGTGCGCGGGCGACTGGGTGTCGAACTCCAGGGGGCCCGCACGCTGGAGGGTCATGGGCACCACGAGCTGCGCGGGCGCCGAGCCATCGAAGGGAACTGCGCCCACGACGACGGGGATGTCGTGCGCCGCCTGTCGCGCGTCGTGCAGCACGGTCGCCACGCGAGAGGGGAGGTGCGCGAGCGCGTCCGGCCCTCCCGAGCACGGCACCGTCGCGAAGGTGCCACGCGCCAGCAACGTGCGCCGCGGCGTCGCGAAGAAGAACGATGAGCCCGGCTCGTAGCTCTGCAACAACTGCGCGGCCAGCATGCGGGGCGCCTGGGCCTGCTGCTCCACCGTCCTCATCGCGGAACTCCCATCATGAAGTTGGAACTAGTAATCATTCTCAATTGATGGATACACGAAGACGCTAGACCCCCAGCGTGGCGCCACCATCCACGCAGAGGTCATGCAGGGTGATGTGGCGCGCCCGGTCCGAGGCGAGGAAGCGCACGGCCTCGGCGATGTCGTCGGGGGAGGCGATGCGTCCCAGTGGGATGCCCAGTCGGAACGCCTCCAGGGAACCGGCGATGACCGCCTGACCACCCTGTTCGTCCGGCCAGAGCGCGCGCTGCATGGCCGTGTCGGTGGAGCCGGGCGACACGACGTTGCAGCGGATGCCGTGGGGCGCCAGCTCCAATCCCAGACACTTGGTGAACATCGCCGAGGCTGCCTTGGAGGCGGAGTAGGCGGCCATCCCTATCCGGGGAACTCCAGAAGCATTGGACGCAACCGTGACAATACAACCGGCCCGTCGCGGCACCATGCGTTGCGCCACCGCGCGCGAGACATGAAAGACGCCCTGCGTGTTCACCGCGAACGTGGCCGCCCAGTCCTCGTCTGTGATTGAGAGAGCGGGTGATACGCGCAGTATGCCAGCGACGTTGGCGAGCACCGCGATGGGGCCCAGCTCCCGTTCGACGCGATCGACGGCGGCGTCCACCGAGGCGCGGTCACTCACGTCCACGGGGAAGCCCGTGACGTCGAGCCCCCGGGCGCGCAGCTCCCGCGCGGTGGCGCCCAGTCGCTCCGCATTCCGGTCCAGGGCGGCGACGCGGCCTTCCTCGGCGAGCGCCCGAGCGACGGACGCACCAATCCCCTGAGCGGCCCCCGTCACGAGGGCCACGCGTATCTGCTGTTCCATCGGGTGCCGCGCGCCTGTTCTCCGGGGGCGTCCGGGGCTGGGAGGTGGGGATAGTGAGAATGGTTCTCATTATCGTTATTGGGCGCCTTAGTGCCACGTCGCGGGAAGCGTGTCAAGAGTCCGCCCATGCGCGGAGTCACAGTGTTGTCTGGTTCACGTTGATGTCGCGCGAAGGTGCCGATTGCCGTTGGAGCTTCACGGTTGCTGTGAGCCTGGACCGAGCCGTGGGTTCGCCTGTCTGTCTTTTCTCAAGACATTGGCGAAATGAATGAAGTCTCGGCTATTGAGGGAACCGCAGAAAGACAGCCCGCGTGTCTCTCGCCATGACCGAGCCCAGCACTCTCATCGAACTCCTCGAAGAGCGAAGCGTCACCCACGCCTCGCAGCGCCTGTACACGTTCCTGGAGGATGAACCGGGAGGCGAGGCGACCCTCACGAGCGACGGGCTCGCCGCGCGCGCACGAAGGATCGCCGCGCGGCTCCAGTCGGTGGCCTCGGCGGGGGAGCGCGCGGTGCTGCTGTATCCGCCAGGCGTCGAGTACGTGGCGGGCTTCTTCGGCTGTCTCTACTCGGGATGTGTCGCGGTGCCGGCGTATCCGCCGGACCCCACGCGGCTGGAGCGCACGCTGCCTCGACTGCGCGCCATCGTCGAGGACTCGGGCGCGACGGTGGTGCTCACCACGTCCGTCATCGCGGAGATGGCGGAGTTCCTCACCCAGGACGCACCGGACCTGCGCGCGCTGCGCTGGGTGGCGACGGATGCGCCGGAGCTGGAGCACGAGACGGGGTGGAGACGTCCGGAGGTCTCGGCGGAGTCGCTCGCGTTTCTCCAGTACACCTCGGGCTCCACCGGCACGCCGAAGGGCGTGATGCTGAGCCACCGCAACCTGCTGCACAACCTCGGGTTGATACGCGGTGCGTTTCAGACGCGTGACGACAGCGTGGGTGTCATCTGGTTGCCGCCGTATCACGACATGGGGCTCATCGGCGGCATCCTGGTGCCGCTGGCGCAGGGCTTCCACACCGCGCTGATGTCGCCGCTGGCCTTCCTCAAGCGCCCTCGCTTCTGGCTGGAGGCGCTCACGCGCTTCGGCGGAACCATCAGCGGCGGACCCAACTTCGCCTTCGAGCTGTGCACGCGTCGCATCCCCGTGGCGGAGCGAGAAGGGCTGGACCTGAGCCGCTGGGAGGTGGCCTTCTGCGGCGCCGAGCCCATCCGCGCCGAGACGCTGCAGCGCTTCACCGACGCCTTCGCGCCGCACGGCTTCCGGCGCGAGTCGCTCTATCCCTGCTACGGCCTGGCCGAGGCCAGTCTCATCGTCACGGGCGGCGTGAAGGCCGAGCCGCCTCGCTTGCGGCGCGTGGACATCCAGGCGCTGGAGCAGGGGCACGCGGCGCCGGTCCTCGGGGAAGGTCGCGTGCTGGTGGGCAGCGGCAGGACGCTGTCGTCGCAGGAGGTCCTCGTCGTGGACCCCGAGACGGCGCGAGTCCGCGCCCAGGGGGACGTGGGAGAGATCTGGGTCCGAGGGCCCAGCGTGGCCCGGGGCTACTGGCGACGCGACGAGCAGTCCCGCGAGGTCTTCCAGGCGCACCTCGCGAGCGGAGAGGGGCCGTTCCTGCGGACGGGGGACCTGGGGTTCCTCGACGCGGGGATGCTCTACGTCACGGGCCGGAAGAAGGACCTCATCATCCTGCGCGGACGCAACCTGTATCCGCAGGACCTGGAGCTGACGGTGGAGCAGAGCCACCCGGCGCTCCGGCCCGGGTGTGGCGCGGCCTTCGCCCTCGACCTGGAGGGCGAGGAGCGGCTGGTGGTGGTGCAGGAGGTGGACGCACGCAAGCTGGAGGGCTCCATCGACGACGTCGCGGGCGCGATCCGTCAGCGGCTGTCGGAGGTGCACGAGGTGCTCCCCGCCGCGCTCGTGCTCATCGATCCGGGGAGCCTGCCGAAGACCTCCAGCGGGAAGGTGCGGCGCGCCGCGAGCCGTGAGGCCTTCCTGGCTGGTGAGCTGCGCGAGCTGCACGTGTGGCGAGCGGGGAGCTTCGAGTCTCGCGAGGCCGCGGATGCGCTCGCGGAGGGGGAGCTGCCGTCGCTGGAGTCGTCCGTGCTCGCGCGCATCGCCGCGCGGCTGGGCTCCCGGGTGGAGGCGCTGGAGTCCGATGTCCCGCTCACGCGATACGGACTCGACTCGCTCGCCGCCGTGGAGTTGGCGCACGGCCTGGAGCGGGACCTGGGCGTCGCGATCCCCATGGAGTCCCTGCTCCGGGGCGCGAGCGCCGCTGAATTGGTGCGGGAGATCGCCGCGCGCCGGACGCGCGAGCCTGCTCGTGAGGCCATTCCTCGGCGTCCAGCGGGTGGGTCACCGCCCCTGTCATTCGCGCAGCAGCGCTTGTGGTTCCTCGAGCGCCTGGAACCCGGAAGCGCGTTCTACAACGTCCCGGTGGTGGCGCGGCTGGCGGGGCGCTTGGATGCCTCGGCGCTGGAGCGCGGACTGCGAGCGCTGACGCGGCGGCATGAAGTGCTCCGCATGGTCGTCGCGGAGGACGCGAAGGGCGAGCCCCTGGCTCGCGTCCTCGAGTCCGTGGCGTTGGCGCTACCCGTCGTGGAGCTGTCCTCGTCGCCCGAGGCCGCGCGCGAGGCCGAGGTCCTCCGGCTGGCGCGCGAGGAGGCCCGTCGCCCGTTCGACCTGGGACAAGGCCCGCTGCTCCGCGCCACGCTGTTGCGTTTGGAGTCCGAGCGCCACGTGTTGCTCCTGACGATGCATCACCTCGTCACGGACGGCGGCTCCATGCGGGTGCTGGTGGGGGAGCTGGGTGAGCTCTATGCGGCGGCGCTGGAGCGGCGCGCGCCCGTGCTTGCCGACCCTCCCGTGCAGTTCGGCGACTACGCCATCTGGCAGCGGCAGTGGCTCCAGGGCACCCGCTTGGAGACGTTGATCTCCTGGTGGCGCGAGCACCTGGCTGGAACTCCACCGGTCTTGGAGTTGCGTGGCGATCGTCCTCGTCCCGCTGTCCAGTCCTACCGAGGCGCGCAGGTGCGCCGCCGCTTGGAGTTGTCGACCTGGGAGCAGGTGCGCGCGCTGGCGCGCCATGGCGGCACCACGCCCTTCGTGACGTTGTTGGCGGGGTTTCAGCTCCTGCTTCATCGCTACTCGGGACAGGAGGATCTCGTCGTCGGCGTGGACGCCGCGCACCGTGCGCGCCCGGAGCTCGCGGGGCTGCTGGGCCTGTTCGTCAACCAGCTCCCTCTGCGTGGCGACTTCTCCGGCGCGCCGAGCTTCCGCGAGGTGCTCGCGCGACTCCATGACGAGGCGCTCGCCGCGTGGGCGCACCAGGACCTGCCCTTCGACGAGCTGGTCCGCGCCCTCAACCCGGAGCGCAGCCTGTCCCATGCGCCCGTGTTCCAGGTGAAGCTGGTGCTCCAGGAGGCGCTGCCCACTTCGGCGCGCCTGCCGGGTGGACTGACGCTCGAAGGCAGCCTGGGCGACACAGGCGCGACGAAGCTGGACCTCACGCTCTGCGTGACCGAGACGGCCACGGGTGTCGAGCTGCTGTGCGAGTACGCCACGGACCTCTTCGACGCGGACACGGTGGCGCGCATGCTGCGTCACCTGGAGATGCTCCTCGTGGGCGCCGTGGCGGAGCCCGAGCGTCGCGTCTCCGAGCTGTCGATGTTGACGCCCGAGGAGCGCCAGCGCGCGCTGCTCGAGTGGAGCCACACGAGCCCCGCGGCTCCCGCCCGATGCGCGCACCACCATGTCGAGGCCTGGGCGCGGCGGACTCCCGGCGGTCCCGCGCTCACGCTGGGGACGCGGTCCTGGTCGTATCGGGAGCTGGATGCCCGCGCCAATCAGCTCGCGGCGCACCTGCGCTCGGTGGGCGTGGGGCCCGAGGTCCGGGTGGGCGTGTATCTGGAGCGCACGCCCGAGCTGGTGGTGGCGCTGCTGGGCGTGTTGAAGGCGGGTGGCGCCTTCCTGCCGCTCGACACGTCGTATCCCCCCGGTCGTCTTGCGGCCATGCTGGGCGAAGCCCGTGTGCCCGTGCTGATCAGCCAGGAGGCGCTGGCGGACGAGCTGGGCACGAGCGGTGAGATGCTGGTGCTGCTCGACGCGGATGCGAGCGCGATCGCTCGCTTCCCGGAGTCCGCGCCCGAGTCCTCGGTGTCTCCCGAGCACCTGGCCTATGTCCTCTTCACCTCCGGCTCGACGGGAACGCCCAAGGGCGCGCTCATCGAGCACCGGGGGCTGAGCAATACGGCGGTCGCGTTCGGTGAGGCGCTCGGCCTGGGGCCAGGGCGGCGCATCCTCCAGCTCGCGTCCTTCGGGTTCGATGCCTCCGTGTGCGAGGTGTTCACCGCGCTGTGCTCGGGCGCGGAGCTGGTGTTCGCGCCTCCCGGCACGCTCCTGGCGGGTCCCGCCTTGCAGGAGGTATTGGGAGCGCAGCGCATCGACGTGTTGATCGCGACGCCCACCTCGCTCGCGCAGCTGAGTCCGTCCGCGCTGCCGGCGCTCGGGGTGGTCGCCTCCGTGGGCGAGGCCTGCACGCCGGAGTTGGCCGCCGCGTGGCAGGCCGGCCGGCGCTTCCTGGACGGCTACGGGCCCACCGAGGTCTCCATCTGCGCGACCGTGGAGCTGGAGGTGGATCCTCGGCGTCCGTCCATCGGGCGGGCCCTCGCGGGCGCGCGCGTGTACGTGCTCGATCGCGACATGCAGCCGGTGCCCGTGGGCGTACCGGGTGAGCTGTGCGTGGGCGGCATCGGCGTGGGGCGCGGCTATCTGAACCAGCCCGCGCTCACCGCCGAGCGCTTCGTGCCCCATCCCTTCACGCAGGACCCGGGGGAGCGGCTGTATCGGACCGGGGACATGGTGTGTCAGCTCGCCGATGGTCGCCTGGAGTTCGTCGGGCGCCGCGACGCGCAGGTGAAGGTCCGCGGCATCCGCATCGAGCTGGGCGAGGTCGAGGCCGCCCTGTCCCGACACCCCGGTGTTCGACAGGCCGTGGTCGTCCCCCACGAGCGTGGAGGGGAGACGCGCCTGACGGCCTATGTCGTGGGCGAGGGAGAGCTGGACGCGGGGACGTTGCGTCGCTTCCTGCGCGAGCGGCTCCCGGATGCGTGGGTGCCCTCGTTCTTCATGCGGCTGGAGCACCTGCCGCTGACGCCAGGAGGAAAGGTCGACCGTCGCTCCTTGCCGGAGCACGAGCCCCTCGCAGCCGCTGCCGCACCGGAGTCCGTCGAGCCGACGACCGAGCTGGAGCGGACCATCGCGGGGGTCTGGGCGCGGGTGCTCCAGGTACCCCGAGTGGGCATGCATGACCACTTCTTCGAGGCGCTCGGAGGCAGCTCGCTGACCGTGGTGAAGGCCAGCACCCAGCTTCGCGCCGAGCTGGGGCGCGAGGTCCCCGTCACGCACTTCTTCGAGCATCCGACGGTGCACGCGCTCGCCGCGCGCTTGGAGCGCGAGCGGGTGGAGCCCGAGCCTCGCGCGCCACGCCGCTCCGAGACCGAGGTGAGAACCGAAGGGGAAGGGCGAGACATCGCCATCGTCGGCATGGCGGGCCGGTTCCCTGGGGCCAAGGACGTGAAGGCCTTCTGGGAGAACCTGCGGCAGGGGGTGGAGTCCATCTCGCGCTTCTCCGCCGAGGAGCTGGAGGACTCGCCGCTGTTGTCCGCCGCGATGCGAGAGCATCCGGACTTCGTGCCGGCGGGGGGCGTGCTGGATGGCGCCGACGACTTCGATGCGGGCTTCTTCGAGGTCTCCCCGCGCGAGGCCGAGTGGATGGATCCGCAGCAGCGCCTCTTCCTGGAGTGCGCGTGGCATGCGTTGGAGGACGCGGGCTACGACGCGCAGCGCGTCCTGGGCGCCATCTCGCTGTATGCCGGCGCGGGCTCGTCGGGAGGGCACCTCCTGTCGCTCCTCGGCCAGACGAAGAAGGAGCCAGCGGCTCTGTTCGAGGCGCTCGGCACCACGACCGGCGAGAACGTGGCCACCAAGACGGCCTACAAGCTCAAGCTCTCCGGCGAGAGCCTCAACGTCTACACCGCCTGCTCCACGGGCCTCGTCGCGGTGCACCTCGCCTGCCAGAGCTTGCGCACGCGCCAGTCCGACGTGGGGCTCGCGGGCGCGGTGAAGGTGTCGCTGCCTCAGCGCACGGGCTACCTCTTCCAGGAGGGGATGATCCTCTCTCCGGACGGGCACTGCCGCGCATTCGATGCCCGCGCGCGGGGCACCGTGCTGGGCAATGGGTTGGGCGTGGTGGTGCTCAAGCGCCTCGCGGATGCGGTGCGCGACGGCGACACCGTCTACGCGGTCATCAAGGGCTCGGCCCTCAACAACGACGCCGATGCGAAGGTCAGCTACACCGCGCCCAGCATTCAGGGGCAGCGCGAGGTCATCTCGCGCGCGCTCGCCGCCGCGGACGTGGACGCCTCCACCATCGGGCTCGTCGAGGCGCATGGCACGGGGACCTCGCTCGGTGACCCCATCGAGGTCGCGGCGCTGACCCGCGCCTTCCGCGCGCACACCGAGCAGCGGGGCTACTGCGCCCTCGGCTCGGTGAAGACGAACATCGGACACCTGGACACGGCCGCGGGCATGGCTGGCCTCATCAAGGCGGTCCTGTCACTGCATCACGGCGAGGTGCCGCCCAGCCTTCACTTCGAGCAGCCCAATCCCGAGGTGGACTTCTCGCGCGGTCCCTTCTTCGTGAACACCTCGCTGCGGCCCTGGCCTCGGGGCGACGTGCCTCGGCGCGCGGCCGTCAGTTCCTTCGGAATCGGCGGCACCAACGCGCACCTCGTGCTGGAGGAGGCGCCGCCGCCTGAGTTGCCGATGGGCAGCTCTCGCGGTCGACAGCTCGTCACCTTGTCGGCGAGGAGCGAAGGCGCGCTGAGGACGCTGGGGCAAGAGCTGGCCCGCCATGTCCTCGCGCACCCCGATGTGGACCTCGCGGATCTTGCCCACACCCGGGCCGTGGGGCGTCGGGCCTTCGAGTTCCGCCAGTCCGTCGTGGTCGAGGATGGCGCGGAGCTGGCCCGCGTGCTCGCGGAGCCGGGGCGGGCGGCGCAGGCCGTCTCGAATGAGGTGGCGCGAGCGCGGCAGGTGGCGTTCCTCTTCCCGGGGCAAGGCGCGCAGTCGGTTGGAATGGCGCGCGACCTGTACTCGTCCGAGCCCGCGTTCCGGCGCGCGCTGGATGCCTGCCTGGAGATCCTCCCCACTGTTGGACTGACCGAGGACCTGCGCGCGGTGCTCTTCCCCGAGCCTGGGAGCGAGGCCGAGGCCGAGGCGCGCCTGCGAGAGCCCCGCTTCGCGCTGCCCGCGCTCCTGGCCGTGGAGTACGCCCTCGCTCGTACCTGGATGGGCTTTGGCATCCAGCCCAGCGCGTTGTTGGGGCACAGCTTTGGTGAGTACGCGGCCGCCTGTTTGTCGGGCGTCCTGTCCCTGGAGGACGCGCTCGCGCTGGCCGTGCTGCGGGGCGAGCTGATGTCCCGCCTGCCTCCGGGCGGCATGCTCGCGGTGGGCATGTCCGTCGAGGCCCTGCGTCCGCTGTTGCCGGAGGGCGTGGAGATCGCCGCCGTCAACGCGGTCGATCGCTGCACGGTGTCCGGACCTCGCGAGGCACTGGAGGTCCTGGAGCAGGCGCTCGCGGAGCGGCGCGAGGGCAGGGTGGCCATCGCGACCGCGCACGCGTTCCACTCCCGCGCGGTGGAGCCGATGATGCCGTTGCTCGAGAAGGCCGTGGCCGGCCTGACGCTCAACGCGCCGTCCATTCCCTACGTCTCCAGCCTCACCGGCACCTGGATCCGTCCCGAGGAAGCGATCTCGCCCGAGTACTGGGCTCGGCAGATGCGTGAGCCCGTGCGCTTCTCGGCGGGCCTCGCCACGTTGGTCGAGTCCGGGTGTCGCTGGTTCATCGAGGCGGGACCGGATCAGCACCTCACCACGCTCGCGCGTCCAGCGCTCCGGACGCAGCGGGACGCGCGCGTGGTGCCGTCGCTGCGCCGGCAGGGCACGTCGAACTCGGATGAGCAGACCCTGCTGGAGTCCTTGGGGGCGCTCTGGTGCGCCGGCGCGATGGTGGATTGGGAAGGCTTCTTCGCGCACGAGCGCCGCCATCGGGTGTCGCTCCCGGGCTATCCCTTCGAGTCCCGGAACGTCGTGCGTCCTGCCCTGACGCTTCCGGATGTCGTCGTGGCCCCGAGCGCCCCGCCCGCGCCGCGCGGGGACATCGCTCAGCGCCTGACCGAGCTGTGGCGCGAGCGCCTGGGCGTGGAGGACATCGGGCCGGACGACAACTTCCTCGCCTTGGGCGGCAACTCGCTCATGGCGGCGCAGCTCCTCACGCGCCTTCGCGAGGAGTTCCGCGTCCAGATTCCCCTGAGCGACTTGTTCGAGGCGCCCACCGTGGCGAGCCTCGCCGCGCGCATCGAGGCCCGCCTCCAGGTGGATGCGCCCGAAGCCGCCAGGGCCGGCGTGGCCATCGCGCCCATTCCTCGAACCGGCGAGCTGCCCCTCTCCGTCGTCCAGGCTCGCGTCTGGGAACTGGAGCGGCAGGAGCCCGGCAGCTCCATCTTCAACGAGCCGCTCGCGATCCGAATCACGGGTGACTTGCGCGTGCCGCTGTTGGAGCGCGCCTTCAACGACGTCATCCGTCGTCACGAGTCCCTGCGCACGGTCTTCCGAGACGTGGCGGGCCGGGCGGTGCCTCACGTCCTCTCGGAGGTTCGCATCTCGGTGCCGGTCGTGGACCTGCGCGAGTTCGCGGGGGACCGCGAGGCGGAGGCGATGCGGCGCGCGCGGCTCGATCCGGCTGCCCCGTTCTCGTTGGACGCGGGCCCGCTGGTGCGCGTCCACCTGCTGCGCCTGGCGGATGCGGAGCATGTGTTGCTGCTCACCATCCATCACATCGTCGCGGACACGCTCTCGCTGGTGAACTTCATCCGCGAGGCCGTCGCGCTCTACACCGGCTTCGTGCACGGGCACTCCGTGGCATTGCCGGAGCTGCCCATCCAGTACATCGACTTCGCCGCGTGGCAGCGGCAAGCGGTGGTCGACGGGTCGCTGTCATCGCAGCAGACGTATTGGCGGGAGCGGCTGGCTCGGCGACCGGGGCCGCTGCCCCTGCCGCTCGACCGGCCTCGCGTGGCCGGGGCGCGGCGGCGCGGCGCGAGACACTCGTTCGCGTTCTCCCGGGGGCTCAGCACCGCGCTGGAGGCGTTCAGCCAGCGTGAGGGCGTCACGCCGTACATGACCCTGCTCGCGGGCTTCAAGGCGCTGCTGGCCCGGTGCTCGGGTCAGGACGACATCGTGGTGGGGACGTCCATCGGCAACCGCACCCGGCCTGAGCTGGAGCCGCAGATCGGCTACGTCGCCCATGCCCTCGCGCTGCGGACCTCTCTGGAGGGAGACCCGAGCTTCCGCGAGCTGGCCCTCCGCGTGCGCGACACGACCCTGTCCGCGTTCGCGAACCCGGATGTTCCCTACGAGCAGCTCCTGGGCGAGCTGGAGCCTGGCGAGGAGAGCGGGCTGTCCCGCCTGTTCGACGCCGTCTTCCTCCTGCACACCCAGGATGTGTCCGCGCCCATCCTCGAGTTCCCCGGGCTGCGGCTGAGCTACTTCGACGTCACCGAGCTTCCCGCGCAGTACGGCACCGCGCTGGCGGACCTCACCGTGCTCATGCGGCAGGACGAGGACGGCTTCTCCGGCATCCTCGAGTACGCGGTCGACTTGTTCGATGCGTCGTCCATCGCGCGGCTGCTGTCGCAGATGGAAGCGCTCCTGACGGACGCGATGGCGTCTCCGGACCTCGCGATGTCGAGGCTGTCGCTGGAGCGCGCCGAGCCGGGTGCGTCCTTGGGGTCCGCCTCCATTCCCGCGCTGCTCCTGGCTCGCGCGGAGGCCGAGCCCGAAGCGGTGGCCCTGCGCGAGGGTTCGCGCTCGCTGACGTGGCGCGCCTTGCGGACGCAGGCGCTCGCGCTCGCGACCCAGTTGCGACGCCTGGACGTGGGCTCGGGCATCCCCGTGGCGGTCTGTGTCGATTCGCCGCTCGAGCGCGCGGTCGCGCTGTGGGGCGTGCTCGCGGCGGGAGGTGCCTATGCGCTCGTGACGCCGACGCAATGGAGCACGGTGGCGTCCCTGGCCTTGGAGGGACAACCCGCGGTGCTCGTGGCGGGAGCCTCGGTGCGGGTTCCGTCGGAGCTGGCGGGCGTTCGGGTCGCCCGACTCCCGCTGGCGCCAGATACGGTGTCGAGCGAATGGGCACTGCCGCGCGTGGAGGTGGAGGGCATGGCCTGCCTCGTGCCGGAGCACGGTGGCGAGGACTCGGCGCGGGTGGTGCTGAGCCACCAGAACCTCGGGCACCGGTTCGCGTTGCTCGATGCGCGCATGTCCGCGAGCCCTGGGGAGCTCTGGCTCGTGACGCCCGAATTGGCGCGCGATGGCGCCGAGCTGGAGACGTTGTGGGCGCTCACGCGTGGACTCCAGGTCGTCGTGGCCGGAGCCGTGGCCGAGGACCGCTCCGTGGCAGGGCGCACGGGAGGCTCGCGCACGCTCGACTTCAGCTTGTTCTACTTCGCGGCGGACGCTGACGCGGCGGGCCGCGAGAAGTACCAGTTGCTGCTCGACGGCGCGAAGTTCGCTGACACGCATGACTTCAGCGCGGTGTGGACGCCCGAGCGTCACTTCCACGCCTTCGGTGGTCCCTATCCCAGCCCGACCACGACGACCGCCGCGCTGGCCATGGTCACCGAGCGCGTGTCCCTGCGCGCCGGCAGCGTCGTGCTCCCGCTGCACGACACCGTGCGCGTGGCCGAGGAGTGGTCCGTCATCGACAACCTCTCGGATGGACGCGCGGGGGTGTCCTTTGCCACGGGTTGGAACGCGAACGACTTCGTCTTCGCTCCGGAGAACTTCAAGCAGCGCCCAGAGGCCGTGCGGCGTGGCGTGGAAGAGGTGCGAAGGCTGTGGCGGGGTGGATCCATTCGCCGTGTCAACGGCGCCGGAGTCGAGGTGGACGTCTCGATCCGCCCGCGGCCCGTTCAAGCCGAGCTTCCCTTGTGGATCACCGCCGCCTTCAACCCTGAGACGTTCCGGATGGCGGGTGAGCTGGGCACGGGGTTGCTCACCAACGTGCTCGGGCTGGGACAGGACTTCGAGGAGCTGGGCCGCAAGGTGGCCCTCTACCGGGCGGCGCGGCGTGCGGCGGGCCACGACCGAGGCCACGTCGTCCTGATGCTGCATACGTTCGTGACGGAGCGCCGCGAGGACGTGGCCCGCCTCGCGCGCGAGCCGTTGCTGCGCTACTTCCGCAGCTCGGTGGAGCTGATCCAGGGACTGGTGGCCAGCCAGGGCTCGGGCTTCGACGTGCGACAGCTGTCGCCCCAGGACCTGGAGACGCTGCTGGAGCAGGGCGTCACGCGCTACCTGGAGGCGGGCGGATTGTTCGGCACTCCGGACTCGCTCGTCGCGCGGATGGAGCAGCTCCGGCAGGCGGAC
This sequence comes from Myxococcaceae bacterium JPH2, assembly GCA_016458225.1. NCBI lineage: Bacteria > Pseudomonadati > Myxococcota > Myxococcia > Myxococcales > Myxococcaceae > Myxococcaceae bacterium JPH2. Next base: position 2,430 of record JAEMGR010000010.1, on the reverse strand, counting down.
GTGGATGAGGTCGCGTGCCTCGTCGACTTCGGTCTCCCGCATGCCGTGGCCATGGAGGGCCTGCGACACTTGGACACGCTGCGGCGCCGCGTGCAGGGAGACCGCGCGCGTCCTTCCTTCGTGCTGCCTCGCGAAGACGTGGGTCCGTCGCTGGTGGACTGGCTGCGCCCGGAGTCGCCCGCGCATCTGCGCTGCGGCGCCGCGTTCGCGCAAACGCTCGCGAACCTGCCCGAGGCCGAGGCGCGCCTGGGCTCGGTGCGCACGTGGGTCGTGGACGAGACAGAGGGAAGCCCGGTCGAGCTGGCCGCGTCGCTCCAGCGGGCGGCCTCCGCGCGGGTGGTCTCTCCCGTGCCCGTGTTGCCTCAGGCGACCGAGACCCACGGGCCACGGTTCGTGCTCGATGCCTCGGGGCGTCGTGCCCCGGTGGGCGTGGTGGGCGAGTTGTTCGTAGGGGGCGAGGCCGTACCGATCGGCTTCTGGAATGATCCGGAACGCTCGCGTGCGCGCCTGCCTGGATCCCCCGAGGGAAATGGGACGCGCCTGTACGGCACACATGTCTCGGCGCGATACCGAGCGGACGGGCAGGTGGAGGTTCTTGCGAACCTTGCGCGGCGGCCCGCTTCGACTCGGGCGCCCAGCCCAGGAGTCACCCAGCCACCCGCCACCGACAGCCGGTCCGCCGTCGTGGCACGCCCATCCTCGAGTGTGCCGCGCGCGCCCGGCGCAGACGTGCATGGGGCTTCGTCCCCGCCGCGTGTTCCGTCGGCTCAGTCGCGGGGCGAGTCATCCGCGTCTCGCTCGCACCCTGCCTCTTCGCACGTGGCTGCGGCTGTGTCCCAGGGCTCTGGATCCGCGCGTGGCACGGAGCTGGCCTCGGGCGCTCCGGGTGGTGCGATTCGCCGCGTGTCGCGCGCGGGGCCGCTGCCGCTTTCGTTCGGACAGCAGCGGTTGTGGTACCTCGCTCAGCTCGATCCGACGAGCGTTGCGTACCACTCGCCCATCTCGTTGCGCCTGAGTGGCGCCCTGGATGTCGCCGCGCTGGAGAAGTCGCTCCAGGAGTTGGTGGTGCGACATGAAGTGCTGCGCACGGTCTACCGTCACGCGGCCGACGCGCCCATTCAGCACGTCTTCCCCTCGATGGCGCTCCCGTTGGAGCAGGTGGACCTGCGCCACGTTCCCTCCGCTCGGCGCGAGACCGAGCTGCTGTCAGCTCTGCGCGAGCGGATCCTCCATCGCTTCGACTTGGAGCAAGGGCCGCTGATGCGCGCCTCCTTGCTGCGGGTGGGGGAGGAGGAGCACGTCCTGTTGCTCGTCCTCCACCACATCATCACGGACGGGTGGTCCGGCGCGGTGCTCTCGCGCGAGCTGGTGATGCTCTACACCGCGCGTCGCCTGGGCGCGCCTACGAAGCTCCCCGAGCCGCCCCTCCAATACGTCGACTTCGCGCTGTGGCAGCGAGGCTGGCTCCAGGGCGCCGAGCTGGAAGCGCAGTTGAGTTGGTGGAAGCAGGCCTTGCGCGGCGTGAATGGCGCACTGGCGTTGCCCACGGACTTCCCACTCCCGGCGAAGCCTTCGGGCCGAGGGGCCAGTCAGCCCGTGCTCGTGCCGCGGGCGCTCACCGAGCAGCTCAAGGCTGTGGCGTTGCGAGAGGGCGGCACGCTCTTCATGGGCATCATCGCGGCGCTTCAGGTTGTCCTCGGTCGCTACTCCGGCCAGGAGGACATCACCGTCGGCACGCCCATCGCGGGTCGCAACCGCAAGGAGCTGGAGGGCCTGCTGGGCCTGTTCGTCAACACGCTGGTGTTGCGAGGGGACCTCTCGGGCGATCCCTCGTTCCGGACCTTCTTCGGGCGCGTGAAGCGCATGGCCCTGGGCGCGTACGCGAACCAGGACGTGCCCTTCGAGAAGCTCGTGGAGGTGATGGACGTTCCCCGAGGACAGCGACGTCCGCCCTTGTTCCAGGTGCTCGTCGCGCTCCAGAACGTACCGGTTCCGGATGTGACGCTGCCGGGGCTGAAGGTGAGTCTGCAGCCCATCCCGAGTCTCGGCGCGAAGTTCGACCTCACGCTCGATGTCACGGAGACGGAGGACGGTCTCAAGGGCATCCTGGAGTACAGCACCGACCTGTTTGCGGCCTCCACGGTCGCTCGCATGAGCGAGCACTTCCAGCGCGTCCTGGAATGGGCCGTGACTTCTCCCGATGCGCCACTGTCCGAGCTCTCGCTCCTCACGGAGGCAGAGCGGGGGCAGGTGCTGGTGGCGTGGAACGACACCGCCGCGGAGTACCCGAGGGACGAGCTGGTGCACCACCTGGTGGAGCAGCAGGTGGCGAAGCGTCCCGAAGCCGTGGCGGTGGAGTCGGAAGGGACGCGACTGACGTATGCGGAGGTGGACGCACAGGCCAACCAACTGGCGCACCAGCTTCGCGCC